>CAZETM010000283.1:6346-10803 GCA_964514885.1 uncultured Polyangium sp. | reverse complement strand
CGCGGAACACCTCGTTCGAGACACAAGCTCGCGCGAAAAAATCCCGCTTCGCCACCCGACGTGATGACCGCCGCGCGAGGCTTCAAATCCAGGAGTTTTTCGATCTCGACAAGCCCCGCGTCTACAGGCTCCTCAAGCGTTTCTTCAGCGAGCCGCACAGGGTTCGAGCCGAGGAGGATGACGGGCGCGCGCACTTTCGATACCGTACTTGGTCTCGGGCCCACGATGCGATCTTTGCCGATTGTTCGCGAGGCGGGCCTTCCGCCGCAACTGATTCCTACGCGCGTCTCCACAGCTACGACGCTGCTTCCCGCGGCCATCTTGAGCCTGCACAGTCATCGCGATCGATCCTTCCTCGACGACGTGATGCTGCACCACATCTCGGGCGCGCTGCGCACCGCAGGCATCGACAACGATCTCGTCGTCGCGTTTCTACCTGGAGGTAAAACCGACGAAGCTACCCACGCGTGGCAAGCGCTCGTGTCCACGCTTCGTGCGTATCCGACGATCCTCTACGAGCGTCTTTGGGATCCAGCGATCGTCACGCGCCTAGCCGAAGCTCTTCCCGATGCCACGCTCGTGCGACTCATCGGCGAGCACGACTTGTCACAAGCACCGGCCCATCATGTTTGTCCTGCCGAACCTCCCGCGGTCGTCGCTCTGCTGAGCACCTTGGCGGGACACGCTCCGTTTGTCGGGGAACTGCCGCGTTATGCACCCAATGTGCGTCCGGTGTATGCCACAATCGATTCTCGCCCCAAACACCCGAGTTTCCCCATTACGGGCAACATCGGTTGTCCTTACCAAACGGATGCTCGGACCAACCCCGTCTTCAGCGGCGTCGATATTCCCAAAGAATACGGCCGAGGCTGTGGGTTTTGCACGACGGGCAACCATTACGAGTACAAGCCGAAAGACGAGGCGCTCGAGTGGGCGCTCGTGCAGCTTCGGTATTTACGGACAAACGCTCCCGAGATCGACACGCTCGTCCTGCGGGATCAAAATCCATTTTATTACTTGACAGAGCTGATTGAAACCGCTGAAGCCGAACGACTCGGACCGTTTTCGCTGCTCATCGAATCCCGAGCCGACTGGTGGCTTCAGAATACGGGCAGGTTTGTCCGGGCACTCGAAGCGGCAAAACGCTCGTCGATCAAGCTGGCTCCGTTCTTGGTGGGCATCGAAAATTTTTCGCAAACCGAGCTGGATCGGTTCAACAAAGGTGCCACCTCGGAGACGCTCGTAAAGTTTCTGGGCGCTTTGCATCGCTGGTTTGCCGATTACGCGCCCGCGATGGACCTGTCCCACGCCGCGTTTGGCTTCATCCTTTTTACGCCGTGGACCACGCTCTCCGATTTGCGGACAAACCTGGATACCATTCGCCAAACGGGAATGGATCGATTCCGCGGACACTTGCTGCTTTCCCGCGTACGTCTTTATCCCGACACGGCATTGTATTGGCTCGCCAAACGCGATGGTCTACTCGCCAACGATTACGAGCGTCCTCAAGACGACGCGAGTGCTCGGTATGGGTACCTGCCCGCCAAACCTTTTCGTTTTCGAGATCCACGAGTCGCGCGTATTGCCGAGCTAGCCACCGAAGTAATCGCCAAACAGGGTGGACGAGACGAGCCCGTGCTGCTCGAAGTGCTGCTACAGCTCGTGGAAAACGCTGCGGATCCAGCGCTCGTCACGGTCGATGACGTCTTGCGCGGCATGGCGGGCAAACGAATGACGAAAAAAGAGGTCACTCGTGCGCCCGGTTCGCTATTTCGAGATCCCCCAAGCGTCGAGACCGAAGCGGCCGAGAAAAAGCGGCTCATCGCGCAGGTTTTGGTGAATGCGCCCAAGCTCCCGGTGTTTCTACCTGCATTCGGTTTGTCCCTCTTGGATGTACACGCGGACAAACGAAGCCTCGATCTGTTGTTTGGCCACAAAACTCCGTTCACGCGCGTACGAATCGAGTGGGACAAACTCGCTCAAACCTCCAAACTCGATATTTCGCACACGGACCCAGAAGCCCAACGCTTTGCCCGCGTCTTCGAAACGATGGCGGTTCGTCTTGGCAAAGCCATCACGGCCGAACGGTTCGAACGGGCCATGGCGATCGGAAAAGACCTTGCGCGATTACCTGTTTCCGTTCCCCTAGTTTTTTTTCGGCAACTGGTCGCCGGAATGGACGAACCCCAGGGCCTCGTGCGTACGGGTTTTCATTGCAATCAGGATTGCGGCATGTGTTGGCAAGGCCGCGATTGGGGTCGTTACGGCGCTGAACAAATTCTATTGTGGATCGAAGATCTACGCGTAGCGGGCGCGCGGTCGCTCATCATTTCCGGGGGTGAGCCGACGCTCGATGCGGATCTCGAGCGGTACGTCGCGCACGCCAAAGCGCTCGGCTTCACGGACATCACGCTGGAAACGAATGCGATTCAGGCTTCCAAACTTGGGTACGCATTCCGTTTGGCGAAAGCCGGCGTCACACAAACATTCGTGTCGCTGCACAGCGGAGATGCTGCCGTTTCGGATGCGATCACGCGTGCGCCCGGGACGCATGAACGCACCGTGCGTGGCATTCATGCGCTGCTCGATGCGGGCCTTCCCGTCGTGCTCAACGCGGTGATGACGGCTGAAGGCATCGATCACTTGGCAGGGCTTCCGGACTTCATTCACCACGAATTTGGTGCGCATCCGAAGCTCGCGAGCTTGATGATCTCGCAACCGACCGAGCCTTTCGATCGATCCTTGCTGCCTCGGATCGTGCCTCATCCATCACGTGTTCGAGTGGCGCTACGTGCAGCGATCGATCGCGCGGTCACGCTGGGCATCACCGTGCGTGGGCTCGAGGGTCCGTGTGGTCCGCCGTTGTGTGCGTTCGATGCAGATTTGCGCGTGTTCTCGGGCAAACCCATTGCTGCGCCGGTGGATTTCCGGCGTCAAGTGCCCGCGTGTGAACGCTGCGCAGCACGCGCTTCGTGCTTCGGTGTGCGACACATCGAGCTGGAGTTGTTCGGTGAAGAATGCGTGATGCCGATCGAAACATGGTCGGCGCAAACATGAACCGACGCGTCACGGTCTGATCCGGGGGTATGGGGGCAGAGCAGCCGGCCCGTGTTTTACGAAGTAAAACACCTGGAGGGCCGCCTGCGAGCCCCCATCGAGAACTGGTCTCGCGAAACGCGCGTTTACGCGCGCGAAGCGAGGGCACAAACTCTGACTTGGCTCAGCGCTTCTTGATGCCGAGCTGAACTTGAAGCTGCTTGCGAAGCTTCTTCACCTGATCACTGGGCAGCTTGCGCACAAGCTCCGCCGTCAGAGCGCGCTCGTCATCGCTCGCGAACGTGAGGATGTAAAGAGCCGGCACTTGGAGACCCTTCGCCAAGCGCGAAATGGTCTGGATCGTGATGGCCGCAAGTCCGTGCTCGACGCTGGAAAGGTGGCCCTTCGACAGTTCACTCGCATCGGCGAGATCTGCGAGGGACATGTTCTTCTCCAAGCGCAGCTCACGAATGCGCGTACCAACCTGCGTAGCGAAAGGTTCCGGGGTTTGTCGTCGCGGCATGATGTTGATTCCGGGCCAAACGTTTAATCGATGGCCCGCCGGCTCTCCTCTTACCGGTAAGTGAAACGTGGTGGTTGTCGGACTGATACGTTTGTCGTGGGCAACGAGTCCGGCGCCATCCCACGGATGCTCTTGGGCAAGCATTGGAGTCATGATGCACGACTCCGACGAACCTGTGCACTAGAAAAACGACCCCATAAACACGCGGACTTCGTGCGTTCGGGAAACCGTTTGTCGCAGACTGGATACAGTGACTTTGACTACAAACACTACGCGCACCAGGACGTGTTTCGACGATGCTCGTTGCCCCTTGCTTTCTGCTCGCCCGACGCACAAACGCCCGCGCTACGTAGGCTTCTTCCAACTTCGACAAGTAATTCGATCGGTGCTTGGAAGATGTGTCTCGGACACTCCAAGAATCGAAAACAACGTGCGAGAGCGCCAAACACTTCGGTGGTGCGAAAAGTTCGTCCCGACTCAGCAATGTTCACCCAGGACAACCTGCCCGGTTCGTTCGGGACACACGAAATGTACCGTGTAAACCGCGTTCTCGAGGAGCGCGTAACACGGTACGCGTTGTGGGGTTCGTCCTCTGGGTGCGTCCGGAAATTCCCCTCGGGCGAACCAGGTTCATCCCTCTAACACACTGCAATGGAGGCTCGGACGAACTGAACGCATGAAGACGCGGTCACTCGAATGACCGGACAAACGTTCCGTGTTCCGACGAGTCATTGACAAGCACCTGCCCTTCGTGGTCGGCGCGTCCGCTTGCGCCCCAGCTCGTGCCACCAACACGCACCGTAGATCCATCCGTGTTCGATCGACGAGCCTTGCCGCGCGCACCCGTGCGTGCTTTGCCTCCAGCCGCTCGATAACGAGCCCAGACGAACAGACGAGA
>CAZETM010000283.1:0-6246 GCA_964514885.1 uncultured Polyangium sp. | reverse complement strand
AGACGAACAGACGAGAAGAGAGAAGGATGAGCCGCACAGCCGACATTACTTTTGCGCCAACGCTCGGCGACCGAGAGCTCTTCCCAGATCTCGAGCCACTCGTTTACTGCAATCACGCTGCGATATCGCCGCCGTCTTGGCCCGTGCGTCGAGCGATGCAGAACGCGCTCAGCGATTTCGCTCGGCGTGGCGCCGGTGCTTTCGGCGCGTACATGTCGCAACGCAACAGACTACGCGGCAAGATGGCGCAGCTCATCCACGCGTCAGCCGACGAAGTTGCATTCATTCCCAACACTTCGTTTGGAGTGAGCGCGGTGGCTCTTTCGTTGTCGTGGCGAGCAGGCGATCGCGTGGTGCTTTTCGAGGGCGAATTCCCAGCGAACGTGATTCCGTGGCAACAAGCGGCAAAGCTCTTCGACGTCACTCCGGTGATGCTCTCCGTGCGCGATTTTCAGGAGAGTGACGAGTTAGGATTGGCGCGGCTCGAAGAAACGCTTTCCAAAGGCGCGCGCCTGGTCGCGGTGAGCGCGGTGCAATTTCAAACGGGCCTGCGTATGCCAATCGCGGCGATGGCCAAGCTTTGTCATGCGTTTGGGGCCGAGCTATTCGTTGACGGCATTCAAGCGGCTGGAATCGTCCCGCTCGATGTGCAAGCGCTCGGAATCGATTACTTGGCCTCGGGTGGTCACAAATGGCTGATGGGCCCAGAGGGCACGGGATTCATTTACGTACGAAAAGAATGCGCCGCCGCACTGAAACCGAATCTATCGAGTTGGCAGAGTCAAATCGACGGGCTTCGATTTTTGCTCGAAGGACCTAATTTGATGCAATACGACCAGCCGTTCAAATCGGGTGCGGCCATGTTCGAGACCGGATGCATCAATACGATGGGGCTCGTGGGTCTCGAAGCAGCGCTCGATCTTATAATGGCCTTGGGGCCCGAAAAGATTTTCGCGCACTCGAAACGCTGGGCAGATGGAGTGGAGCCGGGGCTCGTGGAACGTGGATTCACGTCATTACGAGCAAAGGAAGAATCGCGGCAAAGTGGCATTTTGGGGGTATTGCCACCGGCGGATATTTCGGTGGTGGACCTGCAACGAGCGCTCGGGAACCGAGGCGTCATCTGCGCCTTGCCCGACGGAGTGTTGCGCTTGAGCCCGCATTGGCCCAATAATTTGGACGAGACCGAACAGGTGCTCGTGGCGGTGGACGAAACGCTGGCGGAGCTGCGTGGAGCGCCTCGTCCGCGCAATGATGATTGGTGATCAAACCATTATTTGGCGCCAGGCCAAGCAATGGTCATGAATCGGACGCGTCCCTTGTCGCTCCCGGCATCGTCCCCGAAAAACAGCAGATTCGCAGATGGGCCAGCGAATGACGGCGACACATCGCCATTGCCGCTTCCGGTGAGCGTCATCAAGGTTTTACGAGGACCTGGAGGCGCACCGGGGGCCAAATCGAATGCGTCGAGCTGCATACTTTCGCGAATTGCCGAAGCGGTGACCACGCGACAACGCATCGTCGAGCAGGTAAGCGCCACGGACGATATGGTGCTTTTCTCTTCGCCGCGAATGAGCTGCGGCGCACCGGAAAGTGTGCCTCGTTCGTCCAATACTGCAATACGTACGCCGGATTCACCAGATGTTGCACTCGTGGTGGCGTCTTCGATCCACGCGATGACTACGTTATTTCCCGCCAGCGCGATCGAAGGTGAACGTGAATGACTGGGCGAAGCGAAAAGTCGAAGCGGAGGACCAACTTCCCTGAGCGTTCGAGCGTCGAGACGAACCGCGTAAATATCGCCATTGCCTTCTTCGGTGCTTTGCCGTGCGTCGCTCCAAACCATGACGACTTCATTGCCGCGCACGACGACTTGCACTTCAGCGGAATCTCCAGGCGCATCGGTAATGCGCCGGTCCGTGACGACTTTGCGTAATTGGCGATCGACTCGTGCGGCATAGACTTCCGCATTGCCGTCGCGCGTATCGACCCAAGCGACGATCCAGCCGTCATCTGCGCCGCCTTTGGGATCCATCGGCGGGGCATGTGCGACCGCTACGTCGCTCGCTTCATTGGGCACAGCACCTTTGGCAGCTTTTCGTGCAACGGTGGTCAAAGCTTTGTTGGCAATTCTGGAGCCATCGGGGCCAAGTTTGGCCAGATAAACCTGCGATTCGGCTTTGTCACGCCCAACCCACGCAATCAACGCTTCGTCCGTCTTGGGTGCATTGCCTACATCAATGGCGACACCACCAATCGAAACGGCGCGATTGGACAAGATTTGCGTTTTACCAAGCACTCCAGTCGGGGAAACCGAACGAATCGCCACGGTCGCCAAAGGTTCTTTTTTCTTCGGGGGTTTGGGATTGACGAGGAAATCGTGGTCCGGCTCGATATAATACGTCACCCACGCGGCCAGCGAGCTGCTTCCCGATAGCTCCGTCGACGCGACTTTGGCCAAATGCTCACCATCGTAAATGCTCGTGACCGCTTTGGCATAAGGCGGAACATCGCTCGAGTCACGTGACGCAGGAGATAACCACGTGCTGGCTCGGATGGGCAATCCAACCATGGCGAATGTATGCGGTGGCCCGGGAATCGAAGCGAGCGTGGTGCACGTTCCGTTATGGCAAGACAAACCGCGCGTCAGCTCGGGAATTCCGTCTGTCGCGACAAACGGTTCCGCACGTAACGGCTCCGCAGCGCGGACAGTCAAATCTGGCCCTAACCGCACGAATGCAGGCCAAATGGGCGTTTCGGCCGTGACCGGACGCGACGCGGTGCCCATAGGCGCGAGCGTAGCCACTGCAAACCCGTCTCCATCGGCTGCAATATCGGGAGGACCGCTCGCACTGAATTGAAGCGTGGCTCGTTCGGCGCCCATATTTGCATCGGCATCGAGCGTGCCCAAACGAATCAGCCGCCCTTCATTTGTCGTACGCAGCAGATCTTCCCACGCCAAAAGCACGCGCGGCTTAGGCCCCGCTCCTGCCACGAGCGACACGAGCGCTTGCTCGCCCACGGGCGGAGTTGCTCGCTTCGGCGCCGTCGCAATGCGCCCGCCTCGTTCAACGGACGCGACGTAGACCGCCGAATCGAGGTCCCGCACATCAGTCCACGCAACCAATGTGCGATTGCCCGAACGCGCTACGACCACGTCGCCTTGTGCCGACGCTTCGGAGCTCACCGTCACCGGCGCAGACACCTTGCCCTCGAGATCTACGTCCGCGTACAGCACGCGACCTGCTCGACCTTGTTCGGAAGCTTCGGTAGCGGCATCGACCAACGTAGCCAGTGCTGCGCCTTGTTCATGCGGAGCCAGACCCCAACTGAGCACCTGACGCGCAAGCACCATGGCGGTCGACGCAGTTTGTCCTGGCTTCATCGACACCGCGATCACGTCGACGTACACATCGCGCGGCACTTCCCACACGACGAGCGCTTGGTTTGTCGCGGACACGATTTCGAGAAAGCTCACCTCGTCTGCGCTCTGCGCCAGATGCGCTGCAGCGCCTCGTGCATGACCGGACGCATCAAGCCACAACGAGCGCACGGTAGCGTTGCTGTTCGACGCTTCGACCCACGCCACGAGCCATCCATCACCAACGGCACTGACCGCGGCGGTGAACATGTCGCCAACACTCACGCCGAGATTCACAGGCTCGGCTTTCGGTGCGCCATCGACCGCAAGCAAACGCGTGAAGAGCTTGCCGTTCGCGTTGTAAAACAGCAGCGCTTCGTCACCGCGACGAGCGACGTACGGAACGGTGTGTTCGTCGTCCAAACGAGCAATCACGTGCGAAGGCAGAAAGGCCGGGCCCGAGGGATTTGCCGCGACCTGCGGCGCCTGCGGAACCTGCAAATTCGTAGCGCGCGGACGAGCACGAGCCGCGGGCCTCGGAGCGCCTCCACAACCGAGATGCATGGACGAAAGAGCGACGAGCGTCAGGACAAACGCTACGCGACCCGGCAAACTTCGCATGAACGGAACATGCCAGACACGACAGGACGCGGCCAATTTCCACCGGATCTTGTCAAAAAGGCAGTTACAGACCGGGCAGCCGAGTCCGCCACAGACAAAGTGTCCATGCACGAGGTTCTACTAGGACGAACCCTTGTCCGGCCGGAACGTCATCTCGAGCGCAGGGGGTTTGTCCAAGAGCGTGGGGCCGTTGATCGGCAGAAGGATCTCGAACACTGCACCGCCTTTCGTAGCCTCGCGGTACATGATTTCCCCACCGTGCTCGAACACCATGCGATGCACGATCGCCAAGCCGAGCCCGGTCCCTTTGGCCTTCGTCGTCGCGTAAGGCTCGAACAGACGCGGCAGCATCTCTGCAGGTACGCCCGGGCCGTTGTCGCGCACGACGATGCGCACGTTTTCTTCGGATGCTTTGTCGATCGTCACGACCACGCGCGGATCGGGACGAATGGCGCTCGCTGCGTCGAGCCCGTTTTGAATGAGGTTCGTCAACACCTGCACCATCTGATCACGATCAGCGTTCACGAGCGGAATGGGCTCGGTCTTCAGCTCAACGCGTTTGGTGCCCGTTTTCTCGACGCCGTCGCCTGCCGACGCGTGCAACGTGACGACACCTTTGACCACTTCGATCAAGTCGATGGGCTCGGGTTGCGGCGGTGGAAGCCGATTGAACTTCGTGAATTCCGTCACGATGTTCGCGATCCGATGCACCTCTTGCAGCACCGTCGCCGATGCTTCTTCAAAGTATTCGTCGAACGCAGGATCGTCGCGAGCTCGCAGACGGCGAAGCGTCTCGACCGCAGCGCGAATGGGAGCGAGAGGATTCTTGATTTCGTGGGCGACTTGCCGAGCGACTTCACGCCTCGCGGAAATTCGTTCCGTTGCCGCAAGACGCTTACGCATGGCCGCAAGCTCGGAGATCGTGCGGTTGTAGGCTCGCGCAAATTCACTGAGCTCGCGACCACCTCGCTCGGAGACCGCATGCGGTTCTCCAACGACGACTTCTCGCGTCTCCCGCGCTAGTTCGACGATGGGCCTGGACAAACTACGCGCCAACACGACTGCAACCCCGAGAGCGATGGCCAGCGCGACGGCACCAGAAAACAGCACGGCGCGATCGAGCGAGGACTGAGCTGCGTTCAGCGAATCCTTCGACGCCGTAAGAACGACGCGCATGCCAGGCACTTCAGCCACGTCGATCGCACGCACGACCGTACGATCTGTGTTCTTGGGTAAACCTTTTGAGGTCAAAGAATGTAGCTGAACGTTGTACGAAGCTCCGATGCGCTCGAGGATCGAGCCTACCTTGCGCGCCCCGACCAGCCCCACTTCGACATCTTTGTCGGCGTGCGAGCAGTGCACCTCGAGCCATCCCGCGCCACCCTTCGCATCAGTCCGCAAAAACACTCGCCAGCCCGCGGGAGACTTCACCAGCGTCGCCCATCGTTCATCGATCGTTCCAATCGAACCTTTGTTCGTCGACGCCAAGACAAACCCTTTGCCCGTCACGAGCACCAGTTCGTCGAACCCGAGCGCTTCGGCTTCGCTGGGCACGAACGTGTTCCACGCGCTTCGTTTGCCCGCGTCGATTTTCGTCACGTCACCGCGCGCCTTGTCGATCTGCGTGCGCACTTCGTCGACGAAGGTTCCTTTTGCACACAAAGGAATCAGCAAAGCCCCGAGCGTACGAGCTTCCCTACCGAACTCGCGTTGCACGCTCGATGCCGCAGCCTCGATGCGATCGTGAAAGTCTGTCTCGATGGTCTGACGTGCCGCGCTGCGCAGAGGCAATCCAACGAGCGCCGTGGCGAGGATGGCGACGAAACCAAATGCAAGGAGCAATCGAGCGGCGAGGGTCACTGATTTCGGGCCTGAAGACAGAGGCATCTTTGCATGGCCTCGCGACCAACGTCGCGCCGAAGCGCAACATTTCCGAGAATCTACGCACGTATGGTTTTTCTTGCCGAACCTGAGCACACGTGCAGCGCTATTTTTCGTGCGGCTCGCGCACTCTACGTGCCGGCTCTCACACCGCTTCAGACCTGTCGAGTTGTTGACGGTCGGTGTTGGAACAGCCGCGTGGACGAGACGATCGCGAGTGAAATCAACCGTGTCCTTGCACGCGCCCCCCTCGGGCTCTTAACCTCGACAAGCATTCGCGTCTCGTATTCGAAGCCACCGCTCATCACGGGCGGGGTCGGGACGCGTCGTGTGTCACCCGCAGGCCGCGTCCATCATGAACTCAAGGCAGCTCGGCCCCCCCG
>CAZETM010000282.1:0-10848 GCA_964514885.1 uncultured Polyangium sp. | reverse complement strand
ATGGTCGATGCGGACGTGCGAGCGCGATTGGAGAAGCTGGCGGCGCAGGCTGATCGAAGCGTCTCTGCGTTCCTGCGCGACTTCCTGAACGACAACGAGCAGTTCATCGCCGACGTCGAGGAAGGACTTGCCGAGGCGGACGCGGGAATGCTGATTGACTTCGAGGTCGTGAAAGCGGACGTCGAAGCCCAACTCGCTCGCCTTGCAAACAAGGAATGAGACTGCGGATCGCTTTCACTCCGTCTGCGAAGCGCGAGCTGGATTCCCTCGTCGTGCACATCGCGCGGGAAAATCCGAAGGCCGCTGTCCAGGTTTACGAACGGATCGTCGAACGAATCGAGCTGTTACGCGATCATCCGGAGATCGAACGCAAAGGAAGAGTGCACTCAACACGTGAACTCGTCGTCACGGGTACGCAATACGTCGCCATCTATCGGGTAGATACGCAGCGGCGAACTGTGCAGATCGTACGCATCAAGCACGCAGCGCAGATGTGACCGGAGTCAATTTTGGAGAACGCAGTCGCATGAGCGAGCGCAAGCAATCTCGATCAGCGAATCAATGGTCGCCCGGCTTCTTCGAGCACCTCAGGAAGGTTGACGACGAGACGATCGCTGACGTCGACGAGATGCTCGCAGCGATACTCGCCAACCGTTCGTCCACAAACCATTTCGATTGGTGGACAAACGATCTTCCAGACAACGAGACTTAAACAGGAACGTGAACCTGAGTCACGTGTGCTTCTGTTTCGCAGCGGCCCTCGCCTTGGCGACCCGAACTAGATGTTCGAGATACGCCAGCCTCTGCCACTCGACTTCGTCATCATGCGAAAGATCAGCCGTGCGGCTCTTCTCAACGAGTTCACTCACTCGCTGCGCTAGCGCGGCCGACGGGCGCAGCGCCAACACTTCCTCGGGAGTCGGCAAGCGGGCCAAGACTTCGAGGACATCGGCCGCACCGGCGTACTCGGCTGGAACTTCAGCCGTGAGCGCTCGAAGCCCGAGATCAAGAATGCGCGACACATCAGTCACTTTGGATGTTCCGGACGAGCTAGCCGACCGTTTGCGCCTTATGGCGGATCGATTCGCAGCAATACGCGCCAACCGTTCGTCCACAAACCATTTCGATTGGTGGACAAACGATCTTCAACCCAACCTCAACGATTCGGGATGTGCACCGCCGCGCCCAGCGCGTTCGCGGCCGCTTCCATGAACGCCTCGCCCAGCGTCGGATGCGGGTGAATCGTCAGCGCAATGTCCTCGGCAAACGCAGCCATCTCCAGCGCGAGCGCCCCTTCGCTGATCATCGTGCTCGCCTCGGGCCCGACGATGTGCACGCCAAGCACCTGCTTGGTGTTCTTGTCGATCACGACTTTGACGAAGCCGTCGGTCTCCATCATCGCCATCGCCTTGCCAAGCGCCGAGAACGGGAACTTGCCGACCTTGACCTCGATGCCCTTCGCCTTCGCTTCGTCCTCGGTCAAACCCGCCGTCGCAATCTCGGGATCGGTGAAGATCGCGCCCGGGATGCACGCCCAATCCTTCGCCGCATGATGCCCCGCGATCACCTCGGCAATGATCTCGCCTTCCTTCGATGCCTTGTGCGCAAGCATCGGCGGACCCGATAGATCGCCGATCGAGAAGATGTTCGGAATGTTCGTTCGGCCAAACTCATCCGCCGGGACAAACCCTCGTTTGTCCACGTGAACCCCGACGTTCTCGAGACCAATGCCGCGCGAGTTCGGACGCATGCCGACCGCGACGAGCACCATGTCGGTGTTGATGATCTCGGGCTTGCCTTCCACGTCGATCTTCACCGCCAGCGATCCATCCGGCAAACGCTCGTAACCCGCAGCTTTCGCGTTCTTGAAGATCTTGCCGCCACGCTTCTGAATCTTGCGCTCGACCACCTTCACGCAGTCCGGATCAACGCCGTTGAGCAGGTTCGGCAACGCTTCGACCACCACCAGCTCCGAGCCGAAGGCCTGGTAGACCATGCCGAGTTCGAGGCCGATCACGCCGCCGCCGATGACGAGCATTCGCTTGGGAACCTCGCGCAAACTGATCGCTTCCTTCGCCCCGATGATCTGCTTGCCGTCGAACTTGAACGACGGAATCTCGATGGTGCTCGCACCCGTCGCGAGGACGATGTTCTTGGCTTCGATCTGCTCGACCGTGCCATCGGCCTTGGTGACGTCGACGCGGTTTTTCCCGACAAGCACCGCGTTGCCGGCGATGAGGTCCGCACCGTTCGACTTGAGCAGCCCGCGGACACCGCCGGTCAGCTTCTTGACGATGCCGTCTTTCCAGTCCTGCGTCGCATTCGGGTCGTGCTCGACCGAGCCGACCTTGATGCCCATCGTGGCGATCGAATGCAAGGTCTTCTCGTAGGTGTGCGCCGCCGCGATGAGCGCTTTGGACGGGATGCAGCCCCAATTGAGGCACACGCCGCCAACTTCTTCCTTCTCGATGCACACGGTCTTTACGCCGAGCTGTCCGAGCCGAATCGCACAGACGTAGCCGCCAGGGCCGCCACCAATGACGATTGCGTCGTAGGTCTTCATCGATCCTCGGTGCAGGAGGGGAAAGGCGGCCCGATGGACCAACGGCCCTCCAACGCGCGCGAATTACCACGGCCGGGAGACGTAGGCGGGGAAAAAACGCCGATGGCCTCGCGAACGCCTGGAAAATAGGCATCCATCGCCCGAACTTGGACGCCCGCGGTAGGCACTACCTACAGGTTTGTCCTGTCCACTCACCGCAACGTGCGTACGTGCTCGTGGTGGTACGTGTGCATGGTCAATGCGCTCTCCAGAACGCAGGAGTGCAAAGCAATGCGTTGCGGCAAATCCCGGGTCTGCCGGTCGCGCACTGCTCGGCACGCTTCGTGTTATCTGCATTCGCCGAAGCTCGTTGCGAATACGGAGGTAATGGTCATGGCTTTGCCGAAAACTCAAATTTCTCTCGTCGCGATCGCCGCTCTTTTCCTTGCGGTTGGCTGCGCGCCAACGCCCGAGAAAGTCGGCGATGAATGTGCGCCGGACGGAGATCCTTGTCCGACGCCATCGGTATGCAAATCGAAAGGCGAAATCTTCACCTGTCAAGTTCCCGAGATTCCCGCCGGCGGTGCATGTGACCCGGCTGGTCCCGACTATTGCGCAGGAGACCTGATTTGTGGTGCCAAACCGGACGGAACCGGCACGTGTGGCATTGCCGCAGGTGGCGCGTGCGAGCCGGCGAATAGCCAATGCGCGGGCGGTCTTTCCTGCGCCGAAATGCAAGCGGGAGGAAACGCGTGTTATCCGCCGGTGCTCTTGAAAGGAATGGTCTTCGATTCCGAATCGAATGCGGCCGTCGCCGACGCACAGGTAATGGCGCTCGACGACCAAGCCACGGCGAAAACCGATATCGCACTGACCGATGCGATGGGGAATTACACGCTCGAAATTCCCGTTGCACGGCAGGCGGATGGAGTGCCCATCGTTTCGGAAAGCTTCACGCTACGCGCCAGCGCGAGTGGGTATCAAACGTTCCCCGGTGGCTTGCGCACGGCTCTACCGATTTCGTCGAGCGAAGCAAAGTCGGAAATGGTCGGATACGTCATCGATACGGCATTGACGAAAATCGCGCTCATTTCGCTTCCGATGGAGCAAAAAGGCCTGCCGTCGATTACCGGTAAAGTCCTTGCCGACGAACAATCAGGCGGCGTGCTCGTCGTCGCGGACGATGCTGCTGGCAAAGGTATGGCCGCCATTGCCGACAAGAGCGGTGCATATACGATTTTCAATGTGCCCGATGGCATGTACACGGTGAAAGGTTATGCCGCCGGCCTGCAGCTCACGCCCGCTTCCGCCAACATGGCGGGAATGCCCCTGACCGGCGTGGATTTGGCTTTGTCCACCAATGCGCTGGGAACCATCAATGGATCGCTGAACATCGTCAATCCAGGCGACGGAATGAACACCAGCGTGGTGCTCGTCGTTGCGTCGACTTTCAGCGAAACGTTTGTCCGGGGCGAAGTTCCGCGTGGATTACGCACACCGCTCAGCGGGCCGCCCGACGTGAGCGGAGCATTCACCATCAAAGACGTTCCCGAAGGCGAATATTACGTGCTCGCCGCATTCGAGAACGATTTCTTGGTGCGCGATCCCGATCCAAACATCTCCGGCACGCAGCTCGTGAAACAAATCGTGCCCAGCCCCGGAAGCGATATCAATCTTCCGACGTCGTTCAAAATCACCGGCGCATTGCCCGTCGTTGGGCCTGGCGTCGATGCGCCCGAAGCCGTCACGACCGCTCCGACATTGTCGTGGGGCGACGATAGCAGCGAGGACTTCTACACCGTCGTCGTATACAACGCGTACGGCGAATTGGTCTGGTGTCGATCCGACCAAATGATGGGCTGCGGGCCGAATATCCCGAGCGTGAACGGTAGCTCGAACGTCAGCGTGCCCTATGAAGGGCCGCTCGAGACGGGCATGTATTACCAATTCCGCGCCAGCTCGTGGCGCAGCGTTGGCGGCAAGCTCGGTCCCATTTCGACGACCGAAGACTTGCGCGGCGTGTTCTACGTCGACGTCGCGAAATAGCCTCACCCCTAGCCCCTCTCCACTCGCCCCAATGGGGCGGTAGAGAGCGGAAAGGGATCTCAATGCCCGCCGCTGTGACCACCGGTCTGCGGCGGATGGGCCAACACCTCGGCTCGCTGCTCGGCCAAATGCCACGGAAGCTCAGCGTATACGTCGTCGAATAACGTCTCGCGCCCGGGCGGACCAAGCTGTTCGACTTCCGTAATCGCCGCACTGATCTCCGCCATGAGCGCTTCCTCCATTGCCGCATCTTGCGCATCGTCGAGCAGTCCGCGCAGCAATAGATGCCTTCGCAAACGCAGAATCGGATCGCGAAGCGCCCACGTGTCCACTTCGTGCTGCGAACGGTAACGCGTCGGATCGTCGCTCGAAGAATGCGCACCCATCCGATACGTGACCGACTCGATGAACGTCGGGCCTTGGCCATCACGCGCCCGGCGAATCGCATCGCCCAGGACGCGATGGAGCGCGAGCACATCATTGCCGTCGACTCGCACGCTGGGAACTCCATACGCTCGACCTTTGACCGCAAATGTAGTCGACGCGGTTTGTCGTCCCGCAGGAACACTGATCGCCCAGTGGTTGTTTTGACAAACCAACACACAAGGAACCTTGAAAACACCCGCAAAGTTCAGCGCATTGTGGAAGTCCGGCTCGCTCGTTCCACCATCGCCGACAAACCCAATCGTGACCGTTCGATCACGGCGCATCTTCGCCGCCCACGCAGCTCCGACGGCATGCGGCAACTGCGTCGCCATGCAGCTCGACCACGCCACCTGATTGACCGCGCGTCCGCTCATGTGCGACGGCATCTGCCGACCCTTGAGCACATCGCCCGAGTTGCCGAAGTATTGCGCGATGTAAGTGCGCAGCGGAAAACCTCGCACCAGCATGATCGCGCTCTCGCGTAGGGCCGGAAAAACCCAGTCCGAAGGCTCGAGCAAAAGGCCCGTCGTGATCGGAGTCGCTTCCTGTCCCCGACACTCGCCCGCGAAGTGAATGCGGCCCTGACGCTGCAAGAGCATCATGCGCGTGTCGATGAGCCGCACGCGTTTCATCTCGCGATACGCGCGCAACAGAACATCGGCGGGCATGCCGGGATCCGTCGCCGGGTCGGCAGAGCCATCGTCGCGCAAGACGCGCGTGAGATCGAGGTCGCTGGAGTCACCGGCTGCATGCGTATCGTGCATGAGCGGCACGCTAGCGCGAAATCGAGCGGGTGTGCAGAGGCTTGGGTCAGAGAGCGCAGGTGCCGTAGGTCGGCGAAATCGGAGAACAGGCTTGGCCCATCGGACACCCACCCTGACCCGGCTGTTTCGATTGCCAATCCGCGTTGAGACAGTTGTAGCGACAAGCGCCACCCTGGCAGTTTTGGTTTGCGCCGCAATCGTTCAAGAACTCGCACGGCTCACCCTCGGCCGCCGGCGTATCGGAACGGGGTGCGCAAAGCGCAAGCTCTTGAGTCGCGTCACCAAGACGACACTGCTGGTTTTCTGGACAATCGTTTCCAAACAGCGTGCAGGTCTTGGAGAAGTTGCAGGTGAAAGCTACTTTGGCGCCGTAGTTAATGGAGACATTGCATTTGGCGCTGCCGCAATACGATTGTGCATCGGCCGGGCAACAGAACGGCGCGCAGACGAAGAAAACGCACGCTAGGCCCGCGGCGCATTCTTTGTTTCCCGAACAAGCGGCTCCAGAACCTTTGACGCCCGTCTCCTTGACGCACGCCGTAAATTCGCCGTCTGGTACGCACATTTCGCCAAGGCCCTTGCAATCTTGCTTCAATAGACTGCAATTCGTTTCATTGAGCGTGGTGTGGTTCGTGCATTCGATCGGCGTACCGCTGGAGCTGCTGGACGATGTCGTCGCCATTCCGCCAGAACCGACTGCACCACCCGTGTTCGGGGTTCCAGAGGACGAACCGCCCGTACCGTCGTCACCGCCAGAGCTGGAGCAACCGCCGAAGAGCGAGAAGAGAAAGACAAACCCACCGACCGAGGTGATGGCGGCGAGCGGAGAACGTCGAAGCCAGGACATGCACCGACGGTATCACGGCCGGATGCAAGGACTGCACGAATGAAAAAGGCCGCGAGGAGCAAACGCCCATCGCGGCCCTTTTCATGACGAACGAGGTGATCAGCCGCCGTCCATGCCAGCGTCCATCATGCCGCCACCGGCACCACCAGCACCGTCCGCGCCAGCGTCCATCATCATGCCGCCGCCAGCACCACCGCCGCCAGGAGCGCGCTCGCCGAGCGGGTAGTCATCGAGGCAATACTTGCCGACCTTGGTGTCGGTGCACTTGCCGTCGTTGATGGTGCACTCGGTGCCCAACGGGCACGCCTTGGCGTTCACGCAGTAGCCAACCGGGAACAACATTGCGTTGAGATTGGCGCACCACAAGTCGCCCGCATCAGCCGCGCCGCAATCATCATGCGACTTGCAGCCACCACCGCAGAAGCCGACGTCGCCAGCACCGACGCAAGACTGGTCCGGCGGACAACCATCAACGACCGGCAAGAAGAGGCAGAGACCATTCTCGAGGCCGCCGCAATCCGTCGCGGCCATATTGGGCATGCCAAGTGCGTCGCCACCGAGCGTGCACACGCCTGAACAGAAACCCTTGCCCATGCCCGATCCGATGCAGAAACCATTTCCGCACTCGTCCGGAGCCGCCATGGGATTACAGGTCATGCCGAGCTTTTTGCCCGTCGGAAGGTTTGTCTTGTCCAAGCAAACGCCGGCCGCAAGATTGCAATAACGATCTGCCGGGCACGCCGTGTCGTTGGTGCACGTGGGCAAACAGACGTCGCCCGCGGCAATGCGGTAACACGCGACATCCTCGCGCGCATGGCACTTGAACTCGTCAAGCGGGTCGTTCAGGTAGTTCAGCTCCGGACCGAGTTCGCAGCCGAGCACGCAACGACCCTCGGCCGCGCCCATGGGCTTGAAGCAGATGTTGGTCAGACCAGGGCAATCACCGCTGGTTTGGCACGGCTTGCTGCAGTAGCCGTCCGACGGGCCACCCTGGAAGACGGGGTCGGCGCCAGTCGCCTTCACGCAGATGGCTCCCTCGCCAATATCGGCGCATTCGGCATCTTCGCTGCAGGGCACAGCGAGGACATCGCCATCACCCTTCACTGGACCTCCACCGCTGCCGCCGCCAGCTCCAGTACTGCTGCTGGAACTCGTCGTGCCACCCGCCGAGCCACCCGCTCCGGGTATCGGTTTGTCGTCAGGACCGCAACCCGTAGCACTCGCGGACACGACAAACCCAAGGCCAACCGCCGTCAAAAGCCACCACGCACTATTCAATTTCATGAGATGCCTCCACGCGCACAAAAGTAAGACTCAGCCACCCAAGGACGGGCGAACCACGCGCCTTCCAGACGCTTCGAACATACCGATGTGACTAGGGAATGACCAGAGGACGACGCGTGAGGCGTCGAAATTCTCACCCGTCACGAGGACCTGGCGGGAGCGGAGCAAACACTTCCCCAACATCCTCGTCGTCGTCATCGGGCCGACGCACGCTCAACGTGAAAATTCCCAGCGCGACGAAGCCTGTCGCAAACAGGAGCCCCGCCTTACCTACCAGCTCGGCTCGATGATGGACCGCTTCGAGCACCTGACCTTGCGGGGTTCCATCACGACGAACCCCAGCTCGATGCATCTCGTTGATGCGCGGACTGAGCCCGAGACCCACGTAGGTCACCGCCAACGCCATCAAGATCGCACAAACACGACGGGCTCTCGCGGCAATGGTTCGTCCCGCCAGACCTCCCGCCCACGTACGCGCGATCTCCGAGCCGAGCGCAACGACCGACGCACCGATCGCGATCTGATCGAAACGCGCAAACGCCGCCCCCATCGCTTCGCCTGAAAACGGCGACGGCGTCATACGAAAAACCATCGGCGCCGCACACGCTCCAAGCGCGATCAAGCCACCGATGTACACACCTGCCGCAAGCACACCCGCGGTCGCCGCAGCTCGCTCGACGATCGAGAGCAAGCGCTCACGTCGCACTTCGGGATCCGGAAGCAGATCTTCTTCGGTAAAACGCGTCTCGTTCACACGTACATCCTGACGCCATGCTCAGCGTCGCGAGTTCCAATTTCCAGCGCCGCAGCGCGACTGTTCACAACCACCGGAGGACGGCCTCGCACTTCGAGACGCACGTGCGCCCTCGCCAACTTGCTGTTCAAGCAATAGGTCATGGGTCCGTCAGGGTTTGGATAGTACAACCCCACCATGTCCTCCGTATCGACCTCGAGAAGCCCTTCGATACGCGCTCGCTTGGCCTCCGCCGTAAAGCTGTACCGACGCATGCCGATGTCTCCATGCGCGCGCGCCATCTCGATAGGGCCGTTCCACAAGTAGTCAACGCCGCGAAAACGCGCGCAAACAACCGTGAGCACCGGCGCCATCACCGGGCCCACTCGCACCCGACCACTCATCGCTTCGACAATCAGCTCGGCTTCGCTCTCCCACGTGTTGACGTGACTCCAAGCATAAAGGTCCGCATGACCTCGACCCCAGTTGTGCCCTTGCATGCCGCGCCAACCCGAGATGTCCCAGCGCTCGCCACCCACATTGACCTCTCCAGACACGCGAAGATCCGGGTACGGCGTGAGCGTCTTCGACTTGGGAAACGAGCCTCGATACATGCTCTCGTAAGGGAACGGAACGAACGCGCGCGCTTCACCATCGAGCTGCAAGTCCCACGTGATCTGGTCGCCGCGACGAACGATACGACCCGAGGTTTGTCCGGGCCGGATGGACATTCGTTCGGGCTCACCTTGACCACGCGCAGGCGGGATCGCCCAGTTTACATCGAGGTTTGGTGCGCCAAACGTGGCCTCGGAAAACGGCAGCACGTGTTTGACGGCGACATGTTTGGGCACTCCACCGCGACGGTCGAACGCGATGGCCCAACCTTCCGCAAGCACTCGGTTTGGCTCGCGCGCCGACGCGAAGATGGTGGCCTTGATCCATAAGGCTCGTTCGCCGTTTGGATCGTTGGCCTTCAAAAAGTAGCTCTCGACGTGATCACCGCCGCGAGCAGGATCGAAACGGACAGCGTTTGGATGGGCCAGAGTCGTCATGCGTGGTCTCCGGTGGTGCGCGAAGGTTCGTCACGGTGCCGAGCTTCTCTTGCAGCGTCGAGCGCAGCCAAGGCTTCGTCGACCGCGTGCGGATCGGCTCGCGACGCATCGCCACGCATGGCGCGCAGTTTCGCCTCGGCCGACCAAATACAAGCGCGACCCACGGCAGCTACGGCCAGCGTACGCTTGGATCGATCCCACGATTCGAGCTCGCGAACGATCTCGTGCATGGCGCGTGCATGTCCCATCCGCGCAAGCGCGACGCGCGCATGCCACGCGAAACGACTACGACCGAACAAGCCACCAAATGCTCTTTTTTCCAGGCCTTTTTGCGTTTCTTCAAGACCCAACGTACCCATCAGCTCGATGGCCGTAGCTTCGTCCTCCGAGTCTTCCGTCGAGATCAAGCCTCGGGCCAGAGCCTGCAAAACCTTTGCACCCGAACGATCTCCCGCACGGGCAAGAGCAATCGCGGCACCCACTTTCACGAGCGGTGACGAGTGTGCAACAAGCGCTTTGGCTCGCTCGAGAAGCTTTGGATCCAAAGCACCGTCATCGTCTTCGGCCACTTCTTCCGCGACTCGCAGCGCGATGTGACAAACGATCGGATCGGCGTCGTGCGTGCGCGCTTCGAGCGCTTCGATGATGTCCGTGCGATCGGTGCACACGCGGGCAAACGCAATGACCGCTTGGAAACGTACTTCGGAGCGTGAATCGTTCAGCGCTCGACGCAGCCGTTCGGTAGCTCGACTGTCGCCAATTTCTCCGAGCGCCGTGATGGCCATTTGCCGCACGTACACGTCGGCGTCTTCCATGGCGACGAGCAACGCCGGCAACGCTTCGCTCGCTGCAACGTCGGCAAGACCCAGCGCCGCGGCTGAACGAACGGATGGCTCGTCGTCACGAAGCCCGCGCTCGAGCGCTCGAACGACATCTTCACGCGACTCCTCGGCGTGACGCACGAGATCACGCAAGGCACTTTCGCGCACGCGTGCCTGCGATGAGGCCACATCACGGAGCGACGCGGCGAGTGTCCGAGGCAATGCAGGCGCTTGAAACACGCGGCAAGGCTAGCACGCAGGGTTTGGATGGTGAGGTTCCAGCGGAAAAACGAGCCGAAATCGATGAGCGTCAGGGCCCGCCGCCAGCTCCGC
>CAZETM010000281.1:5135-10849 GCA_964514885.1 uncultured Polyangium sp. | reverse complement strand
TGCCACCTCTTGGAAAGCAGTCGACTCGAAGGCTCGGTTGGCGGAATAGAATTCGGCATGGTGTTTGGACGGCTTTTCTACGGCGTCGTTCCAATGTCGGACAAAAGCTTCTCGAGACGCGTCACGTCGTCCACGCGCTCGGCAGAAAGATCCTTGGCTTCCTTTGGATCGGTTGCAAGGTCGAACAGGAAGTAGCGATTTTGCTTCTTACGCTCTTTGCGTTCCTGAATCATGAGCTTGAACGGCCAATCGATCAAGGCCGCTCGTTTGGGACCGTATGCAACGACCGGGGCATGCTTCGGCGCAGCCGGATCCAGACGCGCATGAGGCACGAGCGAAACGCCCACGACACCATCTATCGATGCCCCGCCGAGCGCAAGAACCGTCGGCGCGAGATCCAAAGTCGTCACGGGCTGAGCAGCGTAACGACCAGGCTTGCCGTCAGGCAATGCGATGACGAGCGGAACCCGAATCATCTCGTCGTAAAGCTCGGTGCCATGACCTTTGCTGCCATGCTCGCCAAAACCCTCACCGTGTGAGCCATGAACGATCCACGCCAACTTGCGCGTACGATTCCATTTCGCAACGAACGCAGCAATCTGACCAATCTGCTTGTCCACGAACGCCACTTCACCGTCGTACATTCCCGAAGGACCGCGACCAAATCGCGTTCCGGCATGTTCGAGGTACTTTTCGTGGGCGTCGAAAAGATGGACCCACAAAAAGATAGGGGCGTCTTTCTTTCCAAACTCGTCGAGTATCGATAACGCGCTACGTGTCGCCAGCGCTCCCGTCACACTGCGCTCGGGATGCTCCTCGCGATACACCGTCTCGAATCGATCGAATCCTTGGTTGAAGCCTTTTTCATCACTGAGCCACATGAATGAAACCACGGCGCCCGTCGCATATCCTGCGCGTTTCATTCGTTCGGCTACCGTATCGATTTCCCCTGGAATCTGAGGCCATTCACGACGCTCCTGCACGGTTTGCGAGAGCGTTTTTCCCGACACGAGCGGCGCGAGCGCTCGTTGCGTGTCGCTTCCCGGTGCATACGCGTGCTCGAAAACCACACCACGTGCCGCAAGCTGCTCGAGATGCGGCGTGGTCTTCTGCTCGTAACCATAAACCGACGTGCGATCCGCACGCACCGTATCGAGCGTGATCAGAATGATGTCCGGTGGTCCAGAATCGTTTGCCATTCGAGGCGCCGCGGCTGCAACAGAAGGCGCACCCGTCGCAGGAACAGTCGCCGCAGAAACAATGGGAGCCGCAGACGAAGACGAAGACGAAGACGGCGCCGATGACGCCCTCGCATCCGCACCATCACAATCCTGATCGATACCGTCGCCAGGCAAATCCACCGCGCCAGGATGACGATTTGCATCGCCTTCATCGCAATCATCACCGCCGAAATGCGCACCGACTCCATCGCCATCGCGATCGGTCCATTTTTCGAGCGCCGATAACATCGTGGCGGCAAGCCCTCCGCCATTCTGAACCGATCGTCCAAGCGGCGGAGACGACGCAACTCGAGCCGACGCCGTAATCATCAAGACGGCCGCAAAAGGAACGCCCAATGCCGACGCAAGCTTGCTGTGTTGTGCTGGCAGCTCGAACGATGCAGCAAGAGCCGTGGCCACGAGCGCAATCGCAAGATCAATGAGTGCCGCGCCAACGGATCCGGCGCCTTTACCATTCGATGCTCGGGCCAGCGAAATCGCCACGAGCACCATCGGCAAGACGGAAACGACAGCACCACCTGCCGCAACGAATACGGGACGAACCCCTCGCGCAACGAGGTTCTGACCGAGATCCACCATGCGCCGCGCAAGAAGCGCACAACCAATCACGACGAGCAGTCCAACAACTCCAAACGTGGCCCCACCCAAACCACGATGATTCGTCAGCGCTTTGAGCAGCCCAGCAACGACGGAAAGAGCCGGCAAAGCAAGCCCCACGAGCAGCGCAATACTGAGCGCCGCCGTCGCACCTGCACTAGCTCCCAAAACGCCTCGAAGCCCTCGACCGGCCGCTCTGAGCAGCACAATCAGCAAAGAGACGAAAGGCAGCAGTGCCGCAGTGCCGACGAGCAGTCCATCGAGCAGTCCGCCGCCCGCTACGTGCGTACGCAAAGCCGTAGGAACGGCCGCGAGCGCTGCAACGGAAAGCGCGAGAATACATGCCTCGCCGAGGCGCATCGTCCAGCCGGAGTTTGTCATGCGAAACGAACCGAAAGGTTGACGCTCCCGAACTGCAAGATCGCAGTCGAGATGACGAGATGATGTTGGCCCCCGGCGTTCATGGCTCGAACGGCGTAGCACCTAGCCACGACACGGCAAAGAGACAAGCAACGGTCGCGTGCGCAGCGTGCATTGGGCGCAGGATCAAAGCTCAGGGACAGGTCAACTTGCAAACCGTGGCAACCTTGTCGACACAGCTTTGATCCCACATGTTGCAACAACACCCAGGGTCTTGAGCGCAGATCATGTCGACGCAGGAAGCCTCGGCCGCGCCTACGGTCTGAGGCGAACAATCCTTGGTGCTCAAAGCAACGCCGACGGCGCATATGCTGTGTGAACATCCGACGAAGTTGCAGCACAACCCGGCACTACACGCACCGGAGCAACATTCGCCATTGCCAGTGCACGCCGTACCAACAGGACGGCAATCGGCACATAGATCATTCTCGCAGAGGCGACTGCAACACTTGTACGACTCGGCTTGAGTACACGCGATGCCCGCGAGCGCACATTGGCAAGACGAACCCTGACAAGAAAGACCGCAACAATCGGCGTCCGTAATGCACGCGTCGCTGGTCTTCTTGCAGGAACGATTGGAGCAGCGCTGGTCGATCGGATCGCAAAGACCAGAGCAACACGACACATCGGCCCCGCAGGGCGTTCCGTCGGGAAAACAGCCAAAATTGCCGCAGATACCACGCGACTGGTCACAAGCATCAGCGCAGCAATCGACATCGTCAAGGCACAACGCGCCCGAAGCCACGCAGCCGTTTTTCCTGCACAACCCAGCGGCGCACTGGCCCGAGCAGCATTCGGAATCGTTGATGCAGACCGAGCCGTTATCGGCACACATGTTCGCGCAGACGCCAGCCGTGCAAATACCGCTGCAACAGTCCGCGCTAACGTTGCACGTTACTCCAACGTCGACGCACGAATTGGCGCAAACGCCGCCGGTACACGTACCGCTACAACAATCGGCGCCACCGCTACACGCGACTCCCGTGGTCAAACACGCATTGGCGCAAACGCCTGCGGTGCACGTACCGCTGCAACAATCAGTGCCAGCGTTGCACGTTTGCCCAAGCTGAGCGCACACAGGATCTGGGTCTGCGGTGCAGCCGTTTCCAGAACAAGAACCAGCACAGCAATCTGCATCTTGCTGACATGCAGCGCCCTTGCGAAGACAACAGGACTGGTCGAAACACGTGACCTGTTCCGCGGCAAACCCACAACATTGGACAGCGCCGCCGCATGTTTCATGAAGCGCACGACATAGGATGGGTTGGTCGAGACAACCTCGAGCACTCGCGCAGTTGTCGAGACAATCGGGAAACGCTTCGAGGTAGTCCTCGCGCGCTTGGGGATCGGCCACTTCGAGTTGGCCACTCACATGACGACGACATCCCTCGAATGCTTCGGGCCCGTAACATCGATCGAACAGGTCACACAACGCTTCGGGAACGGCTTCGTATTCTTCGATGTCGAGCACGCCGAGACAGCTCGGGACAAACAGCAAAAAAGCCGCGACAAACCAAAGCGTCAACGGCCTTCGTGAAACAGCGGGAGGAGCAGAGAAGAACCGAGACATCTGCATCCCCCAAGGCCTCAAGGTTTGTCCGCCAAACACGCATCCAGCGCCGGTTTGCATGCGCCTTCGAGGCACATCGTACAGGCATTGGAACCGTTACTGGGTAGCTGTCCCGTGCCTTGGCAAAAGCTCATGCATTCGTTCGAGCACGTTTCACAGGCGCAGCGTTCGAGATCGCCCAGCAGCGCCTTGCCACTCACGCACGCAGCAGCACCACCGATTTGCTGAGTCGCTTGTTCAAAGCAGGTGCTGCAAGTTTCACACGCGGCTCCGAGTGCACAAACGAGCTGCGAGTTTTTCCAGGTACAACACTCACACCCGACGCGTTTGTCCTGACAAGCCGGCACGTTGCCGTAACACTCAACCGCCTTGTCGCAGACGACTCCGCACTGCTTGGCGTCGTAGTCCGCAAGCCACGCCTTTTGCTCGGAGTCAGTGGCAAGATCCAAGCGCTTGTTGGCACTGCTGACGCAATCACTGACGTTCTCGAATCCGGGACACTGGCAGATGAGCTCGATCGCGTCGTCGTACCCATCCAGCTCGAGCATCGTGGCGCACCCAACGGCGCCCAATGCAACGAGCAAACAAGCCGCAATTCGGTAGGCTAAAGGGCTGCTCACAACACGCCCCCGAACACGACGCCGCCCCCCGTCGGGCCCGCCCACGGACTCACCCACACACGAGAAGGTATCGGGACAATGGCCACGGTTTCAGAAGGCCTGCGACTGGCAGCGACTTTCGGAGCCGTTCCAGCCGTAGAAGGTGCCGCGAAAAACAACGTCGCACCCACGGAAAAAGCAATGATGCCGCCGAGCCCGATCCACTGTCCCGCTTCGGAAAAAGTGCGCGCAGATTGAATCGATTCGATGCCCGCAGGCGTGCAGAACTTGTCCACGCACGCTCCAGTTTCATTGGCTTGGTCGCGCCCGAGCATCGCCGCAAGCGTCAAGCCACCCGCAGTGACGAGCGCCGCGGCGCCGACGCTGCCGATGACGATTCCTGCGTTGCGCTGCGATTTTCCGGCCCCTGACCATCCGGCAAGTCGTGGTTTGTCCCGGTCAAGCGCTGCGATATCGAGCGGTATCTCGGTCTTCTTTCCCTCGGCCGCGATGCGTACTCGCTGCTCGTGCAAAATGGCCCCATCGTCACGACGCACGACGAGCATGTGCTCGGCAGAATCCGTCGGCATCTCGACCCCGAGCGCAGCCGGTGCAAGCTCGACGTTGTCCCAAAAAACCGTCACGCCCGCGACCATGTTGGAGGCGCGAATGACGACCTTGGGCAACTTCGGAACGAGAGCTTGACGACGCTCCGCCGCGTACTCGGAACGGCTGTCTTTGTCGCGTTGCGCCTGCTCCATGGCCGCGCCCCACGTGGACCACGCCGTCGCGATACGACCCTCTTTTTCAAGGCAATCGGCGAGGTTCAGCAGCGTGCCGAGCGTCGGATCGAGCTTGTAGCTGGCGTCGTATTTGGGACACGCCTCGGCATATTTCTTTTCGCCAACGAGCTGTTTGCCCTGTTGAAACAGCGCCTCGGCAGCAACGGGATCAGCCGCCCATGCATCGACCGCTCCGACACTCGAAACGCCGGCGATGATGAGCAACTGGGTTCGGACCGACAAACATCCGAGCTTCATGCGAGCAGGTATCCAACGAGAAAAGGCAAGCGCTTGCCGAATGCGTCCAAAACACTCACGCCACTCATGCTCGAACACGTATAGCCCAGCCGCTTCGAGAACCGAAACAAAGCGCTGCTGCACGAGCCGTTCGAGCAAAAAACGAGGCGTGAAAACGCGAAAATCAGTGACGTCCGGCGAGCGGATCCACCTTGCGCTTGATCTTGATCGGCGTCGTTGTCTTGACCGTGGACGCGGGCTTGGTGAC
>CAZETM010000281.1:0-5035 GCA_964514885.1 uncultured Polyangium sp. | reverse complement strand
TGCGCTTGATCTTGATCGGCGTCGTTGTCTTGACCGTGGACGCGGGCTTGGTGACCCCGGGCGACGCCGACGCCGCATCGAACGCGCCTGCATCGGCCATCGATGACGAGCCGAGATCCTTCATGGAAGCTGGGATGACCCCGGGTACGACGTTGCCCGCAGGCGCTGTCGCCGTCGGTGTAGGTGCCGCAGCGGGTTTGTCTTGATTGACCGCGTTTGTCTCGTTTGTCTCGACAACAGGCGACGATTGCGACACGGAGCGCCAGAGAAAAAACATCACCGCAGCGATCACTGCCAAGACGGTAAGTGCCGCGTAAAACCGCTTGCGAACCTGCGTGTCTCGAGACGAAGGCGCGAAGCCCAATTGTCCCGTGAGCGTGAGCGGTCCAGCCGAATTCTTCTTCTGTGTCTCTTCTTCGGTCGGAGCTTGCTCAGGATCGGAAGGCCGACTCGTCCGCGCTTCGCCCAGCAGATCCGCTCGAAGATCCGCCATCGTGACGGCATGCGCCGATGCAGGTGGCAGGAGTTTTTCCAAGACAAACCGCCCCGTCGGCCGATCCGTCGTCGAAGGCAGCTCGGCCACGCCCAAAGCATTCGCCAACGCGGTCACTGCTTCACCAGCCGTGGCGTAACGCTCGGATGATTCACGAGCACAACAGACGGCAAACCACTTGTCGAAATCGTGACCGAGCGGTGAGCCGTTCGCGCTCGGCACAGGCATCGGCTCGTACGCGATCTGCGCAATGAGGTGCGTGATCGTTTCGGCAGTCCAGATGTCGCGCGCCGTGAGCAAGCGATACGCGATGATCCCGAGCGCCCACACATCCGTTTGTGGACAAACTTTCGAGCTGTCCGCCTTTGCCTGCTCGGGCGACATGTACAACGGCGTGCCGAAGATTTGTCCCGTGGTCGTCGCTGCGGATCGCACAAGCTCTCGAGATGCATCACCGGTGATCTTGGCGATGCCGAAGTCGAGGATCTTCACGCAGGGCGTGCCGTCTTCGCGCGTGGTGAGGAAGAGGTTTTCAGGCTTGAGATCGCGATGAATGATGCCGAGCGTGTGCGCCTTGTCCAGCGCCCTCGCCATCTGACGCATGTACAAAACCACTTCTTCTGCAGGCAGCGGGCCGAGTTGCGCGACTCGTTTTTCGAGCCCCTCGCCGCGCAAATACTCCATCACGAGGAACGGAACACCGTTGAGCTCCGCGGAGACGTCGGCATCGGTCACGCGCACGACGTGATCGCTGTTGATACGCGCAGGCGTCCGCGCTTCACGCCGAAAGCGCTCGATCGCGACTTTGTCCGAAGCTACCGAAGCATTCAGGATCTTGAGCGCGAGCTGCTCGTCGGTGTGTACGTGTTCAACGAGAAAAACCGCGCCCATGCCGCCACGCCCAAGCTGGCGCACGACGCGATACCGCTCGCCTATGACGGTCCCGGGCTTGATGTTTTCGGCGGCCGAATGCACCTGCCACTACTCCTGATCCCGAAATTATACCAAGTGGTGGGCCGTATCCACCATTGGTGCGCTTTCCATAAAAGCAGCAAAGAATCGGCGCGCTGCAAAAGGGCTCGACTATTTACACGCCGGTTCCGCCTCGAGCGCCGCCTTCGCTGCCTCGCGAACGTTCCGCGGCATCTTCGAGTCAAGCAGCGGCGCCAAACGCTTCGCCAAATCCTTCGGTTTCACGTCTCCCAGCGCCGCAATCGCGGCCGCACCGATCATCCGTTCACCATCGGATATGCCCGACACGGTCCAGAGCGCGAGCTTCGTCCATGTGTCAACTCGCGACGTGTCGCACAAGACCCCCAGCGCCAAGATCGCGCGCGCCCGCACCTCGGCATGCTCGTCCGCACGATCCGCCAGCTCGCCAATCGCAACGATGTGTCGCTTGGCTCGATGCGCTGCAAGACCATCGATCGCGCGAGCACGAACATCAGGCGCTGCATCACGAAGAGCCGCGACAAGAGCCGCGTCGGATCCAGGCGTTGCGGGCAATTGTCCGAGCGAGCGCGCTGCATGTACCCGGACAAACGTAAACGGATCCTTCTGCAAACGACGTTCGAGCGCAGCCACCAGCTCGACCGATGGAGGCGTCGCCGCAACGTCTTCGTCGCGCGCACCGACAGCTTCGATGGCAGCTTCACGCACACGCACTTCAGGGTCATCGACCGCTTCGATCAACGCCGACTGCAGCGCAGGAACACGCGCCGCAACCTGAGCGGCCTTGATGCGCACATGCGAATCTGCATCACGTCGCAAAGCTTCGAGCACCAACGATCGCGCGCGCTCATCACCAGATCGTGCCAGCTCGGCAGCAGGCGCGAGCAGCAAGTAGCGAGTACGAAACGAAGCTTCGGGCGCCCAAAGCGAGATGAAGGCATCACGCGCCCCGGTGACATTCGCGATCCGCGCACCGAGCGCACGCAAGATGTCGACCTTCACGACGTCGGTTCGCGTGGAAAAACGATCCCGCTCGAACTCCGAGGCAAACACGGGCCACGCACGTTCGGACTTCGAGGCATGCGCGAGCGACGCACGCATCTCGCGACGCAATTCATCATCAGTGGTCGCAAGCTGCTCGATGAGCACCGGAACGGACTCGGCAGGCGCAACGAGCGCCAGCTCCGCAGCCGCAATGATCTTCACGTGCCCGGTGCTTTTTGCGACCAGCTCCGACAACGCAGGCACGGCTGCTCGTGCACAACGACGTACGCGATCGGTGGCATGCTCGAGCGCTGGATCCGCATCACCACGCGGTTTCTTTGGTCCTCGTGCGACGAGTTTTTCGCCCATGATGCGCACGTAAAACGGAGCGTGCACCGAACACGACGAGCCATCGATGACAGCCTCGGCAAGCCGTTGACCAGGCTCATCGAGTTTGTCGAAGCCTTTCATGGCCGCTTCCGCGCCAGGGCTTCCCGCTCGCGCCAAAAGTGATGCAGCCGCTTTCGCTCGCGCTTGTCCGCCAGCAAGAAGTTCGACGAGCGCTTCAGGCGACTTTTCATCGAGCGGAGTTCTCGCGATCACTTCGGAAATGGTCACTCGCGCACTGTCCGCATTGGCCGGAGCAAACGCCGTGTCGAGCACGAGCGACACGCACGATGCAGATAGTTCACTTGGAAACGAAATCTCGAACCTCGCCCCCGGCTTGCGCCATGCATCCTCAGGTAGTGTGACCTCAAAAAGTTTGTCTTGTGTCGCGATGTAAAACTGTTTGGGGGACGTACCATCGACCACGTCCGCTTTGGCAGGACGCACGACGATCTCCATCGAAGAGATGCCGATGTCGCTCGAGGACGACATGCTCGCGAACTCACCACGACCGATGCCGGTTTTCGCTTCGGACCACGAGGTTTCAACGTCACCATCGGTGAGGGTGCCGATTGCTTTGCCGACCGCGCTCGAAGCCGTTTGAGCTCGTAAGAGCGGCACGATCGGCAGGGGCTTGGGATCGCTCACGAGCTTGGCCGCGATCTTCGTAGCGTTGGTCCGTTGAGCTTCGGGCAAACTTTGCACGGTCGCTCCGCGCTTCAACGTCATCGTGGTGGGATCGATCTCCCGTGCTGCAACGAGCGCAGGCCGGCCACAGATCGTGACGTCATTTCGCCACTCGCCAACGACGATGCGCACTCCATCATCGAGCTTCTCCTCGACGACGACGCTCACGCGCTCTTCACCGTATTCGCCGCTGGACGAGCCCGTCACGCCACTCCACAGCGCGATCGGCTCTTCACCTTTGCCCGACAACGGAGCTGCAACAAACGCGACGAAACGCTCGCTGCCTGCTCCATCCGCCACGACACGGACGACATGACGGCCGCCCTGAAGGTTCACAGCTTCGACTCGTGCACCTTTGCGCAGGAACACGGGAGCTCGTTCAGAAAGTGCGATCGTCGTGCCACTCGTTGCACTGCATGCGGTTGGGCTCGGACAAACCTTAGCGACGAGACGGTCTTCGATGACCGCAACGGCGAGCGCTTGTTGACCGGCAGATGCGGGAGCAACGATCGATGATGACGTCGAAGGGGCTGCCCACGAAGAGGCTGCGGAGAGCAGTGCGAGCAGCGTGGAGGACAGAGGAGCGAGCGCTTTGCTGATGCGCATGGCGGCATCCTTGCCGCGTCTCGGCTCGAGCGCAATGGCGACGAGATCTACTTGGAAACTTCGGTCGACGGGATCCAGAAGCCACCGTCATCGGGCGGAAGCACGCCAAGGTTTTTCGGCATGATGTTCGTCCAACCCGCAACGGTTTCGAGAATGTAAAACTCGGCGTCGGTTTCGATGGCGCCCACGGGTTTGGCGCTCTCTTCACGTTTGGCGCGAATGGGAATGTCGTGCGTGGCGCGACCGACAGCAGGGGGTTTGTCGAAATCAAGCTTGGCACCGGACACCTGCGTCACCGGCGGAACGTATTGATCTGCCATCTCGCCCTTCTTGAGCGGCTCGAGATCCTTCAGAGGAACCCAGGCATCGATGATCAAATCGTTGCGTGAAACTACGTGGACAAACCCTTGCCGAACCTTGTCACCCCAGAAGAGTTGTCCCGTGCCTTCCATCATGTTGAGCGAGAAGACGAGGTTCCCGTTCGGTTGTTCGTAGAGATCGACCTTTTGCTTTTTGGTCATGTACGAGCGGCCTTTGGGCGACAGCTCGATGGGCGTGGGCGCGCCCTTGGCCAAGGCAAACGCTTCGCAAGGTGCCGTGGCACGCACGGTCTGCTTGAGCGTTCCGCCGACGGCGATCTCGACCGTGAGCGCGTTCTTGCTGGCTCGAACCAACTTCACTTTTTGCGCTGACGCAATCCACACCGTGGCGCCTTGAACCGAGATGTCCTGCGCCGTGTACAGGGGTAGGTCCGAGACGTTGACGTAGCCTTCGATGCGCACGTTGCCACTACCAAGAGACGTGCCAAGCCGCGCGCGATAGGTCGTTGGATCGAATGGAATCTCCGACAGCGCCATGGGAAGGTAGGCGCCCGTGAGCGTGGCGATGAGTTCGCCACCTGTCGTCTGATCGAAGACTTTGGTGCCT
>CAZETM010000280.1:0-10856 GCA_964514885.1 uncultured Polyangium sp. | reverse complement strand
TCCGTCGCCCTAGCTTTCGGGCGCTCGCGACGATAATTCAACGGGCTGCTAAGGCTACGGGCGAGGAATCAACGCTTCGATTCCTTCGCGTGCACGAAGGGCTTCGAGCGCTTTGTCAGACCATACGCGAGTGCGATCGTTGAAGCCTGCCGCAACGGCTTTGCGCAACATGTCGCTCGCGCGGTCGTATGCACCGTCGAGCGTGTGTGCTCGCGCGGCTTCGTACGCGTCTTCCGCTACCGACTGTCGTCCGAACGCAGCTTCATACAAACGTGCGGACCAATCGAATGCGGCATGCTCGAACGCAAGTTGCGCCATCTTGCGCGCGTCGTCTTCGCTCAGTGAGTCGACGATGTCGTACGCGATGGCTGCTGCTCGTGCGACTTCGCTTTGCTCGATGAGGATCTGAATGAGCGGACCGACGACCTCTTTGCGATCATCGCCTCGCGAGCGGGCAGCCTCGAACACTCGACGCGCTTGATTGAGTTCGCGTTTGGCAAAGTGCACTGCACCCGCGAGCGCAGGATCGACCTCGCCTAACTTGCTTGCGTCTTCGACCTTCGCTGCTGCGTCACTGACGTTGTCATCGAGCAGCGAAGCCCACGCGAGAATCTCGAACGCTTCACGTCGCGCGTTCGGTGGCGGAGCATCTTCTGCATCAGGATCACGTGCGAGAAGTTGTGTACAGAGTTCGCGAGCTGTCGCTGTGTCTTCGTCGGCAACTGCATGTCTGGCGCGGTGAAGCAGCGAGAGGAATTCGCCAGTGATTGGAGGCTCTGCGGGCGGGATGGGCTGCGGGCGAGCACGCAGGTCGGATTCCTCGATGTCTCCTGCGCCGCCTTGCAAGATGCGCAGGCTTTGAAACGCGCTCATTCCGAAGAGCATCGCCATCCACATCGAGCCACGTTGCAGACCCCAGATCGCCACGGCGAAACCGACGAACGCCGAGATCCCTGCGGTCAAGCGATGTCGTTTGGGGCCCAAAGCACTTTCGAGCACGTGACCGCCGTCGAAGGGCAGCACGGGGATCAGGTTCATGATGCCCCACCAAATGTTCACGAAAAGCAATTGCCCGATCGCTTCGCGTCCGAGCGGCGGTAGTCGGGAAACGCCGCCCGGGATGAAGTACATCGCGGCGAAGACGATGCCGCCCACGGCGAAACCAGCGAAGGGACCTGCGAGGCTGATGATGATGCGGTCGAGTCGACCGATGGGCAGGATTTCGCGCCAGACCGTTTTTCCGCCCATGAAGTGCAGGATGATGTCCGGCTGAATGCGATGACGCCGAATGGCTAGCGCGTGCCCAAGCTCATGGACGAGCACGCTGAACAGCACGACCAACGTCCACGTGACGAACAATGGCATGTACCATTGGAAGCCGCGCGAAGTGTCGATTGACATCCACCCAAGCAAGATCGCGCTGAGCCAGAAGCCTGGTTCGATCTCGACATCAATCCCGAACAGCGTGAAATTCATGCCCTCGATTATCCTAGTGCACGACGGCCTGTGATGGGCCGGTTCATTGCGGCGCGTGCGAAGTGTATCTTGAGTGCGCCGTCCTGAGATTCACGATGCTGAAGCGACCCCACTTCGTCCCGATTCTCGTCGCCACGCTCGCAGGCAGCATCGGCGCGTGCGCCTCAAATACTCCCACGAGCATGCAGCCTGGCACGCGCGGAGCAGCGATGCACGTGCCCGCTCAGGACATGGAGCTTGCGCCAGTCAAAACCGAGGAGCCTGGGAAATCTGCAGAGACTTCGGTGACGTCATCAGAGGCAGCAGCGGCTCGAGTCGCAGACTCCACGTCGACGGAACGAGCTTCCGCATCCGAAACGACTGCTTCGTTACCACCTCCGATCGCGCCCAAGTCCGTCGTGTTGCACGTGGGTGACTCGTTCGTGATGGCGGGTTTTTCCCAGGCACTGCGACCAAAGATGAAGTCGGTCGGCGCGATGTACGAAGTGCGCGGAGCTCAAGCGACGTACACGACTACTTGGCACTCAAAGCTTTCGAAGTTGTACGGCGATTACCATCCGGATCTGGTGGTGATCACTTTGGGTGCAAACGAAGTGACGTTGACCGATCCGTGGGCTCGCGCCGATGCCGTCAAGCGGCTGGTGAAGATTGTCGGGGACACGCCTTGTGTGTGGGTGACTCCGCCGTTGTGGCGCAAAGACACGGGGATCATCGAGGTCATCAAGCAAAACGCGAAGCCGTGTCTGGTGTTCGATTCAGACGCGAATGCCGGTCCGATCGCACGTCAACCCGACTCGATTCACCCCAGCAACGCAGGTGGCGCCACGTGGGCTGAATCGTTCTGGAAATGGCTGCTCGATCATCGCGCACCAGCTCCCGTCGAAGGGGAACGCTTGCCGAAGGGATCTGGACGGCATGCCGTCAATCCGTGGCGTCTGCGTTTGTCGCCCGCTGATCTCGAACACGGCACGCCTCAAAAGACGGCGGCTCTGTTTCTTAAACCCTGAGGTCTCGATCCGATCTGTCTCCCCCTCTCTACGAAGTGTTGTGAAGCAACACGTAGTTGGAGAGGGGGCCGGGGGGTGAGGCGTGTCAAACGATCGGCAGCGCCGAAGCGATTGCGTTCTTCACGGCGTCACTGAGATCTTTACGCCGCTCTGGGCCGAACGATCGAGGATCGATCGGAGGCAGGATCGTGACCGTGACGTGCTCGCCCTTGTTCAAGTTCGCCGTTCCGCTCTGAAGAACGCGTCGTGTCCCATCGATCGCGATCGGCAAGATGCGACGCCCCGTTTCGAGCGCGAGGTGAAACCCTCCGCTTTTGAACGGTCCAAGCTCGCCCGTGATGCTGCGCGTGCCTTCGGGTGCGATCCACAAATGCGTTCCGTGATCGAGCATCGATGCGGACCGACGCAAGTTCTGCATCGCTTGCTGTCGATCGCTACGGTTCACTTCGACAACCCCGCCTGCGCGCATCGCCCGACCAAAGAGCGGAATGCGAAACAGTTCGGCTTTGGCCACCATGCGGATCCGACCCGGGATCGCACGGTAAATGATCGGGATGTCGTAGTGACTCTGATGGTTGGACATCAAAATAAATGTCTCGCTGCCATCTCCCAAATTCTCACGACCACGAACGACGATCGTGATCTCTGCCTCGTCGAGCATCTTGTGTGACCACGAGACGAGTCGTTGATCGAGCGTGTCGTGATCGAAGCGCCCGAGCGCGGCATCGACGACCGTAGCCACGGTGATCTTGGCCGTGTGCGCCAATGCTCTGATGCCGGCGATCTTGCTCATCAGCGCCCGCGCGGTTTCTTCTTGGGCTCCGCAAACCGCGCGCTGCACACGTCGGTACACGCGCTGTCCATGCAAGCCTTCAAGCAGTCATCGTGCGTCTTGTACTCGGCCGTCGACACGTCCGGATCCTCAACCTGTTTGGGTGCGATCGTTTTACAGATCTGCGTCTTGTCGCAGTAGCCGCCAGCGGGACAATCCGTGTCGTATCGACATCCGACACAACGAAGGTTCGAGCAGAAAACTTTTCCTCCATCGTCTTCGCGAGCCGCACATTCCTCGTCCGATTTACACACGGGAAAACGCGTGGCGCTGCCATCTGGACACGCAGCCAACAAGAGCGCGAAGGCAACGATGACAAGCAAGTGCAGTTTCATGGTTCCCTTGTTGGCGCTCATCGCAGGCCCTTGCGACTACGGTGTCTGAAGTCGAGGGGCATGCGCAACCATGGAGATGCGCAGACCTAACGTTCCTCTTGAGCAGGGCCGTCCGGTACGATGTCGACGATGATGCCCCACGCGGTCCATGTGCGGAACCACCCACCGATGTTCGCTGCGAGAAGAGTTTTTCGCTCGTCGGACAAAGGCTGAGCAACACGTTCGAGCGCTGGGATCAGCGGCGTGCCTTCACCAAGGGCTCCGAGCAGTGCGTACGCTTCGGGCTCGAGTTCTTCGTAACGCGTGATCAAGTCCTTGCGAAAAAGTGCAACGTGAACGGGAGATGACGCGTCGGGGAGCGTCACGTCTTCGCCATTCGTGATGGCCACACGCAAGCGATGCAGCGGGTACGATAAAGACAAACGCACGAGCAACGGGTGCAAGACGATCCGCGCGGTGTGCCACGCGTCCTCGGGCAAACCCGTGAGTTTGGCAGCGTCGAGCGGCGGTACGTCGACTCCATCGAAGATGCTCGCAAGCGCCGTCTCGTACCTGGCCATCTCGATCGCGAGATCACGTCGAGCCACGGGGAACGTTTCGTACTGCTCGGCGAACGCAGGAACGTTTGCACCGAGATCACGAAGTTGCGGCGTCTTCGGAGGAAAGGCTTCGAGGTAGCGGTGGAAGAATGTTTGCGCAGCGCCATGTCCGAGCACTCGTTCGAGGCCCGGGTAGTCCTCGCGAAGCAGCGCTTCGTGGCGCAAGAAGAACTGCTGCCGGTAGATGTCGACTTGCTCGGCGGGGCTCAAGCGATCGTTACCTGAAACGTGCACTGCAGACGCGGAAGCAAACGCGGGATCGTTTGGCGTCGGAGTTTCTTGTCGCACGGCGGTGACGAGAAACGTTTGAACACCAAGGAGATCAGACGGCATGCGCGGCGACCTCCTCGTTGCGAATCGTTCGTGCGCGTTCAGCTTCGGCGAGCAACCTGTCGAGTGACGGGATGTCGTCGTCCCATTCGATGAGCGTCGAGACTGCGCCCGTTTGTCGAATCGCGCGGCGGTAGACGTCCCACACGGGATCGATGACGTGACCGCTGTGCGTGTCGAGGATGTACTTGCCGTAGTTCGTGTGTCCGGCGAGGTGGATCTGCACGACGCGATGATGAGGCACTGCATCGACGTATTCGTACGGATCGAAACGATGGTTGTACGAAGAGACGTAGATGTTGTTGACGTCGAGCAAGATGCCGCAGTCGGCTTCTTCGACGATGGCCTTCAAGAAGGCCCATTCGGTCATCGTGCTGGATGTGTACGTGAGGTAGCTCGACACGTTTTCCAGCGCGAGAGGCACTTCGAGAAAGTCCTGCACGGTGCGCGCTCGCGAGGCGACATGTCGCACGGCTTCTTCGGTGTAGGGTAGAGGCAACAGATCGTTGGTGTTCAAACCACCGGCGCCGGTCCAGCAGAGATGATCGCTGACCCAAGGTGATCGGACGCGTTGCAGGAGCTTTTTGAGACCGCGCAGGTAGTCCCAATCGAGCGGATCGGTGCTGCCGATCGACAAGGAAACGCCGTGCTGCACGACGCGGTAGCGATCGAGGATTCGATCGAGATTAGCCAGTGGCAAGCCGCCAGGGCCCATGAAATTTTCGCTGATGATCTCGAACCAATCGACGGCGGGAGACGAAGCGAAGATGGCTTCGTGGTGCGTACGTCTCAAACCAACACCTACGCCGAGGTCAGGTAGGCCGAGTCGTTTGCAGTTTGTCGAAGCCATCTTCGTGTCAGTGCATCACTTCGGGGCGGCGGCGGGAGCGGGAGCAGCCGGAGCGGCCGCAGCGCCTTCGACCGGAGCAGCGCCTTCGGCCGGCTTGTTCGCGCTGCACTTGCCGGGCGCGCAGCTATGGCCTTCTCCCTTGCAACCTTTCTTCTCGCCGGCAGCGGGAGTTGCGGTTGCGGGGTCTGCAGCTCCGTCCGTTGCAGCAGCTCCGCCGCCACACGCCGCGACCATGCCGCCCACTGCTACCAATGCCAACGCTTTGCTGAAATCCATGATCATGTTCTCCTGTTCGAGATTGAATTCGGTCGTAGACTGATGAGCGGAAAGAGTGCAACTAAAAACTGCCCGAATGAAAGCGTCTTCTTTCGTTATCCTGCTCGTGTGCGTGAGTGCGTGTGATCGCGATTCTGCGCCATCTTCCGCAGATGCCTCGGCTTCTGCAAATGCCACCACCGAGGACGCGGCGGCTGATGTCGATGTTTTGGCGCCAGATGCGGCGATCGATCCAGGTCGATTGGTTCCACCGCGCCCGGATGATTTTGCAATCATCGAGACCGAGCCGCCTCCGTGTCCGCAGGACATGGTGCGGGTGAAAAAGAGTTATTGTATCGATCGTTTCGAGGCGAGTTTGGTGGATGCCGAGACGGGCAAAGATTTGTCGCCGTATTACGTGCCTGCTCGGAAGAACGCGTTATCGATTCGCGAGTTTTGGGAAAAAGAACGATTCGTCGTGGGGCCTGCCGAGGCGCGGGAGGTAGAATTGCCTCCGCTGCCGTTATGGCAAAAGCAGAAGAATTTCGAGCCGAAGGCGGTATCGCGTAAATCCCGGGTGCCGCAAGGATACATGACGGGGCCGCTGGCGGCGCTTTCGTGCAAGAATGCGCAGAAAAGACTTTGCTCGCACGACGAATGGCGGACAGCGTGCCGTGGGGAGCGGGATCAGCAATTCCCTTATGGGGACAAGTATTCGGGAGGCAAGTGCAACATCTTTCGCGAGGCGCATCCAGCGGCGGTGTTGCATGGGAATGCGAGCATTGGGCATAGCGATCCGCGCTTGAATACGGTAAAGAGCGGGGACAAACCATTGCTCAGGCTGACGGGGGAAACGAAATCGTGCACGAGCGAATGGGAAGGGGACGCGATTGCCGATATGGTAGGGAATATCGACGAATGGATCGACGATCCGGAGGGCACGTTCGTCGGTGGATTTTATGCGCGGTCGAAAAAGGATGGCTGCGAATCGGTGGTGAAAGCGCATCCGTACGACTACTTCGATTATTCGACGGGCGTGAGGTGTTGTAAAGATTTGAAGTGAGCGCTGTGAGCGGCGGCATGAGCGGGCCGTCGGTCGAGATCGAGCCGCCTGTTATTGGAAGGCGTGCAATCAATTCGAAGATGTGGTCCCGGTGCGCCGAGGTGTGGCTCGTGCCCGTGCCGTCACCGATGTCATTCCTCGAGATATGGCGGGTAGGGGCGCAGTGCGTGACACTTCAACGACACGGCGTGGTGGAGGCAACCCCGGCGCTTTGACCAACGTAGGTCCGGCCAGTTCACGCAGCCGCCTTGGATCGTTATCGAGCAAGCGGAGCAGGTTGCTTAGCGGTATGCTGACTGCGATTTTGCCTGATTCATATTCAGCGAATGCTCGTGGCCCTTCACCGAGTAGATCTGAAGCCTCTTTGCGGCTTAAGCCAAGCCTTTTCCGGACATTCGCGACTTCCTTGGGGGCAAGAATGACAGGCTTTTTCTGATCTTGGGTTGCTTGTCGCTCCAGGTCATCGACCTCAGCCTTCAGCGTCAAGAACGCCTTTTCCGAAGCAAGCAGCGGCTTACCGGTCAGGATGCCTTCGCCACAGTTCGAACACCAAAAGCCAAGCGTCTTGATTGTACGCTCGTGCCCCTTGTATTTGAGCAGATCGTCGCGTCGCTCGTAAACCATGGCCGAGCCACATTCAGGGCAAGATTGCGTTTGAGGTCGGCGTTTCATGGTCATTTCTCCTTGAATGAGATCAGCAGGTAGCCTCGACTGTCGGTCGTGAATTTGACATACAACGCAACTTGATCATGCATCACGTGATACACATCTTGCCACACTCGTGAATCAGCATCGTTGGTCATGGACTTGTAAAAGTTTCGCCGCGTGAGTTTTCCAATGATCGTGATGATTTCCGTAAGAGTGATGCCTAACGCCCACGCGCACTTCCGAGCGGTTGCAGTGATGTTCAGCTTTTCAGGCGAGCAAAACTCGGATTGGATAGATTTTAGAGAGTAGTGGGGGGTTCTCTTCTCCACCCGCGCGACTGTATGGCGCACTGAGCGTCTCGGTCAAGTTCCGGATACAGGCACTGGAATGCTCGTCCGAGCGTCACTTGACTCGTGCAGCTCTTTGTATTGTTCACTCCCTTCGCGCCTCGGACATCGCAAGCTCTTCGTAACACCCTCTCTCACCGTGCGTAGACGTTTCGAGCGGCCCGAGGAGCTTACTCGCGTCGTGAGTGCGCTCGATCGACTGGTTGGAATCGCTTACTCTCGCCGTGCTTAGGCCCATCGAGCGGTTGGAATTGCTCGGTCGCGTTGCGAGTGGACGATTGGAGCAGTTGGAATTGCTTGGTCACGTCGTGAGTACGCTCGATCGACGTCTTGGTATCGGTCACTCTCATCGTGCGTAGACGATTCGAGCGGCCCGAGTGGTCAACTCTCGTTGTGCTTTGTGCATTTGAGTGCGTCGCAAGGTGAACGCTCGATGAGCTACCCCCTCGTCATGCGCACCAGCGCTTCCACGACCTTCGGATGCCGCCCAATCACCGGCGCGAGCACATCGAAGAGCCCTGGCCTGAAAAACACCGCATGCAGCACGTTCGACAGCGCAAAACGTGTCGTAAACGTTCGCGCAAATGATCGCTGATAGGCTCGAACGGGATCCTCGTCGAATAACGCTTCCGCCGCAAGCCTGCCACTGCGCAACGCAATCGCCATTCCGTCGCCCGTGAAGCTCGGGACCAGGCGCGCTGCATCACCCGTAAACAAGAGCGGCACGGCCGATTGAGGACATTGGCGCGATATCGCTTGCGGACCAAAACCAAATCGAGCGAGCCCTCGCGGCTTCGATATCGGTTCGCCCAATCGCTCGAGACATTGGCGAAGAAGTGGATGCACTTCCGCTCGACGAAGCAATTCTGCATAATCGACCCGACCATCGCCGGCAAACAATCCACACACGCCAATTCGGCCATCTTCGATCGGATTGACTCCGACATACCCACCGGGCAAAATGTACAATTCTACGTCCGCTGCGAGCTGCGTTGGCGCAAAATATGCTTTGAACGCGACGAAACCAACTTGGTTTGTTTGGACGGACCGACGCAACTGAAATATGTTGTCCAGCGTCGAGCGTTTTCCAAAACCGAGAATCAACGCCGAAACGCGGTGAGCTCGATTGCCGGCATAAACATCGAGCAGTCCTGGGGTCGAGGACGCTGTCGTCCGAACACTCGTTCGTTGCAGAATCGTCGCGCCCGCTTCGATTGCTCGTTTTGCCAAATACGCTTCGAGCGCTCGACGCGAGATACCAAATCCACCGCGATCCGGAAGAGCGATGTCGATTCTTCCTCCGCCTGGCCCGATGAGCTGAATATGTTTCAATGATGCTGGATGCAGCACATCAATGAAGTCGCCGCAATTCAGTTTGTCGAGGTCTTCGGCTGCTTCGGGCGATAAGAATTCGCCACACACTTTGTCGCGGCCAATCTGACCACTTTCCCAAGCAATGACCTCGCGCCCGCGTCGCGCGAGCGTAATCGCTGCCGAAAGTCCAGCCAAGCCCGCACCGACAATGCCTACGGTTGTTTGGCTCATGCCCTGGCGACTCGAATGAGACTGATTTCAGCGCAAAACCCGGGACCAAATGCAGTGACCAGTCCCCACGCGCCAGGGTGGAGCGAGTTGCCTTGGCGCAGGAGTTGGTCCAGAGCGACCAAAACCGTGACGGACGACATGTTGCCGTGCTGCTCGAGCGTGTCCCAACTGGTGCGCGTCACGGATTTTGGCAATCCAACATCGGTTTCGAGCGATTCGAGCACGCGTCGGCCTCCAGGATGAATGGCGCCGATGGAGAGTTCGTGAGGTCCGGACAAACCAAACCGCGTAAACATACGCGCGAAAAAATCGGGGAACATGCGTGATGCGAAGGGAAGAATGTCGCGCGATAAATTGACCTCGAACCCTTCGTCGCGAATTTCGTAACCCATGAAGTGTTCTGTTCCGTGGAACAATTCGCGAACGCTGTCCCAAAGCTCGAGTTTGTACATTTGGGGCTTCGGATCGCCTTCGGCGTCCTTCGCCCCAAACCCCAGCACGGGCGCGTTTTTGTGAAGTCGTTCGGCACGGTCACCAGACACGAGGACCGCGGCGGCTCCATCTCCGAATATCGCAGCGGAAACCAGGTTATCGTCGCTTCTGTCTTCGGGAAGGAACGTGGTCGAAGCAAGCTCGACGCATACGATGAGCGCTCGGGCATGTGGGCGCGACGCGAGCCATTCGTGTGCCATTCCCAAAGCGGCGGCGCCTGCGGCACAACCGTGCTCGGTCAAATTGATGCACCGGACATTGCGGGATAATTCGAGCGAGGCAATGAGTGGCGCATCCATGGCCGGAATCTGAAAGCCAGTACAGGACGCTGTAATGAGCAGCTCGATGCTCTCACGCTCTTCCGGGGTGGTCGTCTCTGCGATTTGACGGGAAAGCTCCGCGCACGTGTCCCGAACAGTTGATCGATAAAGGGCTTGCTTGGACGAAAAAGAACGTCCGCAGGTCATGAGGTCGTCCAGGTTGACGACGAGGTTTCGATGCGCAACGGCGCTATGTTGAAAAAGGCTTCGCGCAAGCATGAGTTCGCGACCGTCGAGCCACTTGGGCAAAATGGCGACGAGCTCGGATTGCGAGTAAGCGTGCCCGGGAAAGAATGTCCACGTTTGTTCGATGATGGCCATGCGAGCTGGCTGAGCGGCAAGAATCGTGCACGGGGAGGGGTGAGCGAGGGGTGCACGTGCCGCGAAAAACGGAAAACAATGCACGCCTGGAATCGCGGAGGCTCAAGTCACTGCTGTGGTCTGCATACGACGATGTCGTCGACGAGCTGCTGAGCAAGTGCGTGCAGCCATATCCACCCGTCCGAGCGTTGTTCGTCGGGAATTGATTCCAATGCCATGAAGAATTCATCTGCCGCGCGAGAAGCGTTGGCCTGGAGCGCGCGTTCATCACGTTCTCCCGATGCGAGTGCCCGGGTCGTACAGGTGACTAGATTCGTGAATTCGTTCGTCGCAGACGGTGGGAAAGCCCATCCGACGTCGAGTGGTCGGCGGTATCCCACATAAATGGATATTCCGTGCAGGACTGCTTCGATGGCGAGTTTCTTACCCGACCAAC
>CAZETM010000279.1:0-10899 GCA_964514885.1 uncultured Polyangium sp. | reverse complement strand
CGGGCTTGGGCTCTTCTTTTGCCGCCGTGGGAGCCGCGGAAGCGGGAGCAGCAGCGGGTTTCGGTGTTTCTTTGGCTGCAGCAGCGGGAGTTGGTTTGGCCGCAGGAGCGGACTCCTCCTTGACCTCGATGGTCGGAGTATCTTTGTCTTGCTTTGCCGGTTGTTTGGGTTGCGTGTTATCAGTTGCCATGATTTTCCTCGGCTCCATTACGAGCGGCTTCTTCCATGCGCTTGCGAAGGCTGAGCGGTCGCATGTCGGTCCACACTTCTTCGATGTGGGACAAGCATTCCTTCTTCTTGCCCTTCTTTCCTACCTTTGTCCAGCCTGCGGGGGGCTCACGATGGGCCGGCCAAATCGAATACTGTTCTTCGTGGTTCATCACCACGTTGAATTCGGCTTCTTCGTCGTCGAAAATGCTATTCATGCAAATCTCCTCACTTCGCGGCAGGGGGCGCTTCAGGTGCCGGCTTCGTTTCGCCAGGCGGCGCGTCTTTTTTGGGCTCCTCTTTCGCGGGCGCTTTCGGAGCTTTCTTGTAGCTGGCCCCAAAGCTCAACACCAATCCATGCCGCGTTTGCCATAGTTCGGTAAGCTGCGGCTGACGCGCGATGGTGACCTGATAATCGAGTGACGCGTATGAATTGAGCTTGAACCCGACATTCAATGCCAAATCCACGACCGTTCTATCGATGACGCTTGCGTCGGGGTTTCCCGCTCCGCCGACCTGCAAGAATGGCGGAAGCACGAACGCATGCACCGCGTACGTCAAAGACTTGTCGAACAAAACACCGTTGACATCGAGCGCGGCGAGCCCGCCGAGCAGAGCGAAGTCCTTCAACTCGGTCACTTCGACGACGTCCGGAGTTGCCGGATTGTCGGCGATAATGAATTGGCCAGTGGCGATCGTTTGCTTACTGGCGAATCCGATTTTCGCATCGATCGAGAGTTTTTCGGATTGCACCGGAAGAAAGCGCAACCCTCCTTGCTCGATGAACGTGATTGGAAAGATCGGATCGGTCAGCGTGAAATTGTTGGTCGTTTGCGTTGCCGTCGTCCCATCAAGGTACGTGGTTTGGTACGTCGTCGGATCCGGCCGCAGGTCAAACCCACGTAGAATCGGCGCGCTGACCAGAACCGCGATGCCCGGAGCAACCCAATCGCGTATGTTGTAGAAGTAGATAGCACTTACGTTCGCGGTGTCCGCCGTCTTGATGAATCCATCGAGCACCGGAGACTGCGTGAGCGCCGCTTGCAGATTCGCATTCGCGACCGCGTGATGTTTGCCCTTGCGATACTCGATGGCGCTGTCGAACTTCAATCCGAAATTGATCGTCGTGCCGGTCTGTTGACCGACGACATTCGACATGTCCGTCAACGCAAACGTACCCTGTGTGTTGATGCTGACGGAAAGCCCATCGGGCGGAGGCTGTTTGGGTGGCGTGGCCGGAGCCGGAGCCGGTTGTGCATAAACGGGGTTCGCAGCAAGACCGAGAGCAGACATGGACACAGCGAGCAATGTTCGACGCAGCATGATTCTCCACCGGCGACCGAGATCGTTGGTTCCTTGGGCGCAGATAAAAGACGAACCGCGCGCTAAAAGACACGGAATTCGACCAAAATCAAGCGAAAAAGTGATCAATTTTCGGCATTTTGAGGATCAAGCGACGGCTAAGTCGACCCAAGATGAGTGGATCAAAAGATCCACACCTGATCAAATCATCGAATCCGCAGGTTTGGCGGCATCGCCGAGTCGCGAGGAGCAACGACGATTTTCCTTCCACCGAGGGCGTCTTTCTGGCATGGGTCGGTCAACGATGCGGACCTCTTCGGCTCTTTGTGCGCTGGTTTCCAGTGCGGCTCTTTTCGCGGCGTGTAGCAAGGATGCCCCCAGCGCTGGCGGTGGTGTGGGCGGTGTGGCGTCTTCGGCGTCGGCGACTGCGGTTGAGACGCCGCCCAAACCGCGTGAGCCGCTCACGGCGCCCGAACGAACGGGTGGGGCGCTGATGCGCTCGGCCGATGGCGAGCACCTGTATCTCGCCGACGAAGATCATAAAACGTTACGCGTGCTTCCGCTTCCGTTTGGGGAATTGCCAAAAGAATTCGAGGACGAAAAGCCGACTGATACTGCTCCTTCGGCATCGGCGTCTGCGGGGCCTGCGCCTTCGGCCTACGCGATGGCGAGCGCTTCTGCGTCGGCCATTGCGGTGCCCAAGGAGGCTCCGGCAGCGCCTCCGCCGCGTCCGCCGCCACCGAATGCAAAACAACAAGAAGTGATCATGCCGGGGGCTCCGGCTCAAGTATTGCCGGTGGATGGGTTTGTCTTGGCGACCATTCGGGATCCAGGCCTGCTCGTGGTGCTGAAAGAGCAGCCTGGCGATACGCTGAAAGAAGAAGCGCAGATTCCGGTTGCTGCGGACGCTTGGGGTTTGGCAATCACGAAGAGTGAATCGATTGCGGTGGTCACGTCGGCGTGGACGCATAAAGTGACGGGCGTCGATTGGAAAGCGCGCAGGGTGTTATGGACGCTGGACGTTGCGCGTGAGCCGCGGGGCGTGGTGATTCATCCGAATGGGAAAACGGCGTACATCAGCCATTTGACGTCCGGTAATTTGACGCGGATCGACGATATCGACGGGGCGAGCCCCAAAGCGAAGGTGATCGAATTCCCTGCGTCGCCCGCACATACGCCGTTTGGCGCGAAGCTCGAAGGATCGCTTGGGTATGCACTGGTGATGGACGATTTGGGCAATCGAGTGCTGGCGGCGAGGCACGCGCTCGGCGCATTGGGCGGTTGGGAAACGTGGTACGGCAATACGACGATCGATGTATTGCAAACGCAGAACGATCAGCCGTTGCTCAAGCCGCGTGTGCCGAACAAGAAGATCAAGACCGCGCCAGCTTTCGATGAAGCTTATGCCGAGGCGCGCAAGGACCCGTTTGGAGGCGGTAGTTATGGCGGCACTCGGCAATTCGAAGTGGTCGAGCTCAAGAACAACGATGTGTCTCAGCCGCGGGCGATGGCGATCGCGCGGAAATCAAATACCGTGTGGCTCGCTGCGGAGGGAACCGATTCCGTCTCGGAATATCCATTGATGGCGGCGGCCCCTGGTGAGCGACCGATTCGGAATATACAGGTTGGGCAGCATTATCGCGATGCAAAAATCATCAGCAGATACGGGAATTATTCCGAGCGTGACGGGATTCCCAGCGAATGCGGCGCTCCAACGGGGCTTGCGCTCTCCAAGGACGAATCGCTGCTGTATGTGTTTTGCCGGTCGACATACGACATTGCCACCATACGCATCGAAAATCCCAAGGCGAAGAAGGAAGAGCTGCGGTATCAAACTTGGAATGGACCGGTCATATCCCGAGTGGCCGCGGAGCCTTTCGACGAAGCGGCGTCGCGCGGGCGTCGGCTCTTTTATGAGGGACACGACGACTACAGCAGCGGCGGGCTGGGGTGTGCCGGGTGTCATCCTGAAGGACGCGACGATGGGCACGTCTGGCACGAAGTCATTGCGGACGCGAAGAAGAACGAAGGTAACTTCGTGGCCACGAAATACATGGTGGAGAAAACCAAGGACGGCAAAATTGGTTATCCTCGCCAAACTCCGATGCTAGCGGGCCGGATCAATTCCAAAGGACCCTACGGTTGGCATGCGCAGAACGATGGGCTGCTCGAGCGCATTGCGGAGGGTTTTGCGAGGCATCGATGGCGCGCAGGGGAAGTGGACACGAAATCGTGGATGCTCGGCGAACGGGCGAATGCGCTGACGGCCTTTTTGCGAAAGGGTTTGGTGCCTCCGCCGCGCGACAAGCGTGAATTGACCGCCAAGGAAAAGAAGGGCAAGCAGATTTTCGAGAGTGCCGAGACGGCGTGCGTTTCGTGTCATCCCGTCGACACCGAATTCACCAATCGAATGCCGATTCCGCTACCGAAAGTGGATCCACCGGCGGGGTTCGAGGAAGAAGAGAACCTTGCCTTCAAAGTGCCATCGCTGCTCTTCACGGGTGGTACGGCGCCGTATTACCATGACGGCAGCATGCCGACGCTCAAGGCGCTCATTTATCAAAACAATGATCGTATGGGCAAGACGAACCAGCTTTCAGCCGAGCAAAAGGACGCGCTCGTGGCTTACTTGGAGACGTTATGAAGCGTTATCAATCGGTCGCGAAAACGGTTGCTCTGTTGCTGATGCTTGGAAGCATTCCGGTGGCTGTGGCGCAAGTCGCCCCGGGTAAACCGATGGCGATATCGGAATATGCGTGGCCCGCGGAGACTTCGCCGGAGCCGAAGGACGAAGAATGGGCGGGGGCGCAGCAACTCCAGCCGCTCAGGGTCCACGATACGCGGGGGAGCAGCATGACGCGCGTTTCGTGCACGCCGAAAGTCGTGCGAGAATGGATGCAGGTAACCTGCGAATGTCCGCGCGAAGGCGGTCGCGATGTGCTGTTCGGAGTGCTCTGGGGCATGGCGGGGGACTTTTCGACGGTGAAAAGTCGCTTCAAGACCGTCACGGAAGTCGGGCGCGACAAAACCCCGATTGAAAACGATCGAGATCGATTGCAGCGCAAAATGGGCGCGGAAAACATTACGACGTTTCAATTGAAGCCGGGAACGGCTTTCGTGGCGCAGCTCGACGAAATCTTTTGGTGGGACAATTATGAAGGGTGGCACGTGGGCGTGCGCGAAGGTCCGCAGATCGACATGTCGTGGGCGTTGGGCGAGAAATCGCCAACGGTCGTGTTGAAGTGACGCGTCGCTCTTGACGACGGCTGGACGGTAAAAAATTTTCTCTTGACGTCCCCACGTGCATACTATGCCGGCCGCATCATCCAAGGCATGAATCCATGAACCAAAGCATACTCTTTCTCTGCGTCGCGAATTCAGCGCGAAGCCAAATGGCCGAGGGGCTTGGGCGAATGATCTTCGGGGATCGCGTGCTCGTCCAAAGCGCAGGCAGCGAGCCGTCGAAGGTGAATCCATACGCGATCGAAGTGATGCGCGAGCTTGGCGTGGATCTGACGACGCATCATTCCAAGTCCGTGCAAACGATCGATCCCGAAACGGTGGGAACGGTCATCACGTTATGCGCGGAAGAAGTTTGTCCAGTGTTTCTTGGCAAAACGCGCCGTCTGCATTGGCCCATTCCGGACCCGGCGAGCAAAGATTCTTCTATCCCGCACGAAGAAATGCTTACGCGTTTTTGTACGGCGCGGGATACGATTCGGCGAATGTTGGAAGAGTTTGCACGTGAAAGCGGATTGGAGGTCGTTGCATCATGAGCGATTTGACGGGTCAATCCTGCCCGTGATCGAAGGAAGCGGCGACGGCTCGTTGGTGAATGTCTTTGAGGGTCGCATTTCGATCGGACGACTTCGCCAGGCTATCGAGATCTCCCGGTCCGATGAGCAGTACGAGCCGGTTTTCACGTGCGTGAGATTGAAGATAGGGTCTCACGGTATCGGCGAATCCTCCCACCGCAACGAATAGCGCCAGGCGACATCGACCATACCGCCCCTCGAGCTTACCCAAAAGATCTCGAATCTCTTTGGTGCCCACGTGCTGGCTCGACCAGTTCTTGCATTCCACGAGGACGTAAGGGCTTTCTTTCTGCCAAAATGGATCGGTCGAGTTGTTCTGGACCAGAATGTCCAGTTCCTCGACTTCGTTTTTCATTCGCGTGCCCAAACGGTTGAAGCCGCCAATCGTCTTCAGCAGCAATTCTATGAGCCGCTCGAGCAGCACGCCTTTTCGCTGGCGATCCTTTTCCGTGCGTACCGCTTCCCACGTCGAGCGAATTGCCTTTTCCGTTGCGGAAGGGTCGAGCGATCCGAGCCATCGCTCGCGCACGACTTCCATTGCATTGCGCACTTTCACGCGCAGGAGGGCGGGGAAGGTGGACGTTTTTTCGAGGTAATCGTAGGCGCCGTCTTTGAATGCGCGTTCCACGGCGCTCGGCGAAGCATAGGCCGTGGCCAGAATCGTCTTGGCATCGGGCGCTCGGATTCCAACTTCCGCGAGCAGCTCGAGCCCGTCATCCGGTCCGCCCGGGCCATTTAGTTTTTGGTCGACGATGACGACGCTCCAGCCAGGCTCGTCGAGCCGTTCGAACGCCTTCGTCCGGGTCATTGCTCGTTCGACGACATACCCTTGAGCGGAGAGGAGATCCTCGTAGGTCTCCAGAAAAGCCTGGTCGTCGTCAATGATGAGGATTCGTCCGGTGTCGTTCATGTTGACCTCGACTGGAGTGGGACGCGGACGGTGAACCTTGCGCCGTCGAGCGGGCCATTCGTGCAACTCACTGTACCACGCATCTCGCCTTCGACGACTTGTCGAACGAGTGCCAATCCTTGACCACTGCCGCCTGAGCGTAGAGTTACGCCCGGCTCGAAGATGACGCTGCGGTTGGCTTCTGGAATGCCGGGGCCATTGTCATCGACGTGAACCAGGGCGTCTGTGGCATCGATCTCCGTGGTGATCGACACGCGTCCGTTGGGAATTCCGGCGATCGATTGCGCTGCATTCCTCAAGAGGTTCGTCACGGCCAAAATGAATCGGGCACGTGGTCCGGAGATGCTGACTTCTGGCATATCGATGTGCTGTTGAAACCCGCCGTTCAGCTCGCGTGAAAGGCCGGCGCATGCTTCGCGCAGCGCACCTTCGATATCGAACGTGGAGGGTTGTTCGATCCCGAAATTCGCTACGAGCAGCATGCCATCGACGAACTCGAGTGCTCGTTGAATGCCGCCCTCGACGCGGGCACGCCTTTTTTGCAATGCTTCAGATTGGTCGTCCGCGGGCAGGTTTGCGGCGATTGACGAGAAGGCGACTTGTGCGGGCAGGAGGGCATTGCGGATTTCGTGCACGACCATGCGCGCTTGGCGAACATAGTTTTCGGCAGCGCTCTCTTGCATCATTCGCGCGGCGTTGGGGTGCGCTCGTTCCACGAGACCGGTGGTTTCGTCGCCAAGGAGGGCATCGGCGAGAATGGCGTACGGGGTGGATTTACGTTGGGCGATTTCTTCGAATAACGGCCGATGGCGAGGGAGCACGGCGTACCGCAAGCCGGGCAAATGAATGTCATGCAACTCGTGGCGCTGCACCAGACCGAATGCCTCTAGGCGATTGAGTGTTGCCGGGGCGAACTCGTACGGCTCGTGCTCGTAGACACTTGGAATGACAGTGACGTTGAGCTCGGTTGCCAGATGCGCGGCAAGCTCGGGAGTTAGTCGGAATTCGTCATTGACCCCAAGTGCTTGCGCTGCCTCGACCGTAGCGAGCCAATGTACAGCCGCTAGGCCCGACGTGTCCAGAAACGTTCGTCCGCATCGAGAAAGGGTGACTCTATCCCCACGGCGCTCGATAAGTCGTACCTCGCATGCGTAGCGTGGAGGGAATTCCCAGTCCTCGACCGGCACCGAGTCACGCATGAGACCATACGCGTGATACGCTTTTTCTCGGTGAATGTGATCATTTGCGGGCGATCCAGTCGTGGCCGTAAAGAATTTCCCCGGGTTTTTTGTGTTCAGCAACCGTTCGATAGCGGCGTCGATCAAATGTCCAAGTTGCTTCGCACTCGCACTTGGAACTATCTCATCGAGGATTCCAATGGCAACCCATCGGACGAACGCTTCAAACGGAGAACCTAGTTTCCAATCCTCCCGAATCCGCTTAGCCTCATCCGGATCGCCTCCCCACTCCCGTTCGATCGTCTCCAGCAAAAACCGCTTGTGCGCGGCAACGTCGATCGTCACGTACGGCAGCCCGTCCGGGGCTTGTCCGACGCGCTCCAGGTAGCGACGTAGACGCGCGAGAAACTCCATGCGGCGGCATCTACACATAACCTCTCGCGAGCGTCAAGATTTCCGTGGCTTCGGCCAACAGCCGCGCTGAAGGCTCGCCTCGTCCTCTCCACAAAGAAGCGCTTTTTGCGCTAAGTTGGTGAGCTGCCGGGTGACGCACAATTTTCTTGACCTCGCTCCCCACTCTTTAGTAACCTCCCCCCAGTACCCAAACCGGAGACCATTCATGCGACTTCCCGACCCGGACGCCCATTATTCTCATCGAGTGCGTTGTGGCGGATATGTTGGCCGACGACTTCGCCAAGCAAAACTCACGACGCTCGCCGCCGATGTCGAAGCCGTCACGGCAGAGGTATTGCAAAGCGGCCGAGCCCTCGAAGATGCCACCGGCCCCGTTCAACACGCGCGTGCCGATCGCGATGCGGCAGATGACTCGCTCGATGATATCGCGCAAGAGGGCCGCGCCAAAATCGCCGGACGCAGCGCCGATGCCAATAAGTCCGCTCCATATACGAGTATCTTTCCCGAAGGCGTCGAATACTTCGTCGCCGCGCCAATCAATCAGGAACGTGCACGATATACCGAATTGGCAAAACGCTTCGAAAAGTACCTCGACGAGACCGACGAAGTGCGCGTTTCCGTCGTTCCCGCCCTCTATGCAGGCATTGAAGCGTTTGGCGCAGCATCGGAAGCCGTCGAGCAAGCCTTGGCAGGTGAAGCGCTTGCTTCCACCCGACTCGATGTCGCCGAAGATGATTGGGCCAAATTGCTGACCAAAGTTTATGGCGTTTTACTGGGCGAAGTCGGTAAAAAACGCGCCGAACGATTCTTCCCCAAAATCCGCGGTAAGAGCGAAGACGCTTCGGAGTAATCCGAGTCCTTCCGGATACAGTCTCCCCGCCTAGATTCTAGTTTCTCTTACATCCGGACGCGATAACGGAGCTCCGATGCAGCTCCCCGACGTCGCCGGAAGCGTCAACGGCGCTCCGATGCAGCTTCCCGACGCCTTGGGACGCCGCTTTGGCCGGCCGATGCAGCGTCCCGACCTGTTGGAAACCCTTCAACTGCCGGCCGATGCGGCGTCCTGACGTGTTCGGATGCTGCATCGGTGCTCGGAAATGCAATCCCGAGCGTTCTGACCCACTTTTTTCCTGTCGGATTCGCCAAAGCTGTGCCACGATGCGCGCCGCATGTCGTACGACGAACTTCTCGGGCAATTCGTAACTTTACCTGTGCGCAGATTCGGTCCGCCTGGTGCATTTTTGGCCATCGAGCCGGAGAATCTCGCGCCAAATGCTCCGGTCATTTTGCTGCCTGGCCCGGAAATTCCCGAGGGCACGAAAGAAGGCGACCAGGTCGAGGTGTTCATTTCGCTCGATTCCGAAGATCGACCTATTGCTACGACGAGCGCTCCGAAGGTCGAGCTTGGAGAGGTTGTATTTTTGACGGTGACCGATGTCAACAAATATGGCGCATTCTTCGATTGGGGCATGCTCAAGGAATTGCTCGTGCCGTATGCGTTGCAGACGCGTGATGTGCAGGTGGGAGAACGTCACGCGATTGGGTTGATTCGTGACAAGAGCAAGCGCTTGGCAGGTACGATGCGCGTGGCGGAAATGCTGGGCGACGTGGGCGAATTCAAGCTGGATGAATGGGTGCACGGCGAAGCGTGGCGGAATGATCCGAATATTGGTCTATTCGTAATCATCGAGCGGAGATTCGTAGGGCTGTTGCCTGCATTCGAGCCGCATCAACTTGCTCGGGGTGAGGCGGCAAAGTTTCGCGTATCCAGCATTTTGGAGGACGGCAAGATTGAAGTGTCGATGCGTGGCCATGCGCATGAAGAAGCCGAAAAAGACGAGGCTCGCGTGCTTGCTGTGCTCACGGGCAAAGCTGCGCCCAAGGTGGGAGATCGTTCGAGTCCCGAGGAGATCCGGGATCTTTTTGGATTGAGCAAAAAGGTGTTCAAGCGGGTCGTGGGGCATTTGTTGAAAAAAGGCCAAGTGTCGATGGATCGGGAAGGGTTCATCGTTGTTCGTGCAAGCTCGCCGTCTCCGCGAAATCGCTGATTACGCCCATCATTCGCTTTTTCATGCGCATCACGACGTGAGGTGAGCCCCTTGCGCCCGTTGTCGTGGCCGCTCGTGTGCACCATGCATTGGTTTGGAGCGCAGTGCGGACGGTCGTGCCGACGCGCAATGGCATTGAGGGGGAAACCATGAAGCAAGCGAACGATGAATGTCAACAGCAGTCCGGTACATCGAAAAAAATGGCCGTGGTGGGGTCCATTGTCGCGATTGTTGTGGTGGTTGCGGCCATAAAGGCGAGCCCGATGCTCGAGAAAATGATTCCGGCACCGAAAAGCACGACAGCCGAGCAAATTATTCGAATTGACGGGCAAGGCGAAGTGACGGTGAATCCGGATTCGCTGCGAACGCGAATTTCCGTGACGGTGCGCGAGACGTCGCTGGAGACGGTGCGTACGTTGGCGGCGAATAGAACGCGGGCGGTGGTCGACGCGCTAGGAAGCTTGGGAATTGCGGGCCTGAAGGTGCGTACGGTGGAAATCACGATTGAGCCGATTACGGAGGTCAGGACCGAGCCAAGTACCGTTCCGCCATCGATTCTCGGATACGAAGCGAGGAGCACGTTATCGATAACGCTGACGAATGTTTCCATGAACGAGCTGCGCAATCGTGGAGCGCAGATGCTCGAAACGGTGCTCAATGCAGGTGCGAACGTCATTGGTAGCATGACGTTTTTCCTGAATGAGCCGGAGAAAGCACGTCGTTCGGCGCTCGAGGCGGCGGTTGTGGACGTGCAGAAAAACGGGCAGGCGATGGCCAATAAGGCAGGCGTCAAGATCGTTGGGCTGAAGATGTTGTCCGGTGAAGACACGCCCATTTACGGCAAATCGTTGACGCGGAGCACGATGGTGAGCATTGCCGAGTCGGAAGCGCCGGTGGTTATTGGGTTTCCGGTCGAGCCTGGGGAAATCGTCGTATCCGCGCAGGTACAAGCGGACTTCACGTTCAAGCAGTAGCATTGAAATCGGCTCGCATGCGCTCCTCACCCCCTGGCCCCCTCTCCAACT
>CAZETM010000278.1:0-10900 GCA_964514885.1 uncultured Polyangium sp. | reverse complement strand
TTGGGACGCGGGGACGATAACTCGGGGGACTCGAGCCGGACAAGTTTTTGGGCAAAGTTGGTGCACGGCCTGTGACCTACGTTGATTGATGCTCACTCGTGTCCGTGGCGATTAGCGGTCTCCGCATCCTGATCCCCATGTGACCAAAACGATTCCAAAATTTTGCGGTTCGGCCAAACTTATTCACTTGCCACCGGACGACAAGTAGAAACCATGATCGGTGTACAATCTTACACATCTGCGCGTCCCTATACAAATCGATCAAAATCCTAGCAGGTACTGGACAGCCGTGGTGCCATCGATGTACGTTGCCGCTGAGCAGAGCCCATCAACTTGAAACCGCAGTGTACAACCTCAAATCAATCATTGGCCTGTAACGCCGTCGAAGACGCTAAAAGCATCTGCAACGCGACGCGTCACGGGACTGCGGGCTCTCGCGCACGGACCTTGTGATCGACATGGTCGCCAATGAACATTTGCAAATTGAGTGGCTCAGCGTAGTGCAAGTCAACGGGCTGGTCGTCACCCTCAATGCACTCGTAGACGCCGAGGCAAAGGTCACTTGGCCGATAGACGACAAGCAGGTTTCTCTACGTGAGCTTGTTGACAAGTCCCAGCGGGTTACCGATCTTCGCGCTTTTTTTCCTCGCATCCTCGATTGGTCTGATGAGCACCGGGTGTCCAGCGGCGAGTTTTGGCTGTCTCGCGGCGTGCACATGGATGGAGAGCAGGTGGGGCTGAGCTTTGCGATGCGTTCAGCGGAATCCATCGAGTTACTTGTTCAGGAAACACAGCTCGACGACCTCGATACCCCAGCGGATAAGAACGCCGGGTTGACCACGCCCCATCACCGGTTTGAGCGCCTTCTTCGCGAAACAGGCATCTCTATAGGTCTCTTGACCAATGGCCGTGACTTTCGGCTGGTCTACGCTCCGGAGGGAGATACAACCGGGTGGCTAACCTTCCGCCTGCCTGACATGCTCACCGCTGAAGGACGGCCATTGCTCGGCGCGTTTCATATGCTGCTCAATGAAAGCCGGGTTATTTCGCGCCGAGCTGGGCAGGGGCTGGGTGACCTTCTCAGGGCGAGCCGCCAATATCGGAGCGTTGTTTCTGCAACCCTTGGTGATCAACTCCGCACCGCGCTCGGCGAGCTGCTTTCCGCGTTCGAGTATGCCGACAGCGTGATGACGAACGGATTTCTACGCGATTACCTCGTCGAAGGTCCAACCGAGCTGCATGGAGGGCTCGTCACGGCCCTTATGCGGATGCTGGTTGTGCTTTTTGCCGAAGAAAACCGACTGCTACCCATGGACTCCGCAGTCTACGAGAAGCAGTATTCGCTTTCTGGTCTTTACACACAACTCCAAGAGCAGAAGCAGAAGAAGAGCGGTGATGTCCTCGATAATGGCTACTTCGCGTGGGGGCGCATCCTCGAGCTATTTCGACTCCTCCACGACGGTGGTTCCGCCGGCGTGAACGTAGTTGTTCCTGCCTTCTTCGGAGGTGCTCTTTTCAATCCAGACGCCTTTCCCTTTCTGGAAGGACGACCCCGCAACAGCGTGCGTCAGATTCGTGAGTCTCTGACTCCCCTGCGCATAAACGATGGTGTCGTGTATCGCGTCCTCGAACACTTCCAAACACTCGATGGACAGCCCCTACGTTACAACGCGCTTGATGTTGAGCAGATTGCGAGCGCCTTTGAAACTCTTGTGGGCCTGGAGATCCATAGAAGCGCAGGCATTTCACTGTGCCTTCAGCCAAATGAGCTGGTCGCTGATCTTGAAGTCTTGGCGCGACTTTCGGGAGCGGATCGATTAAGGGAGTTGAAGGGCAAATTTGGCCTCGAACTGAAGGGGAAGGAAGCACATGATGTCAAGGAGGCAACGACGGTGGAAGCGCTCCATGCAGCGCTCGCCCGACGTGTCAGTTTCCGCCAACCAGGGCTTTTGCCAACCGGCTCGCTTTATTTGATCCCAGGTGAAGGACGTTCAGCAAGGAGGGTGCATACCCCTCGAGTTTTGACCGAATCCATCGTGCGGACGACGTTGCGTCCCATTTTAGAACAGTTTGGACCTGATGCGCAGCCGGAGCAAATCCTAAGGCTCAAAATTGCCGATCCTGCAATGGGCACTGGCGCGTTCCTGATAGAAGCGTGTCGGCAACTCGCGGAAGTACTCGTGGATGCATGGCAGCGAACGGGCAGCCTGCGAGAGTTGCCACCCAATGCGACGGATCTAGCGTTCTATGCGCGACGGCTAATTGCCGAGCGGTGCCTATATGGGGTAGACAAGGATCCTCTCGTCGTGGAGATGGCGAGATTGTCGCTCTGGTTGCTCACTTCTACTAAAGACCGCCCACTGACGTTCCTCGAGCATTCGCTCAAGGTGGGGGATTCGCTCATAGGGCTCTCGGCTCAACAAATCGTGAATCTTTCAATCGATCATGCAAAGGCCCATAGAGGTGCCCAATCTGCACGCAACGAACTTATGAATTGGCTTCATCGAGCGGAGGAATTGCGCCATCGGGTTATTGCACTTCGTGAGCTTGGGGATCCGAATTCCGTGGAGTTGAGATTCCTGGTCGACGACATGCATTATTCGCTCGATGCGGTACGCATGCTCGGGGACGTCATCGTCGCGTGCCACTTTATTGAGCACACTGATAAGGCTCGGCAAGCTGCCATGGCCAGTCTTGTGCCCAAAGTTCTTGCCTTCATCTCGACAGGCGCGCATGCGGCAGAACTTCGCGGAATAGCGGCTGAGCTACGCGATCACCTCGTGCCATTCCATTGGGAGATTGAGTTCCCCGAAGTGTTTCAACGCGATCGTGACCGCTCAAAGGGCTTTGACTGTGTACTTGGAAATCCACCTTTCTGCCGTCCCAAGCAAGTTCTTGCCTCCAATGGCGAGGTTTATTCGAATTATTTGACGAATGCGTTTACAAATTCCGAAGCCGGTAGTGACCTTGCTGCATTTTTTTTTCGACGCGCTTTTGAGATACTGCGCGAGGGGGGCACTCTTGGCCTGGTCGCACCGAATAACATTGCACAGGGTGCCACAAGAAGCACAGGCCTAGGATGGATTTGTACTAACGGCGGATATCTATTTGATGCGCAAAGGCACGTCTCATGGCCAAACGCCCCGGCTGTCCTCGTGAATTTGATTCATGGGGTACGCGGTTTTCCGGTCACGCCTTGTCGCCTTGACGGTCGCATTGTGCCGCGAATTACGTCATTTCTTTTTCATGGTGGTACTGAGGCACCGCCGGCGAAGTTGCCGAACAATGAAGGCCTCTCGTTCCTCGGAATCACCCTTGCCGGCAGCGGCTTCATCTTCGATGACGAGAATCCTCAAGCAAACCCCATCTCCGAAATGAATCGATTGATCACCAAAGACCCCAGGAATGCCGAGCGCATTTTCCCGTATCAGGGAGGGGAAGAGATCAATTCGAGTCCAACACATGCAACACGGCGTCAAGTGATCAATTTGATGGAGATGACGGAGGCTGAGGCTCGAAGGTGGCCTGACCTGATGTCAATTGTCGAATCCAAGGTCAAGCCCGAGCGCCAGCGATTGAGAGACAGCCAGGAAGCCAGGCGCAGGAATGAGTTCTGGTGGACTTGGGGCCAATATTCGAAGTTGTTGTCCGAGGCAACGCGTGGCCTCGACAATGTCCTCGTTCGAGCTCGTCTTAGCGCCTATCACGCGATCACTATGGTACCATCCAACCGAGTGCTGGCCGACTCCGTTGTGGTATTCGCTTCCAACAGCCACGCAGCGTTCGCTATTCTTCAATCGACGGTTCACGAAATTTGGGCTCATTTCCTGGGCGCGACTATCAAGGACACGCACCGGTACTCAATTACTGAATGTTTTGACACATTTCCATTCCCGCTAGGAGTTCGCTTCGAGCACCTATCTTCGGCATTCCCTTCACTCGACGTTATTGGTCGAAGTTATTATGACACCCGTGCAGGCATGATGAGCAGTGCTGACGAGGGTTTGACAAAGATATACAAGCGGTTTCACCACCCAGCAGAGTGCTCGTCCGAAATCATCAAGCTTCGAGACCTACATGAAGCGCTGAATCGCTTAGTTCTTGAGGCGTATGAGTGGACCGATATACATCTGTCCTACGACTTTCGACCTCAAATCGACGAATCCATTCGTTACACGTGGGACGACTCGACCAGTGACGAAGTGCTTGCCCGGCTGCTTGATCTGAATCGCCTTGAGGCGGCCAAACACTCACACAGCCAAGATGCCGCAACTTCACGTGGAAAAGCCCATCGGAAAAAGCGTCCCCCAAAAGCCTTTACGCCTATAGCTGTAGTTAATGCACCGGGTGAAGAGAATTCAACGATTAGGAGAGCGGAGATGTTGACGCGGATAGAGACACATGACGTCGAACCAACAGAACTAGATGTGCACTTCGCTCCACGGCTCAATTTATTTGCCGGCGATAATGGACTTGGTAAGACATTCGTACTTGACTTGGCCTGGTGGGCCCTAACTGGCACATGGGCACATAATCCGGCGATTCCCCGAAGAGGTGAAAAAGTTTCTCCAACTATCTGGTCGGAATTCACCAGTAGTGGCTCTCCGCGGCGGGTCGAGACCCCATTCGATTTTGCATCATTGGCCTGGAACGCTCGGACAGCACTAGACGCACGACTTGTCCTCTATGCTCGTCCAGACGGCGGATTCGAAGTATGGGACGCATTCCGTTCGCGTGCGATTGGCATGGAACAGTCACGTGCGGTCGGCGGCGAATTGAATCGTTTCTCGCTTACTGCCAAAGAGGTTTGGGATGAACTGAAGACACAGGATGGAACCGTTCTGTGTAACGGGCTCATTCGTGACTGGGTTAGTTGGCAATTTCAGAAGCCTGAGCTTTTCGATTTGCTAACGCGGGTCTTGGCAAAGCTCTCCCCGAACGAGGTAATCCGGCCCGGTGCATCGCCACGTCGTCTTACAATTGATAGCCGCGATATTCCGACGATAGTCCTCCCCTACGGTGAAGTCCCTGTGACGCACGCTTCCTCTGGGATTCGCCGCATACTGGCGCTTGCCTACATATTGGTGTGGACCTGGTACGAGCATACGGAAGCGGCACGCCTTCAGAATAGAGCACCTCTCCATGAACTTGTACTCCTCATCGATGAGATCGATGCTCACCTTCATCCTACATGGCAACGCGTTATTTTGCCGGCCATTTTTCAAGTGTTCCCAGAAATCGAGAGTTCACTTCGGGTCCAAGTGCTCGTAAGCACGCACTCCCCCCTGGTGCTTGCATCTGCCGAGCCACTCTTCGACGTCGAAGACGACGTATTGCTGCATTTTGGACTTCGCGACGCCCAAATTGTAGTCGAGCCAATTCCATGGGCAAAACAAGGGGATGCTGTGAATTGGTTAGTGTCGGAGGCATTTGGATTGGCACAGGCGCGATCACGGGAGGCGGAGGTCGCAATCGAGGCCGCCGAGGCGTTCATGCGAGGAGCCCAGACGCCCCCCGAACTCGATACACGTGAAAAAATACACGCTGCGCTATTGCGTGTACTGCCCGGGCACGACGATTTTTGGCCGCGCTGGCTTGTTGAGACGGGAGTCGTCAAGTGATTCCGGTGCGCCGTATTCCTGAGCCGACCAACTTTGACGAAGACGTGCGCCAGCCGGGGCAGAAGTGGCTCGCTGCCAATCCTGGGGCGAAACGGCCGAGGGATTTTTGGTCGAAGTTTCGGGCAGAACTCGCCGATGGCTTTTCTAACCTTTGTGGGTACACAGCGATGCACGAGCCCGTAGGCACTGTCGACCATTTCAAGAGTTACAAAAGCAATCCGGGCCAGGCTTATGAGTGGTCAAATTATCGTTTTGCCGCTCAGTGGATCAACAGTAGTAAGCAGACTAAAGAGGTTCTCGACCCACACGATGTTGGGGATGAATGGTTCGAAATCCACCTACCATCCCTTCAGCTCATGCTTGTGCCGGAGAAAATACCGCCTAATTACCTCGAACTTGCAAAACGCACATTGACAGACCTGCCGATCGCTCACGATGAACGGGTGCTAAAACAGCGACGGTGCTGGTATAAGATGTATCTAGAGAAAAAGTTGCATTTAGATGGGCTACGCGAGGTTGCGCCACTTATTGCGATTGCGGTCGAGAAGCAAATAGCACAAGCAGTAAAAGGTAATGACACGCGACCAGCCGGAGGCTCACTCCTCAGCGGTTGAGCGTTACGAGCTGCCTTTCACGCGTCGCCGACGTGAGATGTCGACGGGTCGATTGGACATTGGTTCCTCCCCAGGCAAAAAGCAGCAAGACCATCAAGGGGAGAAATCATGCCGATCATGCGTCACTCCTATGGGACGCAAGCGCGTCAATCGTCCCCTGCGTTTGTCGTATCCAATCTCGAAACAGCAGTACGGCAATCGTCGCCGAGTCCCCGTTCATGTCGACGATACCCTCCCGTGCAAGTGTCCGCATGGCGCCATCCGCACGCAATGCGCTCGAGGCGCTTGCGAGCGTCTGGAGAGCGCGTTGTTCATCGACCGAGCACTGGTTCCAGAGCTGCTGAAAGAGTTTTTCTTCCGAAACGATGGCCAACGTGCGGTCGATGTCATCGCTCGTGGCTTTCATTTGGTGCTGCGCATTAAGGTATTTGACCAACTCGTCGCACGTCTTCTGAACCAAGAACGGATGCCGGTGGGTTTGCTCAAGAATGCGCTCAACCCCTCCGTCCGGGTATATGTCCGGGAAGTCCGGAATGGGTGTGCGGACAAGTTCTTCGGCGGACGCAGGGTCCAAGTATTCAAGCGATCGCGTCGTGGAACTGATGAGTCGATCCACCCAATGGGATCCAAGGCGATGCAAGGGATGACCCGTGAGGAGCAAAATTCGAATATGGCGAAGGCTATCACCAGCGGCGCGGAGAAAATCCAAGAAGTCGGTCGAGCACCACCCAGCGCGAATGCCATCTTCGACGCGTTCTACCTCGTCGATGACTATGAGGACATTGCGAGAATCGAGCGCCGGGGATGCATCGAGCGCGCGGAGCCAATCGAGGGATTCACGCCAGGGGTTCGTCGTGGGCGGTGCGGGTACGTCGGGGAAATGCTTGCCGATGGTATCAACGATGCAGCGATGTGGATGCTCACGGTGAACCTCACCACTGAGTTGTTGGAAGTCAAGACGGATGACGAATGTTCCAGTCCCAAGAAGCTGGGGGAGCCAATGCGAGAGGGACGACTTGCCCATACGGCGCTGACCGAAAACGATAATGACACCACTACGATTGGGATCGAGGTCGTGGGCGAGGAGTTTGGCGAGGTCGTTGCGACCTTTGAAGAGGGTGGCGTTTTCGATACGGTCGGGAGAAAGCGGTGGACCGGCAATGAATGCGCGCGGGATTTGTGGGGTTTTCGCGCGTTCCGCATCGTGACGCAAATCTTCATCGCGAATGACATCGAGCCACACGCGCGCCGTGGGAATGAGCGCTTGTTCGAGGCGCGTTGGTTTGGCACGGGCCACTGTTTGGTCGATGAAGGTTTGCATCGTTTTCCGAGCACGTTGCAACGCAAGCGTTCTCTGGAGTTGATCTTCTATGCCCGCGTCCAAGTCACGTGCCGCCGATTGAAAGTGCGTCAGGGGAGAATCGGGCTTGAGGCTATCGAGTTCGGGTAAAAATGGACAATCGAGGTTCGCTGCGCGGACAAACGTGCGATCACGGGCGGCACGATTGAGGTCACGGGCTTGGAGTTCGGCCGATGTGCGGGCGACGATGGACCGTTGGGAAGGGAGAACGGCGGCTTCGGTGAGGAGATCGCGCACGAGCGTGGGATGCTGTTCGGCGGCGGTCAGGAAAAACGATTGCAATCCGGGGAGTGGAAAGAAAATTACGTCGTGGTGACGAAAGGGGAGAGCGCGCAGAAACAGGGGAATGTGGCGCGGAATGAATTTGGCGCAAACGGACAAACCAAAAACAAGGATGGATTCTACAATCCAGAAGGGGAGACGTACAAATGAAATACCAAATGCGACCCCATGCGCGACGCCTGCCGTGACGCCTCCCGCGACGCCTCCCCCGATGCCTAACGCGACGCCTCCTACGACACCTACCGCGACGCGGAACGCGACGCTTCGTATGGCGCCTTCCGCGACGCTTCCCACGACGCCTACTGCGGCGCTTCCTGCGACGCCTACAGCGACGCCTCCCAGGACGCTTGACGCAACACCGTACGCGACGCCGAACGCGATGCCTGCCACGATGCCTACCGCGACGCCTACCGCGACGCTTACCGCAACGCCGAACACGACGCCTAACGCGACGCCTCCTGCGACAGCGGACCATTCTACATGAAAGCCCGCGACGTCAAACAACGCTGCAGTCGCGAACGTCAGCAGACGCATCACGACAAACAGCAGAAGCGACAACCGGAAAAGCAACGTCTGGACAACCGGATCGTGTGCACGAATGCGAGGCCAAAGCTTGATCAGCGATGGAAATTGTTCCAACCCCCACGCATCGAACAGACTGCGCAGCTTTAATGGTTGCATGAACAGCATCCAAGCCAGGCGAAATACTCCCGGCACCGGCGGTACTTGAGCTGTCTGCGGTTTATCCTGACTCACGGACAAACCTCTTCCACGCTTCGCCGGATGCCAACCGAAATATTCTGGCGTCGCAAACAACGAGCTTGCGATATGCGATCCGATAAAGGACTTTCAATACGTCCTCACTCGCGCCATCTATTGGGATTGGCGCGTCTGCACACGTACGAAGTACTCGTTTTTCTTGCACGGTCAATCCGGCAATCCACGTGGCAAACACGCGCGCCATTTCGTCTCGAAATCGATACATCACTGCGTCCGCATTTTCGCGCGGTCGTGTCAAGTGATCGCCAAGCCATTGCAATCCATAAGCAAATCCACCTGCCTCTGCCAGCATGAGTGCCGCCAATGGTGCGCCCGCTGCATTGGCAATCGCTTGTGCCGAGCGAGCATCAAGTGATCCCAACCAAATCTTCTCCGAACTATTCAAGAAGTCCGAAGACAGTTTCTTTTCACCAAAAATGTCGTGCAACGGCCGGTCAGATGCTGATACCCACCGCATCCGACCCTCCTCGACGTGCCCGCGAATGCACGATAAGAACGAATCATCAAAGCCCGCATCCGCTCTCGCGAGTTTGTCACCATCATCGACCAAGATTGTAAACGGTACCAATTCTTTCAGCACTTGTTGCGCTTGCTGCCATTTGGATGCTTTTGCATACACGGGTTTCGCAAGGTCCGCTCGTTGAAGCCGCTCCGCAATGGTTGCCACGAGCAGCACGGGAGAACCTCCAGCCCCTCGCTCCAAACGCACAATTGGCATATCCCGAGGTGCATTCCGTGCGAGCCACCGCAGCAACGACGATTTGCCAACTAGCGCTCCACCAAGGATCTCCACACCTTGTCGACTCGAAATGCGTTCCAATAGCAGCCGCTTTTCGTCCTCTCGTCCCAAAAAGCCTTCGTCGGAATCGATAGGTGCTCCCCATTGAAATACGTGATTGGTTTGTCCCGCGTGGGCAACTCCTTGGACAGGCGCTTGCCCAACCAAATCGAGTCCCCGCTGCAAGAAGTCCACGACCAGGATGGACGCCGCCGTTGCTGCCAAAGGCTGCGCGTTGTCTGCTTTTTCGGGGTCTCCAAAATCCGAAATTCCGCGGATCACAACCCATCGTACATCTTGCTGCTCGCACGCTTTCGCAAAGCCAAACGACTCCATATCTCCAGCTTCGACCTTGTCGTGGATTTGCTCGCGAACGGTTCGTAAGAGCGCCGCATCCCGGATGAGTTTTTCGCCGGCCGCAATGGTTGCCCCCTTCGACACCTCAAACCGCTTCATCCGATCTGAAACGCCGGATTCCACCAGGGCAAACCCAAGGTCACCCAGGCGCCTTTCGAGCATCACGGTATCAATCGCGTAATGGACGACATCCTGACGAATGGCAAACGGTACATCGAGAACCTCGGGACGACGACGGCGCTCACGTGTGCCATCGGAGCGCGCCACGAGGGCTTCCGGTTCGTAGGCGACGATTCGTTCCGCGATCAGCACGGCTCCAAGACGATGCTTGTCTCGCATCCCCGCCGCAATACCTACGAGCACCATGCACTTGGGTCGAAATGTGACGGCGAGCTGAGTGGCGAGTGCGGCAGCGCCAGGATTGCCAGCGCTTGCGACGCAGGCAACAACGACGCGCAAGGGACCTCGACCGGGAAGTGCGGAGGCTAAGGTGGTTCGATGAACCACCGTTCCGTTGGGCAATTTTTCACGAGCCTGGTCCGATAAACCAAGGGTCGCGAGAATGGCGCGTAGTTCGACATCGACGATGGTCAAGATCACGACATCGGCTGGGTCCGCGGGCAAGATGTTGGAGTGCATGGCGTCTCGACGAACGCGACGGTAGGCGGATGAAATCGCGACGTCCAGTCAAAACGTTGCCGAGCTTCGAGCGCAGGTGACGCAAAACTACCCGGCTCTCCCCAAAGACATATACGATGGCGAGCGCTCGTGGGATGTTGGCGAGATTCAAGGGCCTGTAGAAATTCGTCGATCGGATCGTTCAATACGCCTGATGCATCTGGCGGCTCAGCTCGGTTCTGCCCGATTAGTAGGCCGCGAGCAACTTCAGCGCCACCTGCGCTGCGTTCTGGGTCGCAACCCGTTGCCTGGTATCTTTATTGTCCCGCTGATGGCCATCGCCGAAATCGCTCACCCCCTTGGCAATGGCGACGTCGAAGTGGGCTTTCCGCTCCAACTCCCACACCGCGTGAAGCAGATCGGGACCCTCCATCTCGCGCCTAGGAAAAATAACCCCACAATTTCGTCATTGACGCATCTACACCGCTTC
>CAZETM010000277.1:0-10923 GCA_964514885.1 uncultured Polyangium sp. | reverse complement strand
GATGAAGACCTCGCCACCACCGTAGATCGGGTGGGAGCCGAGGACGTTGAGAGGCGCGCCGCTGCGTGCGTTGTAGCTCAGGCCGAGGTTGATCGTCACGTTGTGGGGCAGCGTGAATTCCTTCGCGCCGTAGACCTTGATTACGTGACGACGATCGCCCGGCAGGTCACCGGTACGGTTGTCGAGGAGCGACTTCAGATCGAAGTCCGAGTTGATGTTCGGATCGAGCTGACCGGTTTCAGGCCGGAACAAGCCGGCGATGTTACCGCGGTTCCACGCCAGCGTGTAGTTGACCTGAGCGAGCCACTGCTTCGAGAACGCCTTCGTGAAGTAGACCATGAGCGAGTCATAGTCGCGCGTGGCTGCCGGGAAGTCCTTGGCGATGCCAGAGCCCGGGTTGCCGATGAAGTACGTCGTCGCTTCGTCGCGGCTCATGTCTTCGACGGCGTAATTGAGCCACTGCCTGGTGTAGGCACCGCCGAGACGCGCGTCCGTGATGAGTTCGTACTCGCCACCGATGACGAACTGATCCGACGACTGCGGCTTGATTTCCGGATCAACGGGTACTCGGTCGCCACCGACGAGCGAGTACAGTTGAGTCGGATCGTATGCGCCACCGCGCGTGAGGTAGTTCGCCTCGTCACGACACTCGGGACCGATGTTCAACGGATCGCAGACCGATTGGCGGCGGGTTGCGACCGTGCTGAGTTCACCGGGGAACGAGCGGTCGACGAGGTTGAGCGTCACCGCTTGGTAGAACCGAGCGAAGTTCGCCGTGATCTTGGCCTTGCCCTCGCGGGTAGGATCCCAGATCGCGCCGATACGGGGCGACCACTGGTTCGGCAAAGACAAACCGACGTTACCGTCGTTGCCCGTGACGACCTGCGCATCGTACCGCACGCCGAGGTTCACGGTGACGCGGTCGAGGATGTTCCAGCTATCCTGAATGAACCCGCCGACCGTGGTGGAGAGCGAGGTTGATTCGAAGACGTTGATGTCTTGAATCTGGCGCGGGCCCGAGAGGAATCCGTAGTGACGGAAGTCCGAGAGGGTCGTGCCGTTCGGGTTTTCGCGGTAGGTAACGCCGCCGCCAAAGCCCTTGCGGTTGGTGTAGGTCAGAACCTCGAAGTCGATACCGGCCTTGATCGTGTGCTGGCCGAGCGCATCGAGTAGCGCCGTGGCGATCACGCGACCTTGGTAGCGGTTGTTCGAGCCGATGTTCATGAAGCCGGCGCCACCAGTACGGTACGTGGTGACGGGACAATACAGGTTCGTCAACGAACCGTCGCCCAGGGGATCGCACTGCGCGAGAGCTCCGCTGGGAAGCGTCTCGAACTGCGTGATCGGACGACGACCGAGCGATGGGCTGTTGCGGCGCCACGACACGGCGGGTTGCCCGGCGAGGGTCTCGGGGTTCTTGATGTCGTCGACGTTCGAGCCGTCGGCCGCGCCTTGTTCGAGGGTGTTGTAGACCCAGCCGAACGTGGCATCGACCAAGAACTTCTTGTTCATGAACGCAGAAGAACTCTTGACGACGACGCTGTTGTTGAAGGCGTTCGAAGTGCCGCCGAGCGAGTTGTACGAACCCAGCAAGGTGCCAACGGCGACGCCACCATCTTGCGCATCGATGCCGTAGGTGCCGTTGCCACCAGACGTCGAAGGCGCACCGAAGACCGTCAACGTGAGGTTGTGGTCTTGGTTGATGTTCCAGGTCAGCTTGCCGATGTACTGCGTCGTCTGCTGATCCGCGTAGAAACGCTCGCGCGTGCCATCCAGAGCCGTCGAGGTTTGGAAGCCCGTGTCGGGGTCGATGATCGGGCAGTTCGCCTCGTCCGGCGTCGCCGGATCGTTGTCGCAGTCGCCGTTCGGCGTGCCGTCCGGATTGCGCTTGAAGTCAAGGACGTTCAGCTCGCGGTCCAAGTTGTAGCGCTGCAGCGCGACCTGGAAACCAGCGAAGAACCAGAGTTTGTCCTTGATGATCGGACCACCGATCTCGAAGCCGAAGTCGCGAATCGCGCCGAGCGAGGGGTTGGTCTGGACGACCGAGCCTGCGCGGGCGATTTGCTCACGAGCACCTTCGAATGCGCCCGGCGTGATGGAGCCGAACACTGATCCGTGGAACTCGTTGCTACCGGTCTTGGTGACGACGTCCATGACGCCGCCGATCGAGCGGCCGTATTCCGGCAGGTAGCCTGCCGTAATAATGTTGACTTCCTTGACGAACTCTGCAGAGAGCGGCACGGCGTTGACGCCGAATGCCGGATCGTTCGCCGAAACGCCGTCGATGATGAAGGCGTTTTCAGGAGACGTCGTGCCGTTCATGGACACGCCGTACTGGTCAATGTTCGCGCCAGGAGCGACCGCCGCGAGGCCTTCGAACGAGCGCGATGCGCCGCCTTTGCCTGACGGTGAGTTCACAGCGATACGTCGCGTGAACTCTTGGTCGATCGTCGTAGCGATACGGGACGTGCCTACGTCGACGACGGGGGCACGAGCTTCGACGACCTGCTCGATTATGCCCGCGTTTTCGGGCAACAGTTCGATGTTCACGCGAACAGTCGAACCGCTTGACAACTTGATGCCACCGCGGGCGGAGGGCTTGTATTGAGCTCCCCCGTCTGCGCTGACGGTATACCCGGCGCCCGGTGGGATCTGCGGGATGCGGAAGTTTCCTCCTGCGTCCGTAACGACGATCTGCTCACCTTGTAGCGCGGGGGACGTCACCGTTATGACGACGTCCGGGATTGGTGCTTTTGTTGCCGCGTTGCGCACCAGGCCGCTGATCGTGCCATCTGCGGCGTAAGCCGAGCTGGATGCGATCAAAACGACGGACGGTACTACCGCGGCCAACAGGCCTAGTCTGTCTCTGAGAATCACGAGCCCTCCATCCCTCCAGAAACGTGGGCCAAATAGTGATAATGGCGGCCGACTATACGCACGGTCCGCAGCGGTGAACAATAGTTCTGTTGGCTCGGACGATCTTTTTCTGTCGATCGTCAAGCTGGCCCCGACGCACCATCGGAACACGGGGAACAACCCCCACCGATTCTCCAAAGGGCCACTCTCACCACTCGATCACACTTTTGAACTGCGGCGTGCACTTCGGGGCTCGCGCTGGACTTCGTTTTCGTCTATCAGGGCAAGAGGCACATGTTCGACTCGGTTCTTGGTCGCGACAACGTTCCCAAAGGTCGCCTCGGTACGGGCGCAGCCCTCTCCGTGGCAGTTCACGCCGCTGCGATTCTCCTCGTCTTGTGGGTCTCCACCAGACCGAAGGAAGTCAAGGTGGATGCGCCAGAGGTGACCTTCATGGCGGCTCCGCCGCCTCCACCTCCACCTCCGCCTCCACCTCCTGCTGGAGGTGCGAAGAAGCCGAAGGTGGACAAACCCAAGCCGGTGAAGAAACCGGACACGATTGTCGAGACAAAAGAGGAGCCGAAACCGGACGAAAAACCACCGGAGAAAGATCCCGAACCCGAAGCTCCCGAAACGGAGAACGAAGGTGAAGGCGAGCCTGGTGGCGTCCCCGGTGGTGTTCCTGGAGGCGTTCCCGGTGGCGTACCTGGAGGTGTCGTCGGTAGCCCCACGCCACCACCGCCTCCTCCGCAAAACATCACCATCCCGTTCGGTGCAGGCATGACACGCCCGACGCAAACTGGCGGCCCGACGCCGTCCTTGCCTCCGCCGGCCATCGCCGCTCACGTCACTGGCACCTTCATCGCTCGCTGTGTCATCACCGAATCCGGTGCTGTCGAAGGCTGCAGCGTTGTCAAGGGGTTACCCCACTCGGACGAGCACATTCTTCGTTCGTTGGGACAACAACGGTACACACCCGTGATCTTCGAGGGCAAACCCCAACGGGTTTACTACACCTTCAAAATCACCTTCAAATAGAGTTTCTCCCGTAGAACTACGGGCATCAGCATCCATCAACTGCGACTACTGCGACTCGACATCATCTCCATAACGCGCGAGGGAGGCGCGACCCGAAACATGGATTTCTCAATTTCTGGACTTTGGCGCGAAATGGGGCTTTTTGCCCGCCTGATCGTCATCGCGCTCGGCTTCATGAGTCTCACCTCGTTGCTCGTCTTCGGCGAACGTCTCGTCGTCTCGCTCAAGTCCGCTGCGCAATCAAAAGAATTTGCTGGCAAGCTCGCTGCCATCCTCACCAAGGATGATCTCGACGTAGCCGCCGATGCGAAGTTCAGCCCCAAAGACATCGGCTACTTGGGTCGCGTGATCAAAGCAGGCCTGTCCGCGTACAAAGGCACTCGCAGCGCAGACAAAGACCTCTGTTTCGAATCCGTCGCGCGCGCTCTCGAACGTCAACAAGCTCGTGAACTCGTCGCGCTCAAGCGCGGCTACGGTTGGCTCGCCACCGTCGGTTCCACCGCTCCGTTCGTCGGTCTGCTCGGTACCGTCATGGGTATCGTTACCGCCTTCGAAAAGATGGCCGCTAGCGGCTCCGGCGGTCTCGGTACCGTCTCCGCAGGTATCGCCGAAGCGCTCATCACCACCGCCTTCGGTCTGCTCGTCGCGATCCCCGCCGTCATGGCCTACAACTACCTCGCCGGGTGGTCGGATGATCGCGCCGTCGACATCTCCGAGTCGTCCAACGAGTTCCTCGACGTCGTCGCTCGTCACCTCGCCGCTGTCGGCGAAGGCAGCAGCGAAGAGGGCGAAAAAGAAGAGGCCGCAGCCTGAGATTTCGTTCGGCCTCAAAACGAATTTAGTTCGTAAGGTCAAACCGAAGTCTCATCCCAATTCGGAGCAAGTGTCCCCATGGGAATGTCAGCAGGCGGCAAAAAAGGCAGCTTCAAGAACGACATCAACGTCACGCCGTTGGTCGACGTCGTCCTCGTTCTCCTGATCATCTTCATGGTCATCACGCCCATGCTCCAACGTGGCAAGGACGTGAAGCTGCCCCAATCCAAGTCGATCGAAGAGGAAGGTGACGTGAAAGAAGATCCGCTCATCCTCTCGATCACCAAGGAAAAAGGGCTCTACATCGAGAGCGATCAGTTCTCCGACGCCGAGTTCACGCCCGCCCTCGTCAAACAGCTCGAAGCCAAACCAGGCCGACGGCTGTTGATCAAAGGCGACGAGTCGCTCGAAGTCGGCGAAGTCCGTAACCTCATGGACATGACTCACAAGGCCGGCGCCAAAAGCGTCGCCCTGGGCGTCGAACAGTTGAAGTGATGCAGCGGAGTCGAATCAGATGAGCAAGAAGATGCGGAGAGTGGCTATCAAGCCAGCTGCTCCACCCAACTCCGACATCAACGTCACGCCCCTTATCGACATCGTGCTCGTGATGTTGATCATCTTCATGGTCGTCACGCCGCTGCTCGAGAAAAACCTCGACGTGCGTGTGCCTGACACCGAGAAGGTGGAGACCGTCACCGAGATTCCTCCGGACCAACTCGTCGTTCGTCTCAGCGCAGACAACAAACTGCGCATCAACTTCGAGGAAGTTTCGCAAGAGGAATACGTCGACAAACTCAAGAAGAGGCTCGACCGCTACAAGAAAGACACCGACAAGGTCGTCTTCTTCGTCTCCGACGACAAAGCCAATTACGGCCGGCTCGTCGGTGCTTTCGACGGGGCCAAACAAGCCGGCGCCAAAGTGCTCGGCATGATGACGACCCCGCCCGACAAAGACGAAGCGAAGTAGCTCCTACCGGCGCCGCTCAAGGCACTCCGAGCAGTGCCTTGCAGCTCTCCGTCGCGTTTTTACAGCCCTCCCCAGCACTGCAACTCTCACACTGCGCGACGCACATCGAAAGTGCCGTGTCGATGTCCGTGGCGCACGTCGCGCAGTCCGTGGTGCACTTCGACAAACACATGTTCTGCTGCGTTTCCGCCTGCTTGCGGCAAACATCCGTGTCGTTGAGACAAACCGTAGGAACTACGCACGTAGGCTCGTACTCGACACTGGGGAACGTGCATGCCGTCGCGACAAACAGCGTGAGCGCAGTGATCGCACTGCGTATGCCGATCGCACGTGACATCAAAACCTCCCGTTCGCCCAGACAAACCCACCCTCAACTCCAAGGGCAGGGCTGACACGCACGTCGAAAACGTGCGCGGATCGCTTCGGCGATGATCCGATGGACGATGCGAACAGGACGATGCCTGTCGTCGTCGCTGCAAGGCCAACTCCTGCCAGCACGTTCACTGCGACTGAATACGTGTTTCCATCTCGCACCACCGGCTCGAGACTTCGATCGCATCCGGTGAATGTCGGACAGGAAGCCTCGAGTGTGGAGAGACGCTCAGCGCGCAAAAAAGCAAACACCGACGCACCCACGACGGCTGCTCCTGTCACTCCAAAAGCAACGAAACTGGCTGTGCGACGAGCATCCGGACGAGTGCCCGCAGTCGACAAATCGAGCGTTGATCGCTCTGCCGCAGCAAGCGTCACGTGTCGCTTGTCGACCGTATGTCCATCGTGTTGCAGCACGATCGTGTGCTCGCCTGGATCGACGACAATGGCGGCGCCAGGGAGGATCGCGCGATCATCGAGCATGACCGTGAGCGATGCATCGTCGGACGGAGTCACCACCGTCAAGATGGCCACTCGTTTCTCGAGTGAAGCGATGTGCTCTTTCGATTCCGCGACGACGTTGGGAGCCGTTGTTCCGGCTTCTCGCATGGCCATGCGAAACGCGTTCAGGGCGTCGGCGAGCTTGCCGGTGTGCATCAAGCACAGCGCCACGTGAAAGCGCACTTGAGGCGTCATTTTCACGCGACCAACGCGTTCGAACAGCACGAGGGCTTCGCCGAACCGGCCGGCCTCTTCGAGCCTTCGTCCTTCAGCAAAACGTTCGCGTGCTTCGGCGATTTCTGCGGGCGACGCAGAGTCGTTCGCCCAAACCTTCGCCGACAAAACGGCGACGATTGTTGCGGCGAAAAGCGCGCACGCTGCTCGCGAACGAAACCGATGCAACGAAGAAGCTCCTCGCACGAAATCTACCACAGTCGACTGGTGTGCTTGCGCAAGGTGGGGACACGGGCGCGGTCGTTCTGCGTATCGGCCACACGGTGCTCAAAAGCCTGGATTCGTCACCGATGTTGATGGGCGCTTGCCACCCGTCGTCGGTCTTTTCGCAGTCGGCGCAGTCGGCGCAGTCGTCGTCGGTCTTTTCGCAGCCGTCGCAGTCGGCGCTGGGGGTGTCGCCTTCGTGGCGCTCGCGGAGGTCGCCAGCGTTTCGAGCGGCACCACGAAAAGCGCGGAAGACGGTGCTTGCGAAGGTTTTGGTGCCACGTCGGTCGATGCGGGACTCAGATCGACCGAGGCCACCTGCGTTCGGTTCCCAAGCCACACCAAGCTTGCCGCAACGAGCATCACCAGCAGCACGGAACCGACGAGTGGCCATCGTTTGTCCCGGAACGTTCGCTTACGATGGCGCCGTTGCATGAGCGAATGCGGTGTTGCCGATGCATCGATCGCGTCCAGAGTCTCTTCGAGCGCGCCAACGAGCACCTCACTGGTTGCAAATCGATCACCGGGACGTCTTTCCAAACAGCGAGTGACGACGCGTCGAACGGCTTCGGGCGTGCTCGGTTCGAGTGGCACGTAGGGACGTTCGGCGATCGCCGTCATGAGCGCGTGGTAGTTTGGTGCGACAAACGGATGCTTGCCCGAGAGCATCTCGTAGAGCACCACGCCGAGCGACCAGATGTCCGTGCGCGGATCGAGCTTCGTCTCGCCATTCGCCTGCTCGGGGCTCATGTACGCGGGCGTGCCCGTGAGCGCGGCGTGTTGGGTCGCGAGCGAGTCGCTTTGCTCCTTGCTGATCCCGAAGTCGAGCAGCTTGGGGACGACGGCGCCGGTGGGACTAAACGCGAGGAAAATGTTCTCGGGTTTGATGTCGCGATGAATGATCCCGACGGCATGCACCGCGGACAAACCTCGAGCGATCTCGGCGGCGATTGTTACGGCGTCGTATGAATCGAGCGGGCCATGTTTCTCGATGCGCTCGGCTAACGATTCGCCTTCGAGCAGCTCCATGGCGAGGAAGCAGTCTCCCGCTTCCGATGCTTCACCGAAGTCGGTGACATCGACGATGTTCGGATGGCGGAGTTTGCCGACGATCTGCGCTTCGGTTTGGAACTTGCTGCGTGATGCGGGATCGGCGTGGACGGTAACGTGGGCGAACTTGAGCGCGAAGTCTCGACCGAGCAGTTCGTGGCGAGCTGCCCACACGGTGCCCATCGCGCCACCACCGATGGGGCGGAGGAGCTTGTAGCGTCCGGCGACGAGGTCTCCTGCGTTCACGTGAGCGTGGGGCGTGTAGAAACGCCCCGAGTCCTATCACTGACCACCGACACCGAACGAGCCGCTCGCGGAGCCACCAACGCCAGGCGTGGCTTGTCCGACCTGGACGACGATGGAGAGAAATGCGGCGGGTTTGAAGCCTTCATCAGCACCGGTTTCGTTCGAGATGTACGAGATGCCAGCGCCCGCGAGGAACCCAAACGACGTCGTGTTGCCACCTTCGCCGAGTACGGGAATCGTGGGGGCGATGCCGAGGTACCCGAGCATGCCGACGCGACCATCACCAAGTTGCTGGATCGATCCACCGAGCTGACCCGCGATGGGGAACGCGCGACGACGCACGGGGTTGTACGAATCGAACGCGAGCGCGACACCGACGGCACTGAGCACGGTGCGCGTGACGAGGGGTCGTTCGAGCCACGGAGCGCGCGTGATCTGCAGCGTAGCGAGCATGGCGGGAATCGTCAGGTAGGTGCGCAAGCAGCTTCCAGCGCTCTCGAGCTTTTCAAAATTCGTTTCACCACAAAGGGGTACGGAGTGAATCGTTGCAGAGCCAATGAGTCGTCGAGCTGATTCGGGAGAGCTCGCGTCACCCATGCGCAGCGAGGAAGCCACGCGCGGAGCATCGGAGAACAGAACGACTTTGCCATCTTCGCTGCGCGGATCGCTGTAGACCGCGAGACGCAGACGCGAGTCACCGTCGAAGTTCTCGGACAGGGGCGGGAGCTGGAACTCGTCGGATCGTGGCGTGACGATCCAGGTGTGCTCGCTGAGCAACTCGATCGGCACACCGTTCGACGTTTTGTCGGTGCGCGTGAGCGACACGTAGAGTGCGAGCGGTGCAGCGAGACGGTTCTTGGATCTGCTCGTGAACTTGACGCGACAAACTCCTTGTCGAAGTGGCTCGGGTGCGATGACGAGTGATCCGTGGGCAAGCGGCTGCGGGCCAGGGCCTGAAGGTCGAGCTGTAACGGGAGGCGGGCGCATCGCGGGTGCCGCCATGGGCGTTGGCTTTGGTGCAATCGCGGGAGCGGGTTTTGCTCCGGCCAAGTTTGCCTTGTTGGTCGTGGCGGGCGGCGTTGCTCCAGGCTTGACGTCGGTGGGACCGAGCTTCGGAGGCTTTGCTCCGGGCGGGACAGCTTGCGGCGGCTTGGCTGTGGATGCAGCGACCGGCGGCGGAGCTGCTCCAGGTGGACCTGCACCAGGAGGCGCAAATCCAGGCGGAGGCATCATCGGCGAAGGACCTACCGGCGAAGACGGGGCTTTCGCAGCAGCAGGACCGCAGTCGACTTGCAGATCGTCAAAGCCGTTGTCGGGGAAGAGCATGCGTGCGGGATTCGACTCGACAAGGTTCTCGAGCGCAGGGACCGACACGCGGTAGGTCGCACTGATCACGTTGCCAGCGGCGGCCCCGTCGAGGTTGAACGCGGTGACGCGTAACCAAGTTCCACTTGGAAAAACCCGCAGCACTTTGCCATCGGCGTTTCCACAACCACCGGAAGCAACTTCGACGACGGGTACGGTGAACGTGCGTTGGAAGGGCTGCACGCGAGCATTTCCGCAACTGTCGACGATGGCCAGGTAGCGGAAGTCCGCCATGTCGGAGTTCTTTGGCCACTGCATGCCGAGGATGATCTCGGCCGAGTCTAGTTGCGGAGGTTTGGGGGGTTGGTCTCGACAAATCTGAGCTTTTTCGACTTGGCGAGTGTCTTTGAGGTCTTCGGCGTCGATGGGTTTGTAGGCACAAACGTGCTGATAATCGCGCCGACCGAGCAGCACGGGATCGAAGTCGAGCAGGCGTCTGCCGCGATCGTCGAGACGTCCCCAGATGGTCAAGGGCAAGGGCAACGTTGGTGTCGACAGCTTGATCGAGCGCAGCATGTCGTCGCCGATGCGGCTTGCACCCGCGTCGCCAGAGGTCGTGAGGCATTGTCCGGACGAACAGAGCCACGGTCCGCCGCGCCTGGCCGTTTCGATCGGGACCGGATCGGTGTCGCGGACGGACATGAACACGCGACTTGCTTCGGGGAAGATCTCGGGGCCTCCGCCTGGGCGCGAGCCGGCTGTACCCGGAGGTCCACGCACGATTTGCAGTGTGCCGCTGAAGTCGGCAGGCATTGGCGCGTTGCCGCCCGCGGGGAAGTTTGTCCGAGTGGGTCCGGGCGGCGGATCTTCGGGTTCGTCACTGTCACCCACGCCTGATCCATCGAATTCATCCTCGTCCTGAGCGGCGACAGGAGGAGCGACCGCGAGCATCGCAGCGAGGCCGAAGAGGGCCGCGCATCGAGCGATGTGCGAGCGGCCTAAGCGCGCAGCGAGCGAGTGCTCGTGTGCAGGGCTGGCGACGGAGGGGGTTGGTTCGTGCAGGTTTCGCGGCATCGGCGTCATAGCTCGGTGGGAAAGTCGTGGGCCCGGCGTTTGCGGTCAGGGAAATTCGACGACAGTGATCGGCTCCGAGGAGCACTTCGGATTGGCGAGAAGTGCGCGTGGTGACGTTCACCTCGATGCCGTTCACCGACGATTTCGAGAGCGGCCGCATCGAGCCGTGGTGGTCGGTGACGGGCACGGGCGGCCATCTGGCCCAGGTCACGACGTTGTACGGGCCGCACGCAGGCGCTTTTCACGTCACGCTCGATTCCGCC
>CAZETM010000276.1:0-10925 GCA_964514885.1 uncultured Polyangium sp. | reverse complement strand
CCTCCCAATCTTCGGCAGCCACAGGTTCCGACCGACATGACCCACTCGGAGCGTTGCGAGTGCCCTTATCAACGCTTTACAGACCCACTCGGAGCGTTGCCCACGCACTCATCAACGATTTGCTGCCTCGATTCGTTCCGTTTGGCGCAATATGCCACGATAGCCCATAGCAACACCGCGCAGATTCCCAAATCGATGGGCTGAGTTCAAGTGGCGTCGAAGTCAACACTTGACGTGTGGAGCTTCATCGACTTGAGTGCCGCGCTGTGAACTCTGCTTCCACGCTAAGCGCTTTGTTTCGTCGCCGTGAGGCGAGCGTCGGGCAGTTCGAAGCTTTTTGCACCAAGCTTCGCGATTTGCTGGCCGAAGCGGCGTTTGATTTCGGCGGGCAACCGGTAACGCTTGGCGAATACCTGCGTCGGTGCGAAACCCATGGATCGCCGGGTGGCGATGAGCAATCGGTGGTGGATCACCTGACGCGACGATTGCTTGGAGTTCTGGGCTATCGCGACGGGGACATCACCCAAAATCGAAAGCTCCCGAATCAACGTACTCGTGCCGTACCGGATTTTACCGTGCGCGTCGCCGACTTTCTTGCGAACATCGCCGTGTTCGTCGTCGAAGACAAAGCGACCAACGTGCGTGATCTCGCGGCGACCGTACGGACTGGTGGGCGCGACGAATCACCCGTCGAACAACTTCGACGTTATGCCTGTTCCGGCGCCGTGCATGCGCGATCCGGCATTCTCTGTAACGGGTGGGTGCTCGAAGGCTGGAGCTTTGGTGGCGATGCGGATACCCGCGTCGTCAGACTCGAGCTGCACGAGCTGTCGCGCGAGGTCGACGCAAAGCCGACGGAAACGATTGCAAGGCGCTGGCACAGTGCCCTGCTAGCCCTGTGGATGCGGTTTTCGAGACGCGCATTCGAGGACGCCGCCACCGACATGCGGGCCAACATTGCTGTTCCCCCATTGCCGCTGGAGGAAATCAAGGCGATCAACGAGAGGTTCGCGGCGACTCAGCAAACGTCAGCGGTGGAGCAAGTCCTCGACGCGTACCTCGAGCGCGTTTGGAAAGCGGGAGCGCTGGACGTTGCTTCCGCTTCCGAAATACTTGTCGACGCTTTGCGCGATCTCATTGACGAGTTCGCAGACGACGTGCGGCATCAGCTTGATGAAGCTCTCATTCGGGATGAGCATGTCCAACAGGCTTCACGAGACGCTGAGGTAAAAGCGGACGTTGCCGCCGCTCGCCAAAAGCTGGCACTTTTGCGGCCACGTTTTGACTTGACGGAGGATGCATTCGCGGCGTTATGCCTCGCGCCCGTCGATGCCTGGTGCGCGGAGCCACGGCCAGGTGGCGTCACCGAGCTTGTTGCGAGGTTGCGCAAAGACCTGAGCAAGCACGTCCGCGTTATCGAGCGCAATGCCGGTGAGCAGCAATCGCTTCTTGACCCAATGGCACTTAACGCGCGGAGCAACAAAGATGCGGATGCGGACGGCGCTAAGCAACGCAGCCAAGTGCTCGAAGCGTTGGACGCCGCAATTCGCGAAGTATGTAGAAGGGCCTCCGAAGCCCGCGTTGCTCGACAGGAATTGGAGACACAGCATCGAGCGGGCATTGCGGCTGCACGAGCGTGGCGAGCGTGGGAACCCCGAGTGTCGTCGAGCGTCATGGTTGGGGCAACTCCCGACATGCTTCGCGACGAGTTTGCCCGTCAAACGGCCTATGTGTTCGTTGTGCGGCTATTGCTCGTCCGCATTTGCGAGGACAAGGGACTCTTTGCCCGGAAGCTCTCCGACGGTGGCCTTGTCCGGTGGCAGGAGGATGCAGAGCGCTATCTCGACTATGCCTCCGGACGCTCCTACGAGTACGTCACTCGTATGGCGTACGAATGCGCGCAGAATGTCTACGCGCACTTTTACGGTGCATCGGAGGTATTCGATTGGTATCGGATGGACGATAAAATTCTCCTCCGCGCGCTGGTCGTACTCAACGCCTTCAATCTCGAACGAATCGATACCGACATCATCGGCACGGTATACGGGCGCTACCTCAAAGAGGGCAAGCACGAGCAAGGTCGTTATTACACCGCCCCATCGCTCGTCCGCACAATGCTGGATCAAGTGGGATATGTGCGTGGAGCCATTGCCGACAGGCGGATTGGCGACCTTGCATGTGGCTCGGGAAGCTTTCTTGTGGAGGCCTGTCGACGATTGCTGGATAGCTTTCGGGAACCGGACGGAAAAATTCCTACCAGCCGAATCGAGACAGCGCTCGAGCAAGTTCGCGGAGCCCTGTACGGAATCGACCTCAACCCATTCGCATGTTACTTGGCCGAGACGAACCTATTGATTCAAGTGCTCGATTTGCTTCGACAAGCAAAGGATGCGGGCGACAGCATTGTCGTTCAGCGCTTTTCAATTCATTGTGCCGATTCGCTGCTCGTGAGCCGGGACCTTGTAGACTCGCCTGGACTTGCACGTGTGCTGTTTCCCCCTGATGCGGTGGAGGCCGAACTCATCAAAGCACGCACGGGCGACTTCGCGGACGGTTTCGACTTCTTGGTCGGCAACCCGCCGTATGTGCGTGCGGATGAGGGAGAGAGCATTGTTCGGTATCGACATTATGTCGAGGCGGAATTGTGGTTCGAGACAAAACACAAGAAATGGGATCTCTATGTCCCGTTTGTCGAACAATACCTTCGACTGCTTGCGGATTCCCCGGATGCTCGGTGTTGCCTCGTCACCATTGAATCACTCGGGACGGCGCCCTACGCGTCGAAGCTGCGTTCGAAGCTCACGGAACAGGCGACCATGCATCGAGTACTTTTCACGGAAAAGCTCAAGCTTTTCGCTGACGCAAAATGGCAAGACAACATCGTTTTTTCGTTTTCGCGTGGAAAGCCACCGCCGGACCATCTCGTCGAGCGCCAGATAGCACGTGGTTTTGCTGAGGATGGCTCGATTTCGGCAGAATCGCTCGATCAGCTTTCGCCAAACGAAGCCACGGCGGATCGTATCTTCAACCGCCGTGAACAAGTGCCGCTCGATCTGTCGAAAACAATACGGCTGGAAGAGCTTTGTTATGTGAGCAAAGGGATGGTTTTGCATGCGAACGAAAAGCTCACGGCAAACGAGATCTTGACGGTACCGGAAGCTTATGATCCCGCTGGGTTTGGCGAAGAGCTTGTTGAGAATCTTGGCACGCGGGGCAAGCGTATTCGCCATAAGCCTTTTCGGGGAGACGATTTGGTGAGAGAATGTCGCGACCATCTACATCAGCGCCCATTTATAGGGTCGCGAGAGGTTCGTCGTGGTAGCTTTGGACCGCGTCGTTGGATCGAATATGGTGACACTGGGCGCTGTCCATCACGCGTCGATCGCCCCACCTTCCCCGAACTCTACGACCGGTCAAGCTGATGATTGGTGCGTTTACGGGAGCGGCAGTCGATCCAGGCGACAGCGATGGGTTTCTCGTTGTGCCGGACATGGTTCGAATTGCCGTTCGATGGTGCCTGCTCGATGGAATCAGCAATCGTGCTCTGACCGAAGGGCGGAAGGCGCTTGGTGATCGCTATGATGCGAAGAAATCGGAACGAGTGTCCGAATGGTATGTTTGTGCGTTGTTCCTGAGCGATCCGATTCAGCAGTGGCTTCACGCAAATAGGCGGTCCATGAAGGAGCACGTCTACCCTGAAGACATCAAGGCCATTCCAATCAAGCTGCTTACCCCAAAGCAGCAGCAGCCTTTCATTGACCTCGCCAAAGAGCGACACCGACTTTGGGCGGAGATCATCACGCTCGAATCGCGTGGCTTCGACAAAAATGGTTCTTTGCCCGTTTGGGATCTCGTCAAGGCGTTCCGCGACGCTAGTCCGAAACTTCGCTTTGGGCGTCTCGTTCACGCATCGATGAACGACATCGTGAAGATCGACCAAGCTTTTTGGCAAACACCTCTGCGTGGATTGCGAGCTGCCGGGGATACGCTCGTGCTGAAGCGTGAAATCGTCGGTCGCATTGGAACGACGGTCAAGACGGATCGAGAGGCGGTTGCCCGTGTATTCGCACGACTTTTGGCCGCACTACCAGCCACCTATGGCGAACGAGAAACCATTGACGAAGTTCCAGCGACGCCCGAGGGGCTTCTGGCTCTTGGTCGGTTTCTCGACGAACAGGCGAAGGAAGTCGCTACGAAGTACAGCGAAATCGAGAAAATCGACGCGAAGATTGATGGAGACGCGTGGCGCCTCTACCGGCCTCGAAAAACCGCGACAGGCGAGGGTGATGAATAGGCGCAGCCATTCCTAAATGGTGGTAGACGGCAAGCCCACGCCCTCATCAACCCTTTACCGCCGCGTCGCCCCTCCGCACCAGCGCATTCCATAACGCCGGCCCGAGCACCGGTAAAACCAGCACCCACCTCGCCAGCGCCGATTCCCCCTCGATTCGTTCCGTTCGGCGCACATGCGCCACGATAACCCATAACAACACCGCGCAGATCCCCAAATCAATGGTCATCACATGCACCATACGCGCACTCCAAAATGCTTGCCCATACGCCGCCGCGCTTCCCGCCATCCATCCCCACCCGAGCAATCCGACTAGCAACAAGACGATGACCACCGCAACACCGCGGGAACGCAAAAATTTCGTCAATCTAGGCTGCCTCGAGGGATCCGGAGCAGGACCCGCAGGACGCAACACGAAATACGGAATCCACGAGAACGCTCCAAGCGCAAATGCCCCAAGCGCAAATGGCCACGCTGGTATCCGACGACCTCGACCATCGGGCACGAACAAGGCCGCGAAAAGCATCGGGATCACGCCCAACGCCGAAAATACCGCCGCAATGGCTGGATCGATGTCTCCGTATCGACCCGTGAATGCGCCGCGGATGAGCGCCTGCGTCAGCGCCGGATCATCGGCAGGCCCCACGGTGAAGGCATAAATCCACACCGCAACCAAGAGGAAAGCAAGTCCCACACGAAAGAGCGGCTGTTCGATGAGCATGAAGGACCCGACGACTACCATCGCATTCGCGCAGTTGGAAGACCTACCGCGTAGAAATCCAGCTTCAGTCCCAAACGGATGCGACCGTCGTTGCTTATTCGATCCAAGTATCGATATGCTGACCAGAGCTTCGCCACATGGGCTCGGTCCTTTTTACGAAATGAGGTCTTACAATGGCAGCAAATCGATGGTGGTGTTTTCTTCCGATTTCGCTTCTCGCATCGTGCGGAGGAGACGATTCGGGGCAATTTCTGGCCACGAGCAGCAACGGGCCAGATGCAAAGCAACCTGCATCCGTAGGTCGCGTCTCTCGTGATCCAAGCTTTGCGAGGCTGCGTGCAGCGTATTTGGCCAGTGTGCAAACGAATGCACCCGCCATCTACGACCTCGAACGAGATCCCTCCGGCCCGTGGATGGGCCAAAATCCCGCTCAAAGGGCGCAAATTCGGATGACTTCCGCAGGCGTGCACCTCGCACGCGATGTCGAAGGCGCTCCTCGAGCGCTCGACGTGCAGCTCGGCGGGCTTGGATGCTCGGACGAGATCGAGCCTGCAACGCAAGCAGAGCTTTCTGCAAAGGGCAACCGGATCGAGTTGCGGCGCGAAGGCCTTGTCGAATGGTACGTGAGCGGTCCTCTGGGGGTCGAGCAAGGATTCGAAATCGAAAAGGCTCCTGCATGTCGCAGCAATGGTGGAGCCGACGTGACCATTGCAGTACGTATGCAAGGTCTGACCGCCGAATTGGATACGCACGGCAATGCCGTATCGTTGCGTGACGAAAATGGTAACGTGGTATTCCGTTATTCGGACTTGCACGTCGTCGACGCCACGCAGCGAGTGCTCCCGTCCGGGCTTTCCGTAAAGGAAAACGTCGTCTCCATCCATATCGACGACACCGATGCGTTATACCCGATTTTCGTCGATCCGATTCTTTGGTCGGAAACGCAAAAGCTCTTGGCCACCGATCCTGGCGTGGGCGATGCTTTCGCCACCGCAGTGGCTATCGATGGGGATACCGCCATCATTGGCGCGCCCACCGACGACGAAAAAGGAGTCGACGCCGGGGCTGCGTATGTATTCGTGCGCGATCCGGTGATGAACACTTGGACGCAAACGCAAAAGTTGATGTCGGGCGATGCATCCGCGACCGCGGGCGACAACTTTGGCAAATCGGTATCCATTTCCGGCGATGCCATTGCCATTGGCGCGCCCGTCGACAATACGTCTCGTGGCGCCGTATTCGTGTTTCAAAGAACGGCTGCCGCGTTACCGTTCACTCAACTGCAAAAGATTACCGCGCCCAATGCAGCGAATGGAGATCAGTTCGGCGGCGCCGTGGCCATTGCGGGCACGTCGATCACGATCGGTGCACCATTTGATGACAATGGCATCGGTGGCGATGCCGGCTCGGCATTCGTCTACTTCAAATCCGGCGCCACCTACGCTCTCCAAGCCACCTTGACTGCCGGAGCGCTCGGCGCGCCCGGAGACGAATTCGGATCGGCCGTCGCCATTTCTGCGGATACGACGCTTATTGGCTCGTACGGTGACGACGCCAATGGATCGCTCGCGGGAGCTGCCTACGTATTCGTGCGCGTGGGGGCTGTATGGAGCCAACAATCGAAGTTTTTGCCGGTCGATATCAAAGCCAGCGATCGGTTTGGCTGGAGTGTCGCGCTTTCCGGTGAAACGGCATTGATCGGGGCGCCATTGGCATCCACCAGCACGGGAGCTGCCTATGCATATGTGCGTAATGCGGGCACGTGGATGCAGCAGAAAAAGTTTACCGCTCTGGATGCCGACGCCAGTGATCAATTCGGTCATAGCGTGGCCATCTCGGGTGATACGGCGATCATTGGGGCCAGGGCGGACGAGCCCAAAGGAACCAATTCGGGGTCGGCTTATGTATTTCTGCGCAATGCAGGCGTATGGGCCCAAGAGAAAAAGTTCGTCGCGTCCGATGAAACTGCCGCAGACGAAGTCGGCGCATCTGTAGGCGTGAGCGGAACGCTGGCGATCGTCGGTGGACCCAAGCACGATGGCGCAGCGGTCGATGCTGGAGCTGCCTGGTTCGTCACGCCGGTCAACAAACTCGACAATGGTCAGGCCTGTATGAAAGGCACCGATTGCGTCAGCGAAATCTGCGTCGACGGCGTTTGCTGCGATTCGAGCTGCGGCAATGGTGCGGCCGGTGATTGCCAAGCGTGCAACGTTGCCGGAAAGCTGGGTATGTGCTCGCCCGTGGCCGCCGGGTCGGAATGTCGCGGAGCCGGCGGCGCTTGCGATATGGCAGAAATGTGCGATGGCATCGCCACAGATTGCCCGGTCGATGTCAAGCTCATGGTCGGCACCGAATGCAATGCGTCTCTGGGAGCTTGCGATCCTGCCGAAGTATGCGACGGAGCCACCAACGATTGCCCGGCCGATAGCATTGCCGCGTTAGGTGTCATCTGCCGCGGTTCCGTCGGTGAATGCGATATCGAGGAAACTTGCGACGGAGCGGCCGTCACCTGTCCCGAAGACGTCGTTCTCACCGCCGGTAGCGTGTGTCGCGCCTCCGCAGGTGATTGCGACATGGAAGACGTGTGCGACGGCGTCGTCGGCGCGTGCACCGATAACAAAAAGGCAGCCAATACCGAATGCCGCGCGTCGAACGGCGCGTGTGAAACCGCCGCAACGTGCGACGGAGCGACCGACGAATGCCCCGCCAACGTGCTGCTGTCCGCCGGCTCGGTTTGTCGTGACGCAGCCGGTCCATGCGACGTCGCCGAAACCTGCGACGGCGCTGCGGCTCCCTGCCCAAACGATGCGCTTGCCACCGCAGGCACCACCTGCGGCTCGGCCAGTGGCGAATGCAGCGCCGACCCGGTGTGCGATGGCTCGACCACCGCTTGCCCGAACGGCAAGAACCTCCCAGACGGAACCGTTTGCACCGACGGCCGCTGCCAAGCCGGAGCCTGTGACTCAGGAGCCGGCGGTGGAGGCGTGGGCGGTGGCGGTGGCGCTGGTGAAGGAGGCGGCGGTACGGGCGGCACCGTAATCGCTCCTGGCGGCGGAGGCGGTTGCAGTTGTCGCGTAGACGGTTCGGACGGCCAAACCCACTCGCCTGTTTGGATCAGCGTGGGCCTCGGTCTGCTCGCGTTCGCACGCCGCAAGCAATCCCGCGCCGCTTCAAGCTGAAATCACAACCCCTGCGGATTGTAGACGCCACGCCGGAACGTTGTTTTCTTCGTTCCCGGCGTGGCTGTCGATGCCGCATTCGCCGTCACCGTCGGCGCTGCTGCCGATGCCGTCGGCGTTGCCGATACTGCCGATGCCGTTGGCGCAGCAGCGGGCAACGTCGGGTTTGTCGGCAGCGCGACCGGGTTTGTCGCCGGAGATGCAGCCGCAGTCGTCGTTCGCGGTGGAGGGTTTGTCGCGGTGGATGGCGCAGACGCGATCGACGAGCGAGATATCCACAAGCCGCCAATCAACATCACCGCGGCGGCGCTTGCTCCTGCGATCAGCATCGTACGCTTGGAGCTTTCGAGCGCTCGATACGGCGCGACGACAGCCGTGAGCAAACTCGTCGAGCTGGAGCTTTCCGGTGATGGATACGGCTCCAAATTCAACTGACTGCGCCTACGCGATTCCGCTTCGAAGTCCGTCGCCGGACGATGCAGCCCAAGCCCTCGCACGTACGCACCAACGGCTCGCGGCGTTGCAGGCTCGATCTGCGACTCATGTGCCGCAACTTCGAGCGCTTCCATGAGCTGAGCAGCCGTGGAAAAACGGTTCTCCACACGCTTTTCGAGCGCCCTAAGACACTCCTTCGCGATGGGATCGGGCACCATCGGATTCCAATCTTTCGGCGGCGTCGGCTCACGATCCGTCACTTGATAGATCATCGCCACATCGGTCTCTCCCTGCACGAGACGCTGACTCGTGAGCATCTCCCAGAGAATGACCCCGGCTGCGTACACGTCCGTACGCCGATCGATCGGCAACGATTTCACCTGCTCCGGCGACATGTAGGGGACTTTCCCCTTCACCGATCCAGTGCGCGTATTCGACAAACGCGACTCGGCTCGCGCGATGCCGAAGTCCGTGATCTTCGTGATGCCTTCGGTCCCCACGAGCATGTTTTGCGGAGACACGTCGCGATGCACGAGATTCAGCGGACGACCGTCGTCATTGATGAGCTCGTGAGCCGCATGCAAACCAGCCAAGATGTCGAGGAAGATCCGCAGCGCGATGTCGAGCGGCATGAAGCCGCCGCGATCCGCCAGATACTTCATGATCTGTTGCAACGTCGGCCCTTCGACGTACTCGAGGATCAACGCGAAAACGCCGCCGCGTTCGGACATGTCGAGCGTCGCGACGACGTTGGGGTGATGAATGCGCGAAGCCAAACGCGCTTCATCGAAAAACATGCGGATGAACTCGCCTTCTTTGGCGAGATGCGCGTGCATTTCTTTGATGGCGACGCGTCGTTCGAAGCCGCCAACTCCTCGTGCGCGACCGAAATACACGGTGGCCATGCCGCCCGAAGCCAGCTCGCCAACCTTCTCGTATTTCTTGTCCTCGCGGACTAAGGGCATCGCCAAGTCAGGTTACTCAATGCGAGGGTTCGCAGAAAGAAGCTTGATACACAATGCACGAGATCGATCAGGCGTCCGCGTCCCGTCGATGCGAGACGAAGCGTCCGAGGTCAATTCAAAGCGGCTGCGTTTTTCAAAACGTCCCGCGCACACCAACCATCGTGGGACCAACAATCGGGGTCCACGTCACTTGCGCAGCTTCTTTGTTCGGCTTGCGCATGGGGCGCACGATCAGCAGCGGAATGCCCACGCCTAGACCCACGACACCCATCACCAAGCCCGTCGTCGTCGCGTAACGGGCCACGTCGTAGCTGTCCGATTCACCGTGAAAGTCAGGGGCACAGCGACGTTCGGGACACTTGTCGATCAGCTCGCGCTCCTTCGAAACAGCAATCGCACCACTGACCGCAAACACGATCATTCCACTGGCGCCCAAACCAATGCCCGTCCACGCCAGCGCGCGATACACAGGATCCGGCTCTGGACCCTTCGCATCAGGAAGCGGCGGCAACTTTAGCTCCATCGTTTCGTTTCGCTTCACGACGACGTCGAGCTTCTTCTTCACCGACGTGTCTTTGCGACGAACCTCGACCTCGTGAACGCCAGGATCGATCAGTCGTTTCTGTCCCACGAGCGCCGTCGGAATCTGCTCGCCATCGACGAGCACCGTGATGCCACTGCCCACAGGTCCCGTGACGTTGATCGTCAACGTGGGGATCAGCGGCACCAAGTCTTCTCGTTCGATCAGCGCATCGGTTTGCGCCTTGCGAAATGCAGACGTCATCTGTGTGCGAGGCACTTCGAGACGCGTGACTTCGAGGTATCGCTCGGATGCTTCGACAAACCTTCCGAGCTGCACGAGACACCGCGCTGCACGTAGCCCAAGTGTCGGTGCAGGCACGAGCTGTTCGGCCAAGTTGAACTTCTCGAGCGCCTCGGCGTATTGCTTCTTTTCGAATAGCGCGATGGCTTCTTCACCGAGCTTTCGAGCTGCTGCACGGGTCGCGAAATCCTGCGCCGACGCTTTGATGGGGAGCATGAAGATCGCCGCCATGACGATCGCCGCCATGGTCCGAACACGGTGAGTCTTGACGCGCCCCTGGAAAATCATTTCATCGTCGAACGATTCAGCATCCCGAAGAGATCAGAAGCCGAGGTCGTTGTCTTTTTTCGTTTTGACAACCCGCGGACCTTTGCCCGCATCGGGGACATTTTGCACAGAACCAGCCCCGGCGTCCTGTGCATCGGTCGTGGGTGGAGCAACTGTTGGTACCGGGGGCGTTTCCACTGCCGTTGCAGTCGTTGGACGTGGTGGTTCTGTCGCGACGCTTGGG
>CAZETM010000275.1:7978-10984 GCA_964514885.1 uncultured Polyangium sp. | reverse complement strand
TGCCATTGCGCAGACGGGTATGATGCCTCCGGGTGGTCCTGGCGGTCCTCCGGGAGGCGCGAAGCCGAAGGCGGCGCAGCCTCAGCAGCCGGAAACGCATGCGGCCTCGGGCGCGGACGAGGGCGGTTCGCCTCTGCAAACGCAGGAGCCGACGCTGCCTCAAGAACCGCTCGCCATTGCGCCGGAAGTGAAAGGGCAAATCGGTTCGAGCGCCGCGGCCATTCCGAAGGCGGCTGAAGAAGCTGTCGATCGGCAGTTTTACGGGTTGTGGTATTCCGAGCGGGCCAAGGATCGGCAATTCCGCACCTTGTTCCCGTTATGGGCGGAATGGAAAAAGCCGCAGGATAGATCCACCTTAACTGGCCTGTTTTATTACAATCGTCGCAGTCCTCAAGCTGACGCGGACGTATTGTTTCCGCTCTTTTGGAAGCTTCGTGACGGACAAACTCGAACGACGGTCGTGGGTCCTTTCGTGCATCAGGACCGAGAAGGGACGGCGAAGCGTCCGGCGGGTCATACGAATTGGCTGCCTCCGCTGTTTTTCGAGGGGAAAAACGGCAAAAGCGGTTACATGCACATTCCGCCGCTGCTGACGTTTACGCAGCATAGCGATCGGGATGGTTTGAATATCGTTGGCCCGCTTTTCTGCAAATGGAAAGGCGGTTCGTCATGCGATTCGCGCACGGCGGACGAGATCGACTTGGGCTTGGCGCCGCTTTATTTCTATGGGCGCAACGAAAGTCGCGAATACGAAGTCATTCCGCCGTTGCTCCACTATTATCGATACAATGACGCGGGCGAGAGCTGGACGAACGTTTGGGGTCCGTACATTCGGACGCACGACAAAGATGGCGACAGTCGGCACATCGCGCCATTTTATTGGCATTGGTGGGGCAAGAACAAAGAGAGCCTGACGGTCGCGCCATTCTTTCATTACAGCTACGAAGGCAATGCGTCGCGGCTGGTGACGCCGCTGTTTTATTGGTCGCGTAGTCAAGAAGGCGACAAGACATTCGCATCGTTGGTCTATGCGCATCATAAGAGCCGGACCGAGCTGGAGATGATCTCGCCATTTTATTGGCATTACAAGGATCCCGACATTGGGCTGGACCGAAAGGTCATTTTCCCGTTTGTTTACAAGAGCGAATCGCCCAGAGGCAATGACCTGGTCGTATTCCCCTTTTTCGGCCGATTTCAGCGGCACGGTTTGAGCGACGAGACGTGGATCACTCCGCTTTTCCGTTATCAGACGGACTCGACGGGCTGGGGCGCGAATCTTTTCCCGTTCTTCCACATGGGTCGCAATTACGATTCTACGCACTTGGTGCTGGCGCCATTCGTGTGGGACTTTGCAACGCCGACGTCGCGTGCGACGGTGATTTTGCCGGGGTTCTTCCGTTTCGCGGATCAAGACGGCGTGTCGCAACTGGTGTTGAATACGTTTTACAAGGAACGCAACATCAAGGGCGGGGGCAAAGAATGGGAGTTCCATTTCTTCCCGCTGTTCTCGTTCGGCTCGACGCCGGTGGGGCATTGGTGGAACGTGCTTTATGGTTTGGCGGGGTATACGCGTGAAGGCGCCGCGTCGAAAATGCGGCTGATGTACATTCCGATTACGCTGAGCAAAGAGCGGCCGGGGCCGTGATCTATAATATGGAGCCCGCGCTCTGAAGAGCCTCGACGTCGAGTCACGCGTTTGTTAGGATGCTGTAAACCCATGCGCAACCCGACGACGAGATTTCTGGTCACGCTGCCCCAAAGTGTCGCCGAAAAGTATCAGATCCAGTCCGGAGATGAACTCGAAGGTTTGGATGGAGGCAGCGACATCCGCATAATCCCTCCGAAAACACTACCGCTCATGCTGAGTACGCAAGACCGATTGCGCCTTCTCGACGAGGCAACATCGAGGCAACGCGCTCGAGAAACGCAAACGCCCGAGGGCACAATCGTCGACCGGGCCGAGCGAGGCTGGACGCGCGAGGAGGTCTACGACCGTGGTTGCGCTCGTTGATACCAACGTTCTGGTCTATAGATACGATCCTCGTTTTCCAGACAAACAGAAGAAAGCTACCGACGTTCTTCGTCAAGGCATCGAACAGCGGTCGATCCGTATACCCCATCAGGCAATTCTCGAATTCTTCGCGGTGGTGACTCGACCCCTTGGGAAGAATGCTCCGCTGCTTTCAATCACGGATGCTCGTCGTGAAGCGGAGGAGATGCTTCTGCTGTTCGACGTTCTCTACCCAAACGAATCCATCGTGCGACTTGCATTGCATGGTGCGGCCGTGCATCAGCTCTCGTGGTTCGACGCGCACTTGTGGGCATACGCCGAACACTATGGGATTGCGGAAATCCTCTCGGAAGACTTTCAGAACGGTCGCACCTACGGAGCGGTCCGAATTCGGAATCCATTTTCGTGATTCTTTGAAGGCCATTGATATGCACGTTTTGTCGATAGACATTGATTTCTTCGTGCACCCAACGCCACGAAATTGCGAGATGAATTAGGTGGAACGATTGTCCAAACCGACTGGGTGGGAGACGGTGGATGATCTTTCATTCGTTCGGCGGTTCTTGACGGACAAGTGCCGGCTGTCCACGGAGCGCCCTGTTGAGGGAGTGCTCATGAGGCATCACCGCCAAGCCTTCGATGTCATTCGTGAGCTGGTAGCGCGCAACGATTGCCGGCCCGTAACGCTGACTCACGTGGATGGACATGCCGATCTCGGAAACGGAGATACAAGTCATGAGTACCTGTTGAGTGAGTTCTTATGGGCCTCCGGCGTGGAGCGAAACCACCCACGTCAGGGGCACTCAGGATTGAATGAAGGAAGCTGGTTGGCTTTCTGCGCTGCAAACGGCTGGTTGGGAGAGATTGATTTCGTCACCCAAGAACCCGAGTTCGTCGATTTTCCAAGCCATTACGGCAAAGTGAAAATGAACGAGAATCGGGTGCTACAACGAATGCCACTGCGATTCGTGCGATTTTCGGCCAACGAATGGCCA
>CAZETM010000275.1:0-7878 GCA_964514885.1 uncultured Polyangium sp. | reverse complement strand
GGTGCTACAACGAATGCCACTGCGATTCGTGCGATTTTCGGCCAACGAATGGCCATCAGAATTAAAGGTCGCGCAAGAGGTTCAATCCCGAACCGCCGAGCAAATGGTACTCATGAACATTCGTGATTGGCAGGCATTCCAACTCGAAAGCACTCCGGATTTCGTCATCGTGTGTCAATCGCCGCAGTTCACGCCCATCGAAGCGGATCCAATTCTGGACGAGTGTGCACGGATGATTTTGCGTTCGTCGCTCACTAAAACCTGCTGCATTGAAGATCCTGTGCGCTAGATCCCGGACCGAAGTCTTCATGACCACGGACATGTCGGTCGCGCCAACTCACCACGACCCGACGCTCATCCCCATTCCTTCTCCAGCTCCAGCGTCCGCAGATGCTCCGCAATCGCTAGGAAACTCCGCTGCGACTCTTCGTCCGTAATGCTCTGCGCCTTGCGACGCACTTCACTTGCCGCTTCCGTCAATACCGTCCGCGCTTCGTCCTTCTGGCCCGCAACAAATAGCGCCTCGGCCAGAATCAATCGCACCAGGCCCTCGCCTTCCTCCAGCGCCCCGACCTCCGTCAGCATCGCCCGTGAAGCTCGCGCTTGCTCCAGCGCATCGACAAACTTGCCTTGACCCAGCAGCACCCGCGCCAACGTCGCCTTGGCGTGACACCCAAATGCCGGCGCCATATCGAGACGCTCGACCGCACTACGCGCTTTCGTCTCCGCTCGCTCCAAATCCCCAAGCGCAAAAAGAATCGACGCGAGTTCGTCGAGACCAACCCCTTCGAGACGCCGGTCGCCGTGCGATGCAAACTCCGTAACGGCTTCTTCCAAAAGTTTTCTCGCCTCGTCGAGCTTTCCAGACCTGGCCAATGCATAACCCAAATCGCGTTGCGCCGACGAAACGATATGTTTTGCTCCCATACGTTCCGCATCGATGATCGCCGGCCCGAGCGCTCCTTGGGCACCTTTCCAATCACCGACTTCCAAACACGCAGCGCCATAATTGGCCCGCTGCAAACACCCATTACGTACGTCACCAGCTCGCTCGAATGCCGCCGCCGAAAGCGCAAAGTGCCGCCCGGACGAACCCGGATAACTCACGTAAGGCGCTCGAAACGCGCGCGCTCGATGCAACCACGCTTGCCCAACCGCACCATCCGCACCCGTTGCCAATCGCTCGAGCTCTCCGAAAAGCGCTTCGGCCAAATCGTTTTTGCTCAAAAGAAGTGCCGACGTCGATGTTCGTGACAACGCGCTGAGCAGCCCATCCGGCCCCGGAGATACGTGATCCTCGGCGACTTCGAGCATCGATTCGCCCAGTGCAATCACGCGCTCCACGCTGCCGAGCTTGCCGAACACGCTCCCCATTTCACCGACCGCGACCAGCCACGGATCACTTCCCGTCGGCAAAATCGCAATCGCTTCGAGCCCGCGCTTTTCGCTCTCCGTAAATTCGCCACGCCACCGATGCGCTTCCGCTTGACGTAAACGCAACCGCCCAAGCTCCTCGCCATGCACGCCACATGCGACAGCTCGATCTACGCGCTCGATCACCGCCGCGAAGTCGTTTCCTTCGAGCGCTACATCGACGGCTCGCGCAAACCACGTCGCAGCGCGATGCATGTTGCCACCTCGCTCGTAGTGTTGCGCAAGCACCATGCCTTCCGTCTCGCCAACCGACTCGAGCCACGCAGCCGCAAGCCGATGCCCAAGCATCCGATCACCATCGGTGAGCATCGAATACGCAGCCTCACGCACGAGCGCGTTGCGGAACGCAAAGTCCTCCTGATCGAGGAAGCGTTTCGATGAGCGCCGCACGACGAACTCACGCTCGACAAGCTCCGCGAGCGATGCTTTGAGCGCTGCGATTTTCGAATCACCACCGACGAGCGACGCGACACCCGATGTCCAGAAAACGTCACCGAACACGCTCGCTGCACGAAGCGTTCTGCGCTCAGCAGGCGCGATCTCTTCGAGGCGTGCTTGCACCATCGCGAGCACCGTTCCGGGCATCGCTTGATCGCTTTTTCCCGACGCGATGACACGGACGATTTCTTCGAGGTAAAACGGATTTCCCGCAGCTCGATCAATGATCCGCTGCATCAAGTTCTTGTCGACATTTTGCCCGAGCCAACCCTTGATGAGCTGCTCCGCAGCACGCCTTCCCAATTCCCCGATGCGGACTTCTTGCACGCCTCGCTCTTCCCAAATCCGCGGGAAAACTCGGCTAATTTCGGGCCTAGCCAGAGCCAAAACGCAGAGCGGTAATTCTCGTGCATGGCGCAACGCTGCATCGATCAAACGCACCGTCGGGAGATCACCGAAGTGCAAATCATCGAGCAGCAACAAGACAGGACGACGTTCGCATTCCGCGTAGATCCAGTCCTCGAATGCGCGACACATCTGATCGCCCATGAGCATCGGATCGGTCCGTGCAACTGCGAGCAAGTGACTTCGTTCGGGCGGCAGACGCAAACCAAGCAGCTCGCTCAAGAACACGACCACGCGCGTCATGTCCTCGGCCGGTACACATTCCGCGATGCGCGCCGTTAGTTTTTCTTCCTGCAACCCAGCCGGAGCACCCACTTCGATCCCCGCGGCCGCACGCACGATCTGAGCAAGCATGCCGAAGGACGATCCTGCTGCCATCGGATCGCCTCGAGCGATCCACACGTCCATCTCCGTGCCTTGTCCTTCAAGCCTACGGAGCACTTCAGTGGCCACGCGCGACTTGCCAACACCCGCTGGTCCGGTAACGAGCGCGGCACGTGCTGCAGGCTCTTCGATCGCTTCACTGAAGATGCTCACGAGTGTCGAGATTTCGCGTTCACGACCGACACACGGAGTTGGTTTGCCCAGGACCGTACGAGTTGCATCGGCCTTGTCGCGCACGTTCGAAAGCACCTTCAAAGAGCCTTCGTCGGTGACTTCGAAGCGCACGTCGAGCAGGCCCGCGGTGACTTCGTCGAGAAAAACCTTGCTGGTCAGGTCGTTCATCGCGCGCCGCGCCGCAGAAAGCGTACGCGCTGCAGACTCGACCGCTTCGCCCACGGGGAGCTGTTCTGCGGCGAGACCACGTCCTGTGGCCACTGCAAGTGACGCAGTTGGCAAGAGTTCACGCAGCGACATGGCTGCACGAGCAGCACGCGCGGCGAGATCCATCGCCGTCGATGCACCAGAAAACACCGCCAGTAGCGAGCCATCGACGAGCCATTCGACTCGTCCTCCATACGCCGCTGCAGTGCCCTTCAAGTCATCGAGCGTCCCGCCTGGAGACGACTGTCGATCACGCACGATGCTCGGCAAATTGAAGCGCGCTTTCGCTTCCTCGAGCGCTTCGGGAGTCATCGTCACGTTGCTGGCAGCCTCTGCGCCATCGTGGATCGTCTTGGGAGCGCCTGACGTCGCAAGCACGACACACAGCAGTTGTTGTTCGTTGGCGGTGATGGATTGTCGTGTCCGGATCGAAGGTGCGGCAGATTCGATCCTCACCGAATCGTTCGGGATCGAATCAAGGGCGTCGAGAGCCGCCACGATCCGCGCACCATCGCGTGGTCGCGCATTCGGGTCTTTCGCGAGCATCGACACGACGAGCATCTCGAGCGCCGGAGGCGTATCGGCACGAAGCGTACGCACCCGCGGCGGATCCTCGAACAAGATGCGCGACAGCGTGGCCATCATGTGCTCGGCCGTGAACGCGGGTTGTCCGGTCAAACACTCGAAGAGCACCGCGCCAAGCGAAAAAATGTCTGCACTTGCATCGACGTTTTTGCGACCTTGCGCTTGCTCGGGCGCCATGTACCCAGGCGTTCCGAGCAGTGTGCCGGTGCGAGTTGCCAGCGTTCGACCGTATCCCAGGCGCGCAATGCCGAAGTCGAGCAGCTTCGCGTCGTCGACTCGACCGTTCAGCAAGAAGATGTTGCTCGGCTTCACGTCGCGATGAACGATCCCGCGCGCGTGCGCTGCACCAAGCGCAGCCGCCACGACGCTCACGAGACGCACGGCTTCCGTGATCGACATGAGCTGTGGACGCATCAAACGCGCCGACAAATCCTCGCCCTCGAGCCACTGCATAGCGAGGTACAAGTCGCCATCCGGGAGCACTCCATGCGCCACGTAACGAACGATTCCTGGATGGGTCAGTTCAGCGAGAAGAACCGCCTCGGCGGAAAAACGCTCCATGTCGCGGAGGTTTCGTCCGCTCAGAATTTTGACGGCCACGACCTCGTTCGTATCGAGATCACGCGCACGGTGAATCGTCGCCATGCCGCCGCTGATCGTAAAATCTTCGATCTCAAAGCGGCCAGCAACGCGCATGCCTGGCTTCATCGCGGCCCATCGTATCCATCCGCCCGTGGTTACCGCAACGAGATGGTGCTACGTTCGACGGTTTATCTTCCCACTTAGTGCGCTGCGTCTTTCCCAGACCATCCCCACACCACCTTGCCATCGCTCAACGTGGCAGCCTACACATTTGCAACGCGCTTTTGGTTACATCAAATTTGCGTCGAGTCGTGGGTTTGTCGTTGCGATGAGCAGCGGGTTGGTCATTCGAGGGCCAGCCGGCGAGAGAATGCTTCTGGTGCAATCAGCCATGGAGCCTCTTGCCATGGGCGACCTGGGCAGCGCATGATGCCGGGCGATGAGCCATTACCTCACGGGCGATGCAGGTTTCACGTACCGCAGTTTTGGCTCGTTCCCGCTCGTCGAACACATTCTTGGGGTTGGGCGAATGTCGGTGGCGCCTCGTTTCGAGCTTGTCGACGAGGAAGGGATGCTGTTGGACGAGGCGGAAGGTTTTCTCAGCGATCTTGGGGACGACGCGCCTGCGTTGTGGTTGCCGCTCGTGGACGATCTCGTTTCGCTCCCGACGGCTGCGGATCTCGACGCGGTGCTGGCGGATTTGCTGACAGTGTTACGCGAGGCAGACGATTTCATCTGCGAGACGCGCAATACGTGGGATAAGCCGGCTCGCGTGCGTTGGTCGTTGCCGTTCGTGTGGGAACTCCAGAGGAGCGATTGGCAGGCATTGCTCGACGCGATTCAATCCGTGCTCGAAGGGCAAGAGCCTTTGTCGCTCGAATTCTTCACCTATCAGGATCCGGAGGGACTGCTCGATAGGCTGCTCGATCCGCATACGCGTCTTGGGCGTTTGCACGCGGCATTGCCCGAAGCGCATGCATTTGGTTTGGCTGCGCTCGCGGTCGCGACTGCTTGCGACCTGGATAGTTTTGGTGTCGAGGATCCACCGTTCTTTCATGAATACGACGAGGGTGGACCGCCTCCGCGATTGATGGAACGCCTCGAATCGGAGGTTTTTTCCAAACCCGAGGACGTGCGGATCGAGCAGATCCACGCGTATGCGGTCCATACTCAGGCAGCGCTCGATGCGGGTGAGGCCGAGGAAGCACTGCAATGGGCGAAGTCGGTGCGAGCGTGGGCGTGGGGTGTTCGTAATCGCGCGGAAACTGCATTGGCGTATCGAACGAGCGCGGCGGCGTGGCTGGATGTCCAGCATTTCGATCGAGCCGTCACGGATGCGTCGTGGTCACTGCAGAATGAACTCTCCGCGGATGCGTATGATACGCGTGCGGTGGCGCTGCACATTGCGGGACAGATCGACTCGGCGATTATCGACTATACGCGTGGCATCGAGCTGGCGCCGGAGAATGCGCTCGGTTATTCGAATCGTGCCGAAGCGTTTTTCGACTTGGGCAATGACGTGGCTTGCATAGCGGATGCCGAGCGCGCGATGGAGCTTGATCCCAATGATCCGCTGCCATTCGCATTACGAGGCCGATCGCTCTTGCGCATGGGTGAACGGGGTTTGGCGTGGCAAGATGCCGAACACGCCGCGGCATTGGGCGACGATTCACTGATTGAAGAATTGGACGGGTAGTCGAACGAGGCGAATGCCGATTACGGCTTCGGCGCCGGTGGCGGATTTGCCGAAGCTCGAGCTGCTGCAGCGGAAGCCACGATCGCAGCTTGTCTCGCTTTGATCCATTCTCGGTATGCATTCGTGCCGGGCCGTGGATCCAGCGTAAGTTCGACCTTCGAATCTTTCTCGAAAAGCACGAATTGCGCGAGCGGGCGATATTCGGGCGCCTCGGCATTCAAACGGTGTCCGATTTTGTCGACGGGAAACTTGCCGGTGAATGGATTCGAGGGCAGTCGCGCTCCATCGAGATAAACCGTGGCGCTCGCTGGATTGACGATGACTGTCAACTCTACGGTGGTCGGCACATTGGCACTCGGAATCGAAGCCGGAGCCACGCTGGGCGCGTCCGTCGGAATGGCCGCGGCCGAGGGTGCAGATGGCGGTGCAGATGGTGGCGCAGACGGCGTAGGAACGGGCGGCGGCGCGGAAGCAGCAAGAACCACGGTGGTTTGCGTCTGAGGCTGTATCAGCAGGGGCGGAGTGCGCAATCGCAAAAATACGAATGCTCCCAGCGACGCAGCGATCGCAATGGCTCCCGCGATGTACAGGCTCCCGCGACCGCGAGACGGCGAATCTTCCCCAGATGCGCCGGAAGGGGAGCCATTCGATGCCGTGGGCGAAGGCGTGCTCTTGACACTTGCATTGGCCCCGCTCGAATTGCTCGAATGCGAGTCGGACTTGGTCGACCCGCCCATACTTCGCACGCCCGACCCACCGAGCCGCGGCAAGTCCGACGGATCGGAAAGGGAATCGAGCGGAGCGCTCAGATCGAGCAGCCCCGGAGAGTCTTCGGCAGGTTTGCTGGAATTCAGCTTGCGCAGTTGCCGCTCGATGACTTTTTTGATTTCGCCGCGTTTGTCTGCAAAAACCGTCGACACGTACTCCGCGACGATTTCATTGGTCACGCGGATGTTCTCCGCATCGAGATACGCGAGCATGTCCTCACGCATCTGCTGGGCGGTATCGTATCGACCTTCAGGATCGGGATGAAATGCCTTTTTGATGATTTTGACAATGGCTGCGGGCGCGTCTGGACGAGCCTCGAGCAGGTCGGGCATATCGCCGAGCGCGAGCCGATGGAGCACTTCCATGTCCGTGGCTTTTTCCCAAATTTTGGTGTTCGCCATGGCTTCCCACAATAAAATGCCCACGACGAAAATATCGGCACGTCGATCGAGCGGTCTGGCGCGTGCTTGTTCCGGGGACATATACGATATTTTCCCCTTCACGATGCCGGCACGAGTTTCAATGGATCGCGCTTCCGACTTTGCAATGCCGAAATCGAGCAGCTTGGTTTGTCCCTCGTAGGTGACGACCACATTGTGGGGACTGACGTCGCGATGCACGATTTGCAGCGGTCTTCCGTCGTAATCGGTCAGCTCGTGCGCGTAATGCAATCCGCACAAAGTGTCCGCGAGAATGCGCACTAACACTCCAGGCGGAGGCGGCTTCGTGCGCGCTCGGTTCAGGATCCGATTGAGCGGCACGCCATCGAGATACTCCATCGCCATGAAGTATTCGCCCTCGCTCTCGCTCACCTCGAACGTCTGCACGACGTTGGGATGATTGAGCCGCGACGCCAGACGCGCTTCGTCGAGGAACATCTCGACGTGATCGGGATCGTCGAGGTAATCGCGGCGCAGGCGTTTGACGACCTGCAGCTTTTTGACGCGCGCCGGGCCTTCGACGACCGCCAAGTACACGTCAGCCATTCCACCAGCACCGAGACTGGCGATGAACTTGTACTTGCCTACGCTGTTGTCGTCTGAACTCGATGCTTGGGCTGCGCCGGACACGGGCGCATCATCCGCTTGTTCTCACCAGGAGGCAAGAAAGATCGTCGATGGAGCTGTTACTAGCAAAGACGATCTCACGCAGGATCAGGAGACACTTGCATCGGGCATCGGCTTTCGCCCTACCAGATGCGCAAG
>CAZETM010000274.1:0-10990 GCA_964514885.1 uncultured Polyangium sp. | reverse complement strand
GAACGAGCAGCGGGCGACGCGTGGCCAATGCAGCATTGATGGCGGCAATGGACACCTCGTCAATGACGTGCACCGACTGCATCATGCCTCCCATTTCAGGGAGACGAACGATTCCATCCGCGGGTTTGGTTAGGAACAACGAGGACATGGTACTTTCAGGGGCGCCTCAAAATGGCGTCGATGATTTTGGCGAGAAGGGTTTCCTGCTTGACGTCCGTGCCGGTCAAACGCACAAGACGCAACGATGGCAGCTCGTCTTTGAGCTTGGCCCGAGCGAGCGCATAAAGTTTGTCGTCGTCATGGTCTTCGCGGACGAAGAGCAAATAAAATGGAAGGAATTCGTCGTCGACTGCGTACTGGGTCGTGGATAACAAGTGCGCCTCGACCGCATCCCGCAGCTCACTGTACTTTTTGTAGTCAATCATGAACCTGGCGGCGAGATCCTGAACGACACATTCGGCGAGACGTGAGCCATCGATATCGATGAGCGCGGTGCGCGAAGCAGCCGGAATACGCACGACACCTGCGCCAATGGGCATTTTACCGGAATCCGGCAACGTGTATTGACACAACCGGTCATCGATGCCCGCCAGGACGATTTCTGCAATGGTTTCGGTACGCAGCGGCAATTCGAGAAAGTTGGTGGTTTGCGTGAATCGGTCCGGGAAATCGCGAAGAGCCGTCAGGACGACGCGTTGCCAATCAATAGCGAGCGGCAGGATGCGCAAGAGGATTTTGGTCGCTGCATCGCGGTCATTCTTGGATTGTTTGCTTTTGGCCAAATCGTTGTCGACGCCATCGCCGTCCCGTCATTCGCTCCGTCGCCGATAACGCAACCGCTTTCTGTAATGGTACTCACCTAATCGCCAGTCCTGATCGTCATCGAAAGACAATCCCAGTATGTGATTGTTGAAGCTCTGCGGATTCCGATTCGGCATTTCCCCGTGCTCCAGCATGAACAGCCAACCACGTTTTTTTAGTTGCCAACAGAAACAACCTCTGATATGTGGCAATCATGACGCGCTTGTTGCCCATCATGCTAGTTACCCTCGTCATCGGCTTTCCGTCGCTTGCATTAGCGAGCGGCGCAGCGGGGCTCGGCGATGACGAAATCAGTCTAAAGGACGGCGGGATGCTTCGGGGAACGATCGTCGCCGTCGAGCCCGGAAACGAAGCGACGATCGTGGTCAAGGGGAAGGAACGGACCATTGCCTGGTCGAAAATCGCCAAAGTCGAGCGGGGTAAGTACAAGGAAGACGCCGATGAGCCTACTGCGGCAAAACCCAAAAAGCCCAAGAAGCCCAAGAAAGAGCGCAAGGAAGACGACGACGAGGCGCTGAGCGAACCGGCCCAAGGCGCTCCGCGCATGAGTATTCGAGCGACGTATCCCGATGTAGAGCTCATGAAGGTCGAATCCACGATTGCGGTGGTTTCCAGCCGCGGATCAGCCACAGGCGTGGTAACGCGAGGCGTTTGTGCGGCGCCTTGTGACGAAATCATCGACGGTCGTGACGGTACGCAGTTTTTCTTTGCCGCACCGGGTATGGTTCCTTCGCAGCCTTTCAAGCTCACCAATTACGACGGAGACGTCGAAGCGCGGGTGCGTGGAGGCAGCGTGTGGAGACGCTGGGGCGGCATCATGCTGACAGGATTGGGAGGTGTCGCGGTGCTCAGTGGAGCATTGTTTGCCATCATGCCGCTGCCATCCTTTGATCCGAAGACGGGGCGTTCGGTGGACGGAAGCCGAATTCCGGGCATAATTGGCTTCGTTGCCGGCGCCGGCGCGATGGCTGGTGGCATTTATATGTGGACGACGAGCGCTACGACGTTTGAAATCACGCCGCGCACAGCAAAAAGCGCGGGAGTGCGCATCGAAAACGGCGCGCTGCTCTTCTGAGCGGTGTGGTGTTCGTAGACTCCCACACGGGTGATACTTTTGGCCCGCTCCCACGTAGGCGTTTTTCCTGGCAATCACGAAAATGTCAAACCGTGCTTTCGTCGAGTCCGAGCGCTCACGATTCCTCAGCGCTTGTTTAGGCGCCCCGCATCATTCACGGCTTCGTACACGCAAACGTCCACCGCCGTCCCGTCATGCGCTCCGTCGCCGACAACGTAACCGCTCCAGGGATTGGTTTGTCCGTAGCGGGTTTGACGTCCTTGTCGGGGAAGAACACCCCGTCAATACGCCCCGCCATGGCTTCGACACACGCATTGCCCGGATCCATTCGCAATCGGAATTCCACAGTATCGACGACCGCGCGTCCCGACGTGAGTTGCACCGAAGGATTCGTGTCGAGCAACGTGTCCATCAGCCAGCCGTCTTGACCTTCAGCACAACGGGACGGCAATTTCCCACCAAGATCTCGCTTGCCCAAAGCAATGGGCTCGCCAAGCGCTCCGGTATCGGGATCGAGCGGCAATACGTACATGGATCCATAACGCTCGCCCGGCTCAGGGATATTCGTAAATAACAAACCAATACCCGCCCCCAATGCGCGTCGCACCAGCCGCGGATGTTCGGTATTGCCATATGCATTGTACCTGGATGAAGTCGCTATGGATGGCCGGTGAAACATGGCCAAGCGACGAATCACGCCCAAGTCCGCTCGATAGACCATAATCGTGCCTGGCGTCGCTCCTGGGGCCAGGAAAAACCAGCTTTCACCGACGCGCACCGCGCCGTGCGGAACAGGTCGCTGATAACCCGTCGTGCGCCCTGATGCGTCCCGCAAAAGAAGCGCCGGTTGACCTTCGCTCGCCGCAAAAAACGAACACGTTGCGCCGCGACAAACATGCGCCAATGCATGCCGACCAGACGAATCGAGGTGCGTGTTCCATAATGCCACCGGATAAGAACCGACGCCCATCGCGTCCTGAGTCGCCACTTCGTCCGACCACGGAGGCGGCGCTATCGCCGTCGAACGCATACCACCCAGCGGATCGAATCGATCGTCGAAACGAATGGTGAAATGTCCCAAACGCGCCCAATCCGAGCCTTTTTTCCCCCACGCATACGCACGTATGGAAATGAGATCGAACGGCGCGCCATTGTCGATCCCCACTTCGTCTACACCCAGCAACGGCGGCGGAGAATTCCGAAATGGCTGCCAGGGCGATTTCTGTGCCGACGAGGGAGTCGATAAACGACCAAATGGACTTATGATCACCGCGGAAGGAACCGCAACAGGCAGTGGCTTTGCGACGGGTTTGTCCGGGAGAGGCTCCGTGATGGGTTTGCCGAATGGTGTACATCGGACACTAACCGTCGGCGATACCGAAGTCGGAATGTAGAGCGACGGAGGTGCCGCGGCAGACGCGAGATCGTTCGCCACTGCAGGTTTGCCCCAACCAACTCGAATCCACCCCGCAAGAGCGCATCCTACCGGCCCGCATGCGCGCGTGTCGGCATCGCCCGGCGCCACGTCGTGCTCCGGCATGTCGAACACTTTCCAACTCATGCCACCGTCGGTCGATTCGGCAGCTCGTCCGCCCTCGCCTTGCGACAACGCAAAACGACCCGACATGATCACGCCGTTTTCATTGTGCCGAGGTTCGCCTCCAGAAACCTTTCCATCGAGCGCTACGCGTACGCCAACGACCGGTCCACCAGCCTCGACCCATCCACCAAGCACGCCCGGTTCGCGCTCTTCGAAACCCTCGAGCCACATGCCGCGCTTGAGCTCGCGCAAGATCGATCTCGGTTTCGCGGGAAGCGAAAGAGCCGCCGTCGAGACCTTGGCGCCGTCGATGGTCGTGACTTGGCCCGTGCCACCGTTTCGCGGCGGGACGAGAATCGCGACGCGGCCATCCGCAAGCGCTACGACTCGTTCGACACCGAGATCGCCTTTGACCCGCACCTCGCGCGTAGAGCCTTCGACCGAGCGCACGCAATACACGCGCAAACCATTTTCGTCCTCGGGACCTTCGCCACACGGGCCTCGAACGACGAGCGCTCCATTGCCACTGGCCGAGACAAACCTCGGGCCTTTGAACGACAAAACCTTCTGCATCGCGAGCGGAGGCGCGAATGCGTAGACGTTCGTCGCTCCATCGCGTTCGCCACAGACAAACCCAAACGAGGCTCCGAGACGCACGCCGTGGCAGGTCGCTTCACGTTCTGCAAACGCAGCAGATGCCATTTCGACGATGCCGCCGGTGCGCAGAGAAACGCGAGCAAGCGCGCCGGATCGAGCGACGACTGCAGTGTCGTTCGCGTCGGGAAAACCATCTTCGATGGCCGCGCGAAGAGGTCGTTTGCCGAAGGGACCACGCGGCGTGGGAAGCTTCGTTTCCAGGCCTTCGTCGTCGGTCTCGGCAGTGATGTTGCTGCGAAACGTCAAGTTGCCGCGAGCATCGAGAACGTACTTGCCTTGAGGCACGAAAATCATCGGTTCGCCATCGACGACGAGGATCGCGGTGGGACGCTCGGGCAAACTCAACGGGCGCCAAGTTGCGCCAGCATCGAAGGTTGCAAGCACGCCACGCATGTCGACATCGACGACAGCTCGAAAGCCGTCAGCGAAGGCGAGACCGCCGTACGCAGCGGCCGGCGGAAGCGGAGCGAGCGAGCGAACTTCACCGCTCTCCGCATCGACGGCGAGCAGATTGTTCTTCCCGGACAAACGGACGTAAAGGCGATCGAATCCAGGGATGACGTCGGTGGCGATGGAGCCGAATTGAACGAGCGGCTTGAGCTTTCCAAGCCACGAAGGCGCTCGCCAGATCTGCGTGCTGCCGCTGATGGATGCATGAAAGACAAACCCACCGCCGAGACGGCTCGGCAAAGGCGCCGCGTGAACGACTCCGAGCGGAAGGAGTTCGGCTGCACGTTCGACGGTGCCGTCGTCGTAGACGACGATGCGCATGCGATTGACGAGCGCGCGACGTGCACCGCTTTCATACGCGACGACGCCACGCTCGTTGCGAATGTCGGGCACGAGGCGCGACGGAGAAACCATGCTCACGACCGCAGTCGGCACGGGCTTGGTTTTCGAGGATCCCGCGACCGTCGAGACGTTTTGTTTCGACGAACAGCCGGTCAGGGCAAACGCCAGAGCCGTCAGCACGATGGACCGTGAACACCGGCGAGTGCGCATCGGGGAACATCGTAGCGCGCAGGGCGAAGGCACGCAGCGTTCTTGCACGATGGCGATCCCGAGCGCTATACGCAGCCCATGTCGTGCGTCATCGCAGTCGTGGGCGCCACGGGCGTCGTGGGACGAGAAATGTTGCGGACCCTCGAGCAGCGTCGATTCGACGCACGAAAGGTTTTGGCACTGGCATCACCGCGTTCGGCAGGACAAACTGTGCCGTTCCGCGGCGGTGAACTGACAGTTGGAGTGGCGTGCGCGGAAGCGTTCGATGGAGTGGACATCGCTCTGTTCAGTGCAGGCGCGTCGGCAGCACGAGAGCTTGCGCCGCTCGCGGCTGCGCGCGGAGCGATCGTGATCGACAATTCCAGCGCGTGGCGCATGGATCCCGACGTGCCGCTCGTCGTGCCCGAGGTGAACATGGACGCGGCGAAAGTGCGTCCGAAAGGCATCATCGCGAACCCGAACTGCAGCACGATCCAGATGGTCGTAGCGCTGGGGCCACTGCACGACGCAGCGGGTCTCGAGCACATCGTCGTGAGCACGTACCAAGCCGCGAGCGGCAAGGGACACGAGGCGATGATGGAGCTGCTCCTGCAGACGCGACAGGTTGCAGACGGACAAACTCCGGAAGCGAAGGTGTTTCCTGCTTCGTTGGCGATGAATCTGCTGATGGACTGGAAAGCGAGCAGCCTTCCAGATTGGTCGGAAGAAGAGATGAAGATGGTGCACGAGACGCGGAAGATCTTCGGGGACGAGAGGATTGGCGTTTCACCGACGACGGTGCGTGTGCCGGTGGTGACGGGGCATAGCGAAGCGGTGCATGCGCGGTTTCGCCGGCCGATTTCGGCAAAGGAAGCGCGGGACTTGCTCCGCAATGCACCTGGCGTGCGGCTTTTCGACGAGCCTTACGCGCCTGGGCGACATCCGCAACCACGCGACGTTGCGGGCGAGGATGACGTATTCGTGGGGCGCGTGCGTGAGGATTTGACGCTACCGAACACGCTGAATCTGTGGATTGTCGGGGACAACCTGCGTAAGGGCGCCGCATTGAATGCGGTACAGATTGCGGAACGATTGAGGGGATAGTGGAACGTGGGGGGCATTCGCCCCCCAATCAATCAGACGGGATTCACAAGCGACGTGATATCCGGTCCCTTGTAGAATTCCTTGACCTTTTTCATGTCGCCCTTCGCAACCGCGTAAAGCACGGCACCGCTGGCAGCATGCGCCGACGTTTGGCCATTGTAGGGAATTTCCGTGCCTTTCGTCGGATCGATACCGCCGGCCGTGTTATCGGTCCGGGGATGACCGTGCCAACCGGACGGCATGTATCCATTACCCATCACGTACATCCAGTTCGAATTGCCAGGCGTGGAGTCTTTCCAGCCCGGACGCGAAAGCGGATCGTGCGGATGGTCGCCATGGACCGTAAGAATGGTCGTCTTGTCCAGGGTTTGTCCCGTACATGCAGGATCGCCTGTCGTTGCGAGATCATTGTAGAAGGCATTGAGCGCCATGCCCCAGTACTTGATGACCATATGCGCGCCGGGCAGGTCGTCGAACGTGGCGTGCGGATCGGTGAATCCATTGGCGCCACCGGCTTCGGGAATGGTCCCGATGAGGACCTGGTTCGTCAAGCCAAGCGCGAATGCCTTCTTGGTGATGATGAGCGCTTTGGCCATATTGATGACGCGCTGTTTGGCAGGCGATCCGTCACCACCGGCGCTGTACCAACTGGCAGCCCCAATGCCGTTCATTTCGTTGACGCCATAGGAGAGCAGGTCGGCAGCCGACGGCATGAGCTGCTGCGAGAGGTTTTTGCCAATGAGGTTCGCAGCCTTTTTGGCAATATCGAGTTCACGCGCCCACGTGGGACGACCAGCCGCTTCGCGCAGGCCCAAAATGGCCTTGTAGTACGTCTCGAAAAGCGCTTTGTCTTTTTCGGCGGACAGAATGAGACGAGCAGCGGCGCTGTTGAATAGATCGACCATTGCATCCGCGCTCGGCACGACCGCCAGTGCCGGAGCACCGGGCGCATTGCCCATCGATGCGGGAGCGACACCAATCGACGGCAAAATCGACGGAGTCGTCCGCTGCAATGAGGCAATCGCGGCAAAAAGCGTAACGCTTCCACCCGCAACGCCATCGTCCGCACCGGCGGTATTACCGGGCAACGCACCGGAAATGGTGACTTGACGCAGCGGCTTGCGATGATGCACGACCGGGTCGGCGACGAGGAAAGCCGACATCGGACGCGTCGGGACACCGCCTACGACGAACGGAGAATCCGGTCCGTAATAGAAAGGCTTGGCCCCGGGACCATTTTGGAAATAGGGTTTGTCCCCATCGTGCAAGAACCCTTCGCCAATCTTGCTGTAGGCGAAAACAGGGTTCATGGCTTTGGCGACATCGGGCAGCGGCCACATCAGCGACCACTGACAGAAGTTACCACCACCGGCGATGATACCGACGTGACGGTTTGTCTCGGCACATAACTCGGCAGCCAATGCCGTTCCGCCTTCATCGGCGAGGAAGTTCAAGAGCTTGGATCGCTCGAGCGCGAAGCCGGCAGCGGCAACGCCCATGAACTTCAAGAAGTTACGGCGCTCCGGGCCGCGCATTTCTTTGAGCTTGTAGTTCGCCATGGCCCGTCTCCTATTGGCACGTGTGAGCCGCAGCGAGGAATGCGGCAATGGTAACATTTTTGCGGTTGGGAAGCTCGGCAGGGCTGGCCTGGGAGATCATGAGATTGCACAGCTCGAGATCATCCTCGGTGGCAGGACGAGCCATGATGCAGCTCAGCGCGTTGAATTCGCACCTTCCCGTGACGACGTCGAACATCGTGCTGCCGACGCCATTGACTTGGCATTCCGGCATGTTCTGGATGTTCGCAATGATCTGCGGTGCCGCCTGCACGAAGATGTCGAACATCTTCGTGGCCGACGAGATCGTGTAATACGGAGCCTCGCCCATACGCGCGTCGTAATTGGCCAAGCCAAGCGCGTCGCGAGTGGAAGCAGCCTTGAACAAATCGCCCGCCGACGGCGGCTGGCCTGCACCAGCAGCCAAATCGAGATTCACGCCGCGCGACGTGAGAAACTCGCCGAGCGCTGAGTACGAGAGCTTGTTGCAAGAATGCAGGCGCGTACGAACGTCGGGAGGACCTTCGGACGCACGTTGCTTGAGGATCTCGAATGGATCGCTTGCACCAGCAGTGACCGGGTCGTTGAGATGATGGAAGTTGTTGTTCGGGTCTTTGCTCGTTTCGGGATCACCATTGTCGGTAGCGCCCGTTCCGCCGGTGCCAATGACACCACCACCCATGCCACCCGCTCCGCTGGAGCTGGCGCTGGTCGTGAGGGTCGGATCACATGCGTTGTCATCGGGATTGGACGAGCCCACGCATGCCGAGAATCCGAATCCCACGGTAAAGAACACGCCGGGAAGTACCCAGCCAATCAATGTCCTTGCCATGATTTAGTACCTCACGAAGTCGTCGTGGACGAACACGGCGCGGAGCGTAGCGCGCAGGTTGTAGCCATTTGCCTTGAATGAATCGACGAACCCACCGATGACGCTATCGGGCGCATCGCCAAGGTCGTAGACCGCGTCGCCCTTCGAGAAGGCAAAGTTCCACATACGAAGAACGCCGCACCGAGCCACTTCGTCGTCCGCGGCCATTTGTTGACCGAATTCGAGAACGTTGGCAGCCGGTTTGTTGAGCTTCCACGCCGTGGTTTCACCAGGAACGAGGTAATCGGACATTTTCGCGAACGGACTACCCTCGATCGGCACCACCACCGAGAATATCAAAATGCCGTCGGCTCCGATCGTCGGTGTCACATATTTGCCATTCTCGTCGTAGACGGCAAACAGCGGCGTGCGATGATTCGTCGTCGTGTGACAGTTGGCGCAAATCGCAGACGTCGTGTCTTGGAAGGCGATGCGACCATCCACTTCCGTGTCAGGATTGTCGATGGTGGCAATCGTCTCGAAAGGCCAAGGCGACGTATAAGTACCCGCCCCCTTGACGACGGGCGTCGAACTCCATTCCGCAGGCAGCTTGCGACAGGTAAACGTTTCTTGAATGAAACGCGTGCGTCGGAAGCCGAGCGCACTGGCGTATTGGTACATGAGGCCCATGTCGGACAACACGCCGGCGGTCGTCGGACCATTCGGACAATCCATAGGCGTGAATGCGCCGGTTGCCGAATCGAACGTGGGACACGTGCCGCTCGTCGCGGTGAACAACTGCCGATAATCGAGCCCCTGGGCGGTGATTTGCGCAGCGAAATTGGGAGCACCGTCCCGATTGGGAATCGCCCCCGCAGCGGCGCCGCCCGAACGGAACGTATTTTTCCAGAATTCAATCATCGCCGCTGGGAAGCGCGGCGACGCCATGAATTCGTCGATGTACTTCTCGTACGTTTCTTTTGGATTCGGCGAAACGCGAACGGCTTCGATCTGCGCCATCGACGGCATTTTGCCCGTCAGCTTGATGCTCGCCGTACGTAGCGCTTCGGAATACGAAAGGGTACGCGCATCGAGCACGTCATTGCCCGTGCCAGAACTGGAGCTGGCCGAGCTGCTGCTCGCTACCGCCCCGCCCGTGCCGCCACTGCCGCCCGTGGCTACAGTGCCGCCAGTACCTCCGGCGCCGCTAGTGGCATCGCCCCCCGTGCCGCCTGCGCCACCCGTGGTATCGGGTGGACAAGGCTTGGGGCCCCCTCCGATGAGCTTCGTGGGATCCTGTTGCTGGCACGCGAATAGGCCCACCATTAGGCCCGCCAGCGCCGCTCCTTTCCACGCTCTATTGACCCTGTTCATCATCATTGCTCCGCCATGATCCAAGGCGTCACAGCGTCCTTGAATGCGTTGTATTGGTTTAAGTTCCCATCGAATTTGTATTTATGCACGACGATCTGCGTCGGATCAGTCACCAATACGATTTGGCTTTGATCCGGCAGGCCCGGCTTGATCCGCGCCCTGACCTCGATACACGCCGACGTCGGCGTCATTGCATTGAGCTCGGCCAAATTCATCGTGCCTTTCGCCTGTGGGTCCGTCCCTCCGTGACATTTCGACATGCAAGTCTGCATCGCAGGCACGACGTTCGTCATGAACGTCGCAATGTCTTTGCAGCCACCCGCGCCGCCGGGATTGCCGCCGTATACCTCGATGAGCTCGAACGCCAATCCGAGATACGAGCCCTTCGTCCAATTCGTCAGAATGACCTCGCCCGTGCCGAGCGTCGGGTCCCCATCGATCGTAAACGTCTGGTCGATGTTCGAGAAGCTATCGACCGGATCTGGATTGGCCGGCTCGCCAGGCGCGTACACGGTGAAGAGCGGATGCACGACGTGAATCGGTTGGTCCGCAATGGTGTGCACCGTGATGTTCGTCAGCCAAAGCATCGTCGGAGCTTCGGTGGTCCCGCCAATCGCTTTCGCATTGAACGAAATCGACGCGAATTCGAATTGGGGCCCGAGGCTGCCGAGGTAAACCGTATTGAATGCTCCACCCACGATCGGTCGGAATGGTTTTACCGCCGGCCCAATCTCTTCGATTGCACCGGGCGCATTCGCCGATTCCGACTGCAACCACTCAATCACGCCCGGCTTGATTTCCGTGGGCAATGGCGGTGCCTCGCCACCACCATGCGTGGGCTCATCCGGATGCGTGAGCAATATGCTGTCCGTCACCGATGACGTGACAATCCCCGGCCACGCCGTAATGCTCGCATAACGCTCTTCCGGCGAGCTGCCAGCAATGAATGGAGCGTCCGCCGATCCATTTTCCTTGTGGCAAATGTAGCAGTTGGCCTTGAGCTCGGGCTCGACTTTCAAGAATAGATCGTATGGCGTCGGCGGGGGTGGACCTCCGCCTCCTGCCCCTCC
>CAZETM010000273.1:0-11003 GCA_964514885.1 uncultured Polyangium sp. | reverse complement strand
GTTGGTTGGTCGACGGATTGATCGTTGATGGATTGATCGTTGATGGATTGATCGTTGATGGATTGATCGTTGATGGATTGATCGTCGACGGACCCATCATCGAGTTCATCGACGGTTGCGTCGTCGGCGATGAGTTCGACGTCGCTGGTCCCACATCGATCCTGTTGAACGCCGCGGACAAACGCCCTGGTAAAACTGTCGCTGGTTGCGCATCGTGCGTCGTATCGAAAACGATCGGTGGCACCTGGCGTTTTACCGAAGCCATCATCGAGCCAGCGTCGGTCCTGCGCACCGGTGACTCAGTCGAAGCGCTCGAGAGCACGCCACGTGTGTCTATCGAGATGGGCACATGCCGCGGAATGTTTGGACTGACAGACCCTTCGTCCGCGTACGAAATCGGAAGTTTGTCCGGAACGACATCACGCACCCTAATCGCATCGCGCACGTTGACATGCGGCAGCGCTGCACGAGGGAAAGGAGGTGACGTGTCGACCGGCGGAGAGCCTCCAGCGCTCGGAACATTCGCTGTGGTCGCCGGAGGAACCGTGTCGGGTACAGCAACCACGGCACTCGGACTTGCTTGCGTTGTAGATAGAGACAAACCTGCGATCAGTTGCGGCCCGGTGGTCAAATCGATCGCGCCGGCTTGTCCCAGTTCCGGGCCGGTTCCTGGTGCATCTTCCTCGGCATCGATGGGGTCATCGAGCAGCGAGAGGTACTCGTCGCCGAGCACGATGTCGGAGTCTTCTTCGGCGTGCGCGGCTGGCGGCAACGACACGAAAGGCTCGCTGAGCATCTTTTGTTCTGCAGCCGCGAGCAACTCCGTGAGCTCGGGGGACAGTTGCATCGGATGCGTCGCGAGCAGCGCGACGGGTGATTGGCCATCGGATTCTTCGGGAGGAAAAATCGACGAGCCCATCTCGGTCGGATCCGGTCCGGTGGGATAAACCGATTGGAAAACGGCGGAAAACGCACCGCTTCCATCAGCGATGTACACCGGGGGCAAACTCTCACCAGGACGCCTCGGAGAGGTGTCATGGATGGCGTCGTCGAAGTATTCGTCGTCGATCGGAGCTGGGTCCGCGAGTGCGCCGATTTGCGCGATGATCGCGTGAATGTCGACGGGCCTGGCGAACGCACGCCCCGATGCCGTCGTGGCTCCTACCTCGGCTGCGCGAGACGGATTGCCCAGACAAACCAGCTCGGCACCCTCGCCTCCTTGCATGTCTCGGACGCGTTCGATCGCAGCGCGTGCACCGGGCTGATCGATGTCGACGATGAGCACGCGTGGCGACTCTTCGATCACGCTTGCGTCGAGTCGTTCGACCGTCGACGTCGCTACGGCAAACCCCTGCACGCGCAGTGCCGCCGCGATCGCTAGTCCTTCCGGCGAGGCATCGGCCATCAGGATCACGTCGCGGTGAACCGTCTTCGGGGCGTCGTCCATCATGGACACGCCGTATTCCTTCATCTCGAGAGGCCAGACTGTCAACGCGTGCGCCCCGCTCGTTCGCTCGTTTTTCTCAGCTCGTTTTCTCAGCTCGTTTTCCAAGAAGCCGCTTGTCGTCAATATACGACAATCCCCCCGCGTCACGTTGTAGATGGTAAGGAAAGCTCAAGACCTCGATGTTCAGCTTCGCCACCTCCAACGAACTCGCCCTCGTCGCATTCCTGATCGGCATCGTGATCATTCACTCGACCGTGCCCAAGATCGGCGAAGTCATCGGGCGCATGTTCGAACGTGACAAGCGCAAAAACGACGGCTGAACAAGGCCTTTCCTCGCTTGTGTTCTGTTTTTGCAGAACGTATCGTCGATCCCATGCACGGCCCCGACGAGCGACAAAAATCGTGATACGGGAGTTGCGTGCAAAAACCTGTGCACAAAGCGCTGGCCGCTCTGATCATCTCGGCCACCTTCGCCGTTGGTTATTTCGTTTGGGCTAAAACGAAATCGCCTGCGTTCGTCTCGTCGCTCGATGCGATCCCAGATGGCGCTTTGCTCGTGGCTTCAGCCGATGTCAGCGTGCTGCGCAAGACGGGCGTCATGGCGCCGTTGTTCTCGGAAGGCCGCGAGATTGCGGGCATCGGCAAGGTGCGCGACGTGTGCGGCTTCGATCCGATGGAGAGCATCACCGAACTCGGCGTGGGGATTCCTGCAGCGGGCAACGATGGCGATTTCGGTCTCGTGGCGGTGGGAAAGATCGATGCGGAAGCGCTGCTCACGTGCGCGAGCAAAGTGATCGAAGCGCGTGGTGGAAAGCCGGTCGTGAGTCCCATCGGAGGGTTTCGCACGGTACGTGACTCGGCGGCGCTGTCGAGCGATGCAGAGATCGCGGTGCGAGATGGCGGGCCTGTGCTGCTTGGTGCGGGAACGTATTTGCGCGCGATGATCGATGCGGCCGATGGACGAATCCCTCGTGTTTCGCAGGACATTTTGCATGCGCGACTGGGGCAGGACATCGGCTCGGGAGCGCTGCGCGTCACGGTGGTGCTCACGCCGGAGCAACGACGCACGTTGAACGAAGAGCTCGCGCGAGGTGGAGCGTCAGGCTCGCCGGCGGCATCGATGATCGGCATTGGCGTAGCGATTTCGTTCGACGCACGGGTGGGTTTGTCCGGGATCGTGGCGTGTGAAGCGGCGAAGTCGTGCGAAGAGCTCGGGAAGATTTTCGATGCGAGACGAGCGTCGCAGTCCGAGGATTTACTGTTTCGAGTGATTGGCGCGGCACCGATCCTCGAGAGGATGAAGATCGGCACGGAAGGGACGCGCATCTCCGCAAGGGTGGACATGTCCGCGGACGAAGCGACGGGTTTGGTGGAACGACTGCTCGTGCTGCGACAGGCTATGCAAAGGCAAGAAGCGGTGGATTCGTTGGAGCAGAAACGGCCTGTAGCGCCACAGCCTTCTGAACCGGCTGCGACTCCATCCGCATCATCGGCGCTGCGTGCCCCTACGCCGTCTTCTTCGGCTGGAGAAAGTGAGAAGAAGCGTCCATAACGGCCGCACTTCGATTATCCTGTGGCCGCCATGGCCACACTCGACACGATTCCTCGCCGACTCTTCACGCAGGCCGACCGACGTCCGAACGCACCGGCCCATCAAAGTAAAAAAGCCGGCGTTTACCGCCCCAAAAATTATCGCGAGCTCGCTGACGAAGTGAAGCGACTCGGTAAATCGCTCATCGCGCTGGACCAACAGCCGGGTTTTACCGTGTGCATCCTCGGCTTCAATCGGTCCGAGTGGGTCGCGTTCGACGTGGCTGCAATGGCAGTCGGCGGCGTTCCCGCGGGCATCTACACGACGTGCTCGGCCGAAGAAGTCCAGTACATCATCAACCACGCCGAATCCCAAGTCGTGCTGCTCGAAAACAAAGAGCAGTTCGCGAAGGTCGAAAAGAAGCTCAGTGAGTTGCCCAAGCTGAAGCACATCGTGATGATGCGCGACGCCGAGCGTATCGATCATCCAATGGCGATTACGTACGATGCGTTCTTGGACAAGGGCGCGAACGTGACGGACAAGGTGTTTTTCGAGCGCCTCGATGCCCTCGAACCATCGGGTTTGGCGACGCTGATTTACACCTCGGGAACGACCGGCCCGCCGAAAGGCGTGATGCTGTCGCACAACAATCTCATGTGGACTGCCGACACGTTGGCACAGCTCATCGGAGGCACTTCGAGCTACGTGGCGCTTTCGTATCTGCCTCTTTCGCACATTGCCGAGCAGATGTTCTCGATTCACGGCGGGATCACGATGGGCGGCGAGCTTTATTTCGCCGAAAGCATCGAGAAGGTACCGGAAAACCTCAAAGAGGTTCAACCGACGGTGTTCTTCGGGGTACCTCGAATTTGGGAAAAGTTTTACGCCGGAGTCTCGGGCAAACTCAGGGATGCCAAGGGCGCCAAGAAAGCGCTCGTGTCCTGGGCGATGGATGTCGCGCGTGATGCGAATGCGCTCAAGATGCGCGGTCAGGAGCCTTCGGGAGCATTGGGCCTGCAATACAAGCTTGCTCAAAAGTTGGTTTTCAAAAAGCTCAAGACGGCCATTGGCATGTCACGCGCTCGCGTGTGCGTGAGCGGCGCTGCGCCCATTGCGAAAGACGTGCTCGAATTCTTCTTGGGTCTCGATATCATCGTGAGCGAGGTCTACGGGCAATCAGAGGGCACGGGCCCCACTTCGTACAACGTGACAGGTAAAACCAAGCTTGGCAGCGTGGGACCGAAAATAGCGGGCGTAGAGGTCAAGATTGCGGACGACGGGGAGATTCTCCTCAAAGGGCCGAACGTGTTTTTGGGCTATTACAAAGAGCCTGAAGCAACGGCAGAGACGCTCAAGGATGGATGGCTGTATTCGGGCGACCTCGGACAATTCGATCCGGAAGGATTCCTATTCATTACCGGGCGCAAGAAGGAAATCATCATTACTGCGGGCGGGAAAAACATCACGCCGAAGAACATCGAAGAGGCCTTGAAGAGCAATCCGCCCATTGCAGACGCAATGGTCATTGGCGATCGCCGTAAGTTCCTCACGGCACTCGTCGTGATCGATCCGCTCGTGGCTGGTGAATTGGCGGGCATGCCGAGTGCCGACATGGCTACGCTGAGCGGAAATCCCAAGGTCATTGCAGCCGTGCAAAAAGGCGTCGACGAAGCCAACAAGACGCTCGCCCGCGTGGAACAAATCAAAAAATTCCACATCACGCAGAGGGCATTCTTGCTAGAGAATGGCGAACTGACCCCGACGCTCAAGCTCAAGCGCCGGGTGGTGAATCAGAATTTCGCGGCCGACATCGAGCGGCTGTACGAAGGCACGAACAACGATTGACTGCCGCAGCTCATTTGCTTACACGAGCAACGTGAGCCTCGAAAAATACTGCGCCGTCACTTTCGATTTCGGACAAACCCTCGCCAGCCTCGATGCCGACCTCACCTCCGCACGCCTTGCGGAACACGGTTGGATTGCTGACCCGAAAGCCATCGAGGCCGCGCTTCCCGAAGCTTGGAAAGCCTACAACGACGCCATTCATCAGGGTTATGGCGGTCATCCGTGGAAAATCCTCATGTTGGCACTGCTCCGGCATGCCGCTCCGTCGCTCCGAGACGACCATCGCACGCAAGCAGTCGATTTTCTTTGGGAACAGCAGCCCATCAAAAACCTTTGGCGCCGCCCGATTGCCGGCATGATCGAATTGATTGACGAGCTTCGTGCAGCCGATGTGCCCGTTGGAGTCGTATCGAATTCAGAAGGACGTTTGGCTCAGTTGATTGACGAAATGGGTTGGTCCGACCGTTTCGATGTCGTGGCGGACAGTGGAAAACTCGGTATGGAAAAACCTCACCGCGCGATATTCGATTGGACGGCCGAAAAGCTTGGCGTACCCGTCGAGAAAATCGTGCACGTAGGCGATTCTTATGCAGCCGACATCGAAGGCGCATTGGGAGCGGGAATGGCTGCAATATGGTTTGGAGGCGTGGCGAAAGGACCACTGCCTTCGCGGTGCCGCATCGCCCACGACGCGAGCACGACGCGGCACGCGTTATCGATGTTCGGGATGACGATTACAACTTCGTCGCCGTAATCGCGCCAGATCCACAGGTGAGCGTATACGGCACGCCGAGCTGACCGGCGACGGTAACGACACCGCCACAAATCGCATCGTACGACCTTTCGGGAAGCTGCAGCTTCGGCAATTGGTCCGTGTCCTTGGCGACCATACCACCCAGCATGAATTGCGGAGACGAAACGAGCACACCGCAATAAGCTCGGGCGCGGACGTCGAGGAATGCCAGGAGCTTGTCGTCGAGGCTCGAGCCAAGCAAATCCACGATGAGCGGCTTTTCTTTCGTAGGCTCGATCCACGGCTCACCCACGAGGCGATCTTTCATTGCAATGATCACGTCGCTCAGCGTCGTTCCCGGAATTGATTGCGCTTGCGTGACGACTTTCGCCACGAAGTCATTTGGCCCGCCCGATTTACACGCCCCGAAATTGGCTTCCCACGTCAGACGTCCTTGAAAGTCGAGCCCGCGGAAACCTGGCTCGCCGTCTTTCAAGAAAAACCCGGTGGCGGTTTGGAATACCTGTTCCGGGCCTCCTGGGTATTGCGGATATTCAGGCCATTCCATCGCCCAATGGAAACCTCGGCGTAGCGGTCGTGACGACAACGCAAAAACGCCATCGCCTGGGCTATTCAACTGACGGGATACATCTTTTTCCGCATTACTCCACGGGTTCAAGACGCGCGGCAATTCGTACGGCTCGAGGCCGCAGCCTTCTTCTGGCGCTTTCAAATTGAAGAGCGGGTGCGCCAGAATGTCCACCAGCAGCGTCTTGAGCGAGAAATGCGAGGCAATGAAATGCTCCGTCAGCTCGCGCAAAATGTCGCGCTGCATTTGCGTGCGCGGAAAGTGCGTCGCAATGGTGAGACGAGTGCCCATGACTTCGGACCAGACCTGATCGACGATGTTTTGCGCGACTAGATAGGCAAAGGCTTCGTCCGGATCGGCGAGCACATCGCCTGGCAATCGCTCGAGACCGCCGTCCGCGAGCAGATCGACACCTCGATGCAATGCTTGTTCGAGGTCCCAGACGCTTGCGCGACGGCCGCGATTCGGCTCGTTCTGGGTCGAACGAATTGATCCGAAATAGGTATCGACGCCCAACGGATCATCTTGCGTGGGCGTCCGGAATCGGCCGCACGCGTCCCCATTCCAGCCATAAGGCGCCGTTCCATTGGAATCGGCGACGCCGTCATACCGAAGCATGGACAAGGCGCGCAATTCGTCGGAGCCTTTCGTTGCTGCTTCGTCCGGCGGATGCAACGCGGCGGATGATCCATAAAGCGCTTGCTCGAACAAACCGGGGACTTGCCAATGACGATTTTTCGCCGGGTCGTCATCAGCGGTGACCGCATATTCGCTGTTATGGCAAACCAAACAGACGCGATCCCGATGCAGATACGACCGTTCGAATACGGCTCCGAAGTTCTGCCGCCGCGCCCTTTCCATTTCGAGTGGTCCGACGTTCGCTGCGTCGTACGGCCGCGACATCATGGCAAACAAATGCGCTCGGTATATCGGCGAAACGTCGTCCAATTCGAGCGCTGAATTCAGCAGCTCGTTCATCGTGAATCCTGGCATCGGGGAGCCACTTGCCGACGGATCATTGTCGCGAACCCAAGCCGCCAGCATTCCACCGTCGAAGGTCGTGGCGTTTGGCGAACCATAACAATCGGCAAGCGATTTCGTTTCGATACGGACGACACGAAGCGCGTCCATGAAGAAGTCGGACCAACGCAGGCGGAAGTTTTCGTCACGCATGATGATTTCGGCCACGACTTTGCGAGCGCGCGCGAGGTCTTCACCCGTCGGTGGAAGCACGCCACCAAGCTCACCGAATTGGCCGGTCTCGGCGAGGTCCGCTTTGCGAATGGCCGTAATGGTATCCGCCAAAGCTTTCACTTCGGCCTGGCCCCACGGTTTTCGCCCGGTGAGCGCCGTAATGGCGCGACGAACCCACGCTTGATCGCCAGCCTGACATTCCGCCCATACGTGCTGCGGCGCGTGCGGCGGAGGAGCGGCATCTTCGACGGGCGGCCCTCCATCGTCATCGGGAGGATCACCGCCATCCACTCGGGGCAATTGCAGCTCGCCATTGTCCGGCACGCATGCAGGCGCAGCGGCGGCCAAAAGAGCGCAGGGCAAAAGAAGAGCGAGCAGCCTGGAGCTATTTAACGTTTTCATACCTCCACCCCCAGTTGCCTCTTCTGCACCAAAAGCGCGGCGCCAACTTCATTGGTAGCACCGGGTACGTCGGACACGTTGTAACTTTCTTGCGCAAAGGGCCAAATGCCCATGGCGAGCAGAGCGGCAATTCGATTTTCTTGCGGGGTCGACGCCAAAGTCGCTCGGCCATCATTACCACAGCCGCCAAAAACACCCTTGTTCACGGCGCGCACGGGACCTCCAATGAATACGATCGGAAATCCGTAGGGCCAATGGTTACGTCCTTGATCACCTTGTTTGAACGGGGTTCGTCCGAATTCGGTCGTCAAGACGATCATGGTCTTGTCGAGGTCGATTTTCATCGGATTGTTTTCCCCGGGTTGATTGATGACCGAGAGTATACTCTTCAGCGTGTGGGACAGGTTGCGCGATTGCGTGATCGAGTTCTCGAAATGCGTATCGTATCCGCCGCCGCCGTCGGCACTCTGCAGACCAGTGTCCACGACGCAAACGTATTTCGCAGGTGTGGTCGGGTGCGTGAGCAAATGCGCGGCGAGCTTCACATTCATGCCCATTGCGTCGGTATCGGCATTGTCACCGCATTGCGAGCCACCGAATTGTTGAAAAAACTGAGATTCGAGCACACCCGAGATGGCCGATGCATTGCCAATCGAGCGAGATGCGGCTTCCAAGTCGCCGAGGCGCGGGGCACGAAGTGACGTACCTTGGCCCTTCCACTGCAGGCGTGCGTGGTATTGGTCGATGTAATGCTGCATCAATGCATCGTATTGCGGGCGCACCGGAGCGATGTTTTGCCTTCCCAAAAGTTGCGTCAGATCGCCCGCCGCATCGATTTGAATCGACAGGGGTCTCGCAGCTCCCGGGTGCATTCCAATGGCTGCAACGCTGCGAATGTTGTCCGTGGGCAAACCATTGGCACCGGCGGACAAAAGCGCATACGAATAGGGCGCTCGCCCAGGCTCGGGAAATTGGTCGAGGAAGTAGCGCTGGATATGTGCGCCCAGCCCGGACAACGCGGGGTGCCCGAGGCCGCGGCCGGCAAGCACCATTGGAATGGCGCCTTCGTGCGGCTCGAGGTCATGAGCGGTAATGGAAACGCGCGTCCGAGCGACGACATCCGGCCGGTCACGCAAAGGCATGACGAAGGGCCCGAGATGCACCATGGCGCCATTGGAATCGAGCCCGAAAGGCTCGGTAAGGGGCGCTTGTCCCCATCCGCATTTGTCCACGGCAGCTTGTACTCGTCCGTCATTGAGAAACGAATACCATTGCGAACCGTCCGCCTGCCCAAGGGACGGCACGCAATAAAACGATTCGTATTGGCTCACGCCACCATAAAGAAATATTTCCAGAATATTTTGCGCGCGTTGTTCAGGCGGAATCAGAATACTTTCCGCCTCCTTGGGGACTTCACCGAATGCAAGAGCTTGGCGCATGCCCCAAAGCGACACGCCGAGCCCACTTGCAGCCGTCCCCGCCACGATCCCGGCACCCTTGAGAAAGTCGCGACGTTTCACCGGACCTCCAACGTACGAGCCCGAAAACCCGCGCAGCGAGTATTCCCGTACATACAGAGAGTCGCTTACTCGGCGAGAGCGGTCAATCTTATTTTCATGAAATTCCAACGTGTCGCCTAGAACTCGTTCGAGCTCCAACGACCAGGCTCACGTGCCAACCGCAACGTAAACAACAACGATACACCAAAACGCAACACTTCCACACACATGAAAATGCCCGCCAACCGATCACTTCCCCTGCTCGAAATACCACCCGTCGATTCCTTCGCCAAAACCCCGCACGGGCTCACGCTGCCAGCCGCGAAGCAATGGATCTGCCACGACACGTTCGGCGGCAAATACGAGCGGCAAAAGCGGCAACCTCTGCGAGAATTCGACATACAGCGCGTCTCGTAACGACTCGCGACGCTCGGGATAAAGCGCTCGCCTCTCGCGCGTCGCAATGGCGGCGACGGAATCGTCATACGCATCGTTACGCGTCGTTTCGACGTATTGGCCTTCTTCGATGGGAATGTTCCAAAACCGCTCGGCTGGGCCCGAACGAGTGCCCGACACGGCGTACAAGACAAGCCCACCATGTTTGCCCGCCTTGTACAGCGGAAACACAGAGTCGAGCGGCTTCAACGTGATCGTCACGCCCGCGGTCGCCAGGTTCTCTTGAATGATTTGCGCAACCTTCGTATCCACGGGCGATTTGTTGTGCGACAACACTAGCCCCGACAAAACCGCCGCGGACGGCTCGAGAAGACGCTTTGCCGCCTCGGGATCGTACGTCGTGGTCACGGCACCTTTGGGCAAATCGCCTGGAATGGGCACGTGTGCAATTCGCCCGGCATCTCCATACACTTCGCGTCGAATACGTTCCCGATCAATGGCCGCCAAGAGGCCCTTGCGCGTATCTCGACGCGCGAGCACAGGCACCGAAAGGTCCGGCTGCAATAGCAATACCAGGCTCGACGGGCGAATGAATACCGCTTCCGGACGGCGTTTGCCCAAGTCCGCGGCTTGCTCGGGCGTGATTGCATTGGGCACGAGGAGATCGACTTCGCCCTTCTCGAATGCGTCAATGAGTTGCTGCCGGTCCTTGTATCGTTTTACCTCGATGCGCGCAAAATTCCCAGGCAGTCCGCGATAATGTGGATTACGCTCGACCACGAGACGTTCTTCGGGGACGAACTCCACGGTGCGATATGCGCCAAGCGAGGGGCTCGGGGCTTTACGTTGTTCGTCACGCGCAGCATCGAACCCTTTTTGAGAATAAAGCACGCCAAACGTATGCTTTGGCATGAAAAACGGCGGCTCGATCGCTCCGGCAATTCGTTCGTCGTAGGTAACGACGGCCTCGCGCGCGCCCAGCGTTTTGCACTCCGCTTTGGTGTCTTGCTTGAATATTTCCAGGCCAAAACAAATGTCGTTGGCACTGAACGGCGTGCCGTCGGACCATTTCGTACCGTCGCGCAAACGCCATTTCACGACCATTTGCCCACCGGACAGAAATTCGAGCGCATCGCTGGATACGCCAGGCACCGTTTCCACAAGCGTCGGTTCGCGCTCGCCCCCGTCACGCGGTCGCGCAATGGAGCCGAAAATCCCGTCCGTCAAAATGGACGACATGATCGTGGGCATAGCCGAGCCGCCCACGCGCAATACATCCCGCGCCGTTTTCTCACGGACCACCACGGGCTCTGGATCGATTTGACGCACCGGCGGCGCATTCCCCGGGGGCATGACCAAAAGGACCG
>CAZETM010000272.1:0-11031 GCA_964514885.1 uncultured Polyangium sp. | reverse complement strand
TGTGCATTCCAAACTCGAAGAGGGCCGATCCTTCGAACAAGCGATGCGAGTTGGCTGATTCGAGTTCGTTACAGTTGGTAACCAGCGAAGGTCGCGGCTCCCGCTTGGATGCGGACTTGGATGAAAAATGCCGCCCCAAATGCATCGATCAACGTGAGATCACGCAGCTCGGGTGCATTCGGCCCGTCGACGTTGAGCGCTAGGATGACGCCTGCTGGCCCTGTCTGTTTCGTTTGGTTTGAGTACAAACCAATACCCGTGTCGTAGGCAAGCTCTGCTCCAGGTAGCGGCGTCGTCAGCGCGACACCGGAAAGTGGTTGGCCATTACGCACGATCTTCAGCACGAGCACGCCTTTCGTGTCGTCCACGATGATCGGCGCAGGCAAGCTTCCCGCGATGGCGAAAACGACGTTGCGATCGACCACCGGCAACGTGACTTGTCCCGCCACCGGTATGTTCACCACCGAGTGTGTCGAGAAAATTCCCGTCGCGCCGACCGTTTGATCTTGAACGAAAAACCACGTCGACCCGCTCATTACCGATGGCAGCGTGAACGTGGGGGCCATGTCTCCATACGGCGCCTCGATGATCGTTCCGAAAGTCGAGGTCGTGATGATCGTGGCGTCGCCGATGTACGGCGCGATCGTCGAGAATGCGACATCGTTCAGCACACCGACGTTGCCTTGGACATCGTTTGTCGCGGAAGAACCGCCGGAGCCTTCTCCGCCTGATCCACCGCCTCCGCTCGAATTCGATCCACCTCCTGTCGTGACCACTCCACACGGAAGAGGTGAATCGGGAGGACAGCTAGGACGAGGAGTGGTGGTGGAGTTGCCCGTGTCGCAAGCGGAAGCGACGAGTGCGACGAGCAGCAGCGTAGAAGTGGTGAAGGAGCGGCGAAGGAAGGTGAAAAGCGACGGCGTCATGTGACGAGGATACGAGCGTCACCAGGCGACGGCAAAACCGAGCACGAACGAAATCGGTTACCTGCGGGATGTCACGTCGCGGGCGATGGCGATGCGGAGGTCGTCTTGGATCGGATTTGGTGAATCGCAGCGGCAACGGCTATGAGCGCCAGGCCAATGAGTTGCGAAGTGGACAAGCCCAAGAGCGCTCCACGATCGTCGGCGCGCCAGATCTCGAGGATGAACCTGCCAACGGCGTAGAGCCCGACGAACGCGACGAAGACCTGGCCGTCATAACGTTTCCTTGGGTGCACGTAGAGCAAGCAGAACGCGGCGATCGCAAACGAGATGGCCGACTCGAATATCTGCATCGGCAATACGGGGTGTGAAACGTGGTTGATGCTCGCTAGCTCGCCAAGCTTGAACTGCGCTTCACTAGCGGGGCTGCCGGGGGGAAAGGCCAAACCGAACACGCTTTCGGTGCGTACACCGAAGCAGCAGCCGGCGAGCAAGCATCCCATGCGTCCGAAGCCGAGGCCGATCGGTACGGCGAAGCCGGCCATGTCCGCGGCTTTCCAGAAGGGAAAACGATCGCGGCGGAGCAGGTAAACGGCCATAGCCGAAGCGCCGATGAATCCGCCGTAATACGCGAGGCCACCTTGCCAGAACTTTGCCCACGCAAAGCAATCCTGACCAGGCGGATGACAGACGTTACGCGTGGAATCCCAAATGCCGCGAGCGACACGTTGTTCCTCGCCAAACGGAGACCAGCCGCCAATGCTCAAACCCGAGCCTCGTGGCACGAGCTGCTTGCACTGCGCTTCGGTGAAGGGCCAATCGACTTTCGACGGGTCAGTGCACAAGTGCACGTAATCCCAGAAGTATCCGTCGGCGATGACGTGCAAGAGGCGCCCGCCGACGACCCCCATCAGCAAACACGCCAGGCCGAGATCGACAATGACATCGGGATCTTGGCCGATTCTGCGTGCCCAGAGCGTTCCCACCGCGGTGGCGAACAAGAAGCCCGTGAGCAGCAGGCCGAAATAGGCCGGAAAACCGATATCGAAGAAAAATACTCGAAAAAGCTCCGGCCTCATTGTTCCTTTTGGCGGGAAGCGTTTTCCCCAGCGCTACCCTATCTTTTTTCGAGCGACCTTGGCCAGGGATTTTCACGAAGCAGGAGGCGCTTCGTCAGCCTTCTTCGCGGCTTCGGCTTTCTTCTCGGTTTTGCGCGAAGTGAACATGTCGACGGCCATCAGCAACACGCCAAACACGATCGCGATGTCCGCAACGTTGTAGGTCGGCCAGTGATAACCGCGCAAGGGACCAAGAATCTTCTCGATGATCGACTCGATCCACGTGCCATCGCGCGTGTACATGTCGATGAAATCGATCACGTGGCCATATCGGATGCGATCGACGAGATTGCCAAGCGCTCCGCCGAGCACGAGTGGCAAACCCCACTTGAGAGCCGTCTGATCAGGAGCGAGCTTGCGGTAGAGCGAGACGATGAATCCGATCGCGACGATCGAGACGATGACGAAAAAAGGCCGACGAACAGCAGCGCTTTCGTCCTGAAGTAACCCCCACGCTCCGCCCGGGTTATGTGCCAGGACAAACCGAAGCCATCCGTCGAAAACGTCGACCGCTTTGCCCGTGCCCAGGTTGTTCACCGCCCAGGCTTTCGACCCGAGGTCTGCCGCCAAATTCAAGCCGGCGACGATGATCAAAAACGCATAGGACGGACGATACGTCGGCGCTGGTGTGATTGCGGTCGGGGCGGGAGCATCGCCCGTGCCAGATGTCGCAACATCGGCATTCGGTGCGTCGGCATTCGGCTCCTGCCCTGCCCCCTCAATTTTTTCCGCTTCGCTCATAGGTTCATCGAGGGGGCGTATTGGTCGTACCGCCGCGTGATCGATCGGGTCGCCGCTACCCCACGCTGCGGCTGTTGTCTACTCTTTTGGCACCGGCCCCAGAACACCGCCAGGTGCTTCGACATTCCCAGGTCCTGCAACGACCGGGCTTTCCACGGCTTCGGGAGGCGTGGCCAGCTTTTTCGGAGCCTCGTGTTCATTTGGCCGGCGCGTGAAAAACGTATCGAGCGCCATGAGCACGACACCCACCACGATCGCCACGTCCGCGACGTTGAACGTGGGCCAGTGTTGCTCGCGCCCCTTCCACATCATGTACCAGTCGATGAAGTCGATGACCGACCCGTAACGGATGCGATCGACCAAGTTGCCGATGGCTCCGCCCAGCGCGAGGGGCAAACCCCAGCGCATCGCCCACTGATCGCGATGGAGCCGGCCGTAGACCGAGATGATGAAAACGATGGCCGCCGACGAAACGAAGAGGAAAAACGGCCGACGCACATTCTCTGGCAAACCGCGCAAGAAGCTCCACGCGCCGCCCGGATTGAGCGTGTAGATAAAGTCGAAATGCCCCGGGATCACCGTGATGCTTTTCGGTTTTCCCTTATCCGCGCCGCTCAACATCGCCTTCGCCCATCCCTTCGAGGCGAGATCGGCAGCGGCGGAAATGATCGTCACGATCATCAGCAACGGAATCGACGGCCGGTACGTGTCCGCGGCGGGCACTGCAGATTTTTCTTCGGGACGATCCGGGCCGGCAGTCATGGGTCCGGAGGTCTACGCGAAAGGGCGTGCTCGCGCAAAGTCGCTGGAGCTTGTGACGCTGGGTGGCGCACAGCGATACATCCGTTTAGTATCGCGCGCATGCCGGTGCCGCCGTGGAAGCAGCCTGTCGGAGTGGATGCCGTCATCTCGAAATGGCTCGGTTCGGGCGAAGTTCGCCCTTGCCTCACCGCCGATCACGCATTGCCCGCAACGGACGGCACCTATCGGAACATCCCGCCCGATCTGCCCGAGCCGCTTCGTCGAGCGCTCGCATCACGTGGCATCACCAAGCTGTATTCGCATCAGGCCGAAGCGCTCGAAGCTGCGAAACGCGGCAAACACGTCGTGGTTTCTACGCCTACCGCCAGCGGCAAAAGCCTTTGCTTTCACCTGCCCGTCCTTCAGTCGCTGATGGCTGATCCAGACGCGAGCGCCATCTACCTTTACCCCACGAAAGCTTTGTCTCGCGATCAGGAAGCTGGCGTGCAGAAGCTGGTCCGAGACGCGGGGCTCACCATCCCGGCGATCGTTTATGACGGCGACACTCCAGGCGATGCACGTCGTGCCGCACGTGAACGTTGTCCAATTGTCATGACAAACCCGGACATGCTCCACTCGGGGATCTTGCCGCATCACGCGCATTGGGCGCGGACGTTTCAGCGGCTGCGGTACGTGGTCATCGACGAGCTGCATACGTATCGGGGAGTGTTTGGATCGCATGTCGCGCACGTGCTCACGCGCCTCGTACGCGCGGCAAGGTTTCACGGGGCAAACCCCATTTTTCTTTGCGCCACGGCGACGATCGGCAACCCCGCAGAACATGCGGCGAAGCTGCTCGAAGTGGATCCTGATGACCTGGTGGTCGTCGGTGAATCCGGGGCTCCACGCGGTGCGCGTAGGCTTTTTGTTTACAACCCGCCCGTGGTCAACGCCGAGCTTGGCGTGCGTGCAAGCACGCTGAAGAGCGCCGTGCGTCTCGCAGTCGATCTCATCCGTGCGAAGGTGCCCACGATCGTCTTTGGTCAGTCCCGGAACTCGGTCGAGATCATGCTCAAGTATCTGCGTGATCGGGTCGGCGACGAGGTTGGTCCGGACGCAATCATGGGCTATCGCGGCGGCTACTTGCCCGAGATGCGAAGGAAGGTCGAACGCGGGCTTCGCGAGGGAGAGATCCTCTGTGTGGTCGCGACAAACGCACTCGAGCTGGGCATCGACATCGGCGAACTCGATGCGGTCATCTGTGCTGGATATCCCGGCAGTATTGCGGCCACGTGGCAACGGTTCGGCCGAGCAGGACGACGTGGTGGCACGAGCATCGCGCTGATGATCGCGAACAGCTCGGCGCTCGATCAGTTTCTTGCGACAAACCCGGACTACATTTTGCGAGGCGATGTCGAACAGGCGCGGATCGATCCGGAAAACACCGAGATCCTGATCCAACACCTCAAGTGCGCTGCATTCGAGCTACCTTTCATGCGGGGCGAGGCGTATCGCGAGATGCCACCGGACGACACGACCGAAGCGCTTCAGTTCCTCGCCAAACACGGCGTCGTGCACGAGTCACAGGACAAGTTTCACTGGGCGACCGACGCGTACCCGGCCAATCACGTGAGTCTACGGAGCGTAGGCTGGGACAACTTCGTCATCGTCGATCGCGTCGAAGGCAAAGTGCTCGCCGAGCTGGATTGGCGATCGACTCACACGATGTTGCACGAGCAGGCGATTTATCAGCACGACGGTGAGCAGTACCAAGTCGAGAAGCTCGACTACGAGAACCACAAGGCGTTCGTGGCGAAAGTCGACCCCGACTACTTCACGACGGCCATGACAAACCGCAAGGTCACGGTCATCGAAGAGAACGCGCGCAGTGGGATCGGCCGAGCGAACATTGGGTTTGGCGAGGTGAGCATCGTCGAGAAGATTGTCGGGTACAAAAAGATCAAGTTTCACACGCACGAGAACACGGGTTACGGCGACGTGCGTTTGCCCGACATGCAGATGCACACGACGAGCTTTTGGCTCACGGTGCCCGAAGAGATTTGCTTGGAGATGGGCATGGGTCGCGCAGCGGCGATCGAGGGCATGCGTGGGATTGGCAAGGCGCTGGAGACCGTATCGACGTTGGCGCTGATGTGCGACCCGCGGGACATCGGACAAACCATGGGCGATGGCGGGGACCAAGGCGAAATGCCGCCGCAAGCATCAGGTGGGGCTCATGCGGGGTTTGACCCGACAATCTTTTTGTTCGACAACGTTCCGGGTGGCGTGGGTTTGTCTGACCGCATTTACGAACGAGCGCACGAGCTACTTGCACGCACGAGGCAACTCATCTCGCGGTGTTCGTGCAAGTCGGGCTGTCCGATGTGCGTAGGTGCAACGAGCGTCGAAGCGATTCGGAAGAAGGCAGCGATGGGGTTGCTGCAGTCGATCTTCGACGCTTAGGGATCAAAGCCCGTCGCATCATCATCGTCATCTGGATCGTCCGCCACGCGCGACCGATCCGTGACCAATGGCGGATACAAGCTCGACAGGAACTTCTCCGACGTTGTGCCTGCGACGCGGACGTCCATCTCTTCGAGGTGCGCGCGTAGCTCGGCGATGGCCGTTTCCAAGCCCGCCTTCAGTGCTCGCTGCCGCGGCAACGCTTCGCGCTGAAAGCCGTTCTCTGCTCGCAGGATCTGCGCGTATTGCGCTTCGACTTTGTCCGCCGCGGAAACCCGGATCGTGTCGTCGACCAAGTGTGCCGCTCGAATCGCTCCGCGAAACTTCACCCGCTCGCGTTCGAGGAAATCCCGGTACGGCTTCACCGAGTTCGACAAGTTCTGGATCTGGTTGTCCAGACGAACCAGTTCTTTTTGTAGCGCCATCTTTCGATCGCCGGGCAGATCACTCTGCTCCACGTGCGCGGCGAGCGTCGCGTAGATCTCCCGCGCCCAGCGCAAGTGACGCAACCCAGAAGCCCCTCGAGCGAGTTTTTCCACGACGGGTTTGTCCTCTCAGCAGGGTTTGCCCTTGCGCTTGCCCTTGAGTTTTTCGCGCATCTTCGGACAAACGTCTTTGATCGACTTCACGCGTTCTTTGTACGCGGCCTTCATCTCCTCGAATGCTTCCTTGTTCGACTTCTTCAAGTCCTTCTTCTCGTCCCAATCGTCTTTGACGTTGAAGAAGCGGAAGCCCTCGTCATCGCCTTCTGCAATGAGCTTCAGATCGCCGCGAACCATGGCTCTTCGACGATCGTTGTCGCTGGTGCGCGGCAAGTCGATGATCACATCGCGAGCTTCGGGATCCTTGCCGTACATCTCGCCCACGAGGCTGACGCCCGACATGGCTGGATCCTTTTGAACACCAAACAAATCCAGGATCGTCGGAGCTAGATCGATTCCGCTGCGGGGCGTATCGATCTGTCGGGCCGTGATGCCCGGCGCCTTGATCATCAGCGGAACGTGCGTGAGCACATTCCAAATCTCGAAGCCGTGCCGGTACATCTTGTGCTCGCCGAACGCTTCGCCGTGATCGGCCGAGATGATGATCGCCGTGCGTTTGCCCCACTCTTGCGATTCTACGAACTTGAACAATTCACCGATGTACTTGTCGGTAAACGTCATTTCGGCGTCGTACTTGTCGCGCGTCGACTTGCCATAAGGCCCGATGCCTTCGTGCGGCATGTACTCGTCGTGCGGATCGAGCAGGTGGTACCAAGCGAAGAACCTGCCGCCGATGTTCGCCTTGTCGGTGAGCTGTTGCTTCGCGAGCTCGACGTGTTGCGGGCTGGTGATGTTCTTGTCGGTGTGGTTGTCTTTGATGAGGCCCGGAACGATCTGCCAGACATCGAAACCCTGGTGAAAGCCGGCCTTTTGTGGCTCGAAGTAAAAGTGCGCGTGTGCGCTCATCGTGCGAATGCCGGCCTTCTGCAACAGCTCGGGAAACATCAGCACGCTGTCCGGATGGTTGCTGAAGAAGTAACCGCTGCGATCGATTTCGCCCGGGTAACGACCTGCGAGAAACCCTCCGAGGCTCATCGCGGTGTACGACGAGATCGAATAGAAGCGCGAATACGAAACGGCCGTTTTTGCGAAGGCCGATAGGTTCGGGGCGATGTCGCGTTTGTAGCCGAGCCACGGCATGTCCGCGCGCATGCTGTCGACCGTGATCACGAGGATGTTCAGGTCTTTCGGAGCTGCCGCGGGTGCCGCGACCGGTGGTGCTGCTGCGGCTGCCGAAGCGCTGGCGGTTGCCGTCGTGGTCGGTGCAGCTTCAGCCGTGACGCTCGGCATGACGACGCTTTGCGTGGGTGGCGGAGCTGGTTTGGGCGGAAGCGACTCGCCGTTTTGCGTGCATGCGTTCGAAGCGACGAGGATCGTGGCGAGCAGGACCGAGCGCTTTGCGGAGGTACGAATCGGTAGGGACGGCATGACGCCGCCTATCTAGCGCATTTGTGGTGTAAGGCCGCAAAAGCAGCGCCGTTTGGTACGGTGGGGGCGTATCCTTTCGGCTTTCGAGGGAATGATGATCGGAAAGCTTCGTTCGCGATTGGGCTTGGTGGGAGGGTTCTTCCTGATTTCGGCTGCGCTGCCGCTCATGGGCTGTGCGCGTGGACCGGACGTCGAAAGCGCGTTGTCACTGCGTCGCGTGGTGATCTACCGCAATGGCGTCGGGTACTACGAACGCCGCGGTCACGTGGAAGGTACTGAGGTTGCCTTCAAGGTTCGCACGGAACGGATTGGTGACTTTCTCGCCACGTTGGCCGTGATGGAACAAGGTGGCAGCAGCGTCAGAAGTGCTTCGTTTCCGGTCGATATCGACAAGAAAAAAGGCCAAGACGAGGACGAAGACGAAGAGGGCGATGACGAGGCGCAGCCGATGCCCGAGCCTCGTTACGGCTTTCCGATGCAGCCTCCGCAGCCGCCCAAGTCGAAGAAGAAAAAGAAGAAAGACGACCGGGAAACCGTGCGTTTGGCCCTCGACGGAAGCGAACACGATCTCGTCGTCGGGTACGTCGCGGAAACACCCGTGTGGCGTCCGTCGTATCGACTCGTGATTGGCAAGCCTGGTGGATCGGGCGAGCCGACGGCTGATTTGCAGGCTTGGGGCATCGTGCAGAACCAGTCCGGCGAGGATTGGAAAGGCGTGCGTTTGTCGCTCGTTGCGGGCGCGCCACTCGCGTTCCAAGCGACCCTGGACAAACCCGTGATTCCCCAACGACCCATCGTCACGGATCAAGGCGAAGTGATTGGCTCGCTTCCGCAAACCGAAACGACGCTCGCGCAGATGGCTCCGCCCGCGCCGCCACCGCCGCCTCCGATGGAATCGTACGGCGGTGAAGGAGATGGCCCGACGCTCGATGGACTGCTCGCGGAGGCCGAAGAGGCTGGTGCTGCAGCGGATGAAGACTATGGCGGGCCGATGGGCGGGGCGGCGATGCCTGGCCGAGCGATGACGCGTTCCGCGCCGATGGCGAAGAAGGCCGAACGATCACGCACGGCGGGCACCTACGCCAAAGGCGGTGGATATGCCCCTGGTGCGCCGGCTCCCGTGTATCGCCCTGAGCCCGGCGTCATTCCTTCCGGACCGCGCAACGTCAATGCACTCGCAGGGGTTGCCGTCGAAGGTGGCACGACGCGCTACGACCTTCCCTTCCCCGTCGACATTCCGGACAAGAGCGCGACGATGGTCTTGTTGCTCGCGCAACGAGTGCCTGGCGAAGCGAACTTCTTGTTTGCTCCCGATGGCGGCGTGAGTGCTTCGTTCCAGCATCCTTTCCGCGTCGCACGCTTCACGAACAACACGAAAGGCATGCTCGAAAAGGGACCGATCGCCGTGTTCGACGACGGTGCGTTCCTTGGTCAAGGCATGGTCGATCCGCTTCCGCCTGGGGCGATCGCGACCGTTCCGTTTGCGCTCGAACGAGGTCTCGCCGTCACGACCGATCGCACGCAAGACGAACTCAGTGCACGCCTCGCGAAGATCGACGGCGGGCAGATCTACATCGAGCGCGACTACGTTTATCACACGAAGTACACGATCCGGAACGGCACGGACTTCGATGCTCGTACGCTCGTGAAGCATCCGCGTAACCCTGGAACGCGTCTCGAGAACCCGCCGAAGGGCACCGAAGACAACATCGGTACGGGCAGCGCGCTCGTTCCGTTCGTCACTCCGAAACGCGGCACGAACACGCTCGATGTTGAAGAGCGGCGTAGCTTCTCGCGATCCGTCGATGTGCTCTCGACCCTCGCGGATGATGCGGTGAAGGCGTACTTGGCCGATCCACGAGCGGACAAACTCATCGTCGCGGATTTGAAGAAGGCTTGGGATGCACGAACGCGTCTGCGCGGCGCGGTGGACGACCGCAACAAGTTGAACGTCGAGCAGAACAACTTGGAGCGCGAGAGCGAGCAGCTTCGGAGAAACCTGAAGGCGATCGAGAAGATCAAAGACGATCCGCGCGATACCGTTTCACGTCAAAACACCGAGAAGATGCGTCAGGACTTCACGGATCGTTTGGGCAAGGCGTCCGTGCGCTTGGGCGAGATCACCAAGCGGCTGACGATCATCGAGATCGAGATCAGCGAACAGTCGATCCGACTGCGCGACGTTCTGAGCGCGATCAAGTTAGACAAACCGTTGCCGCTCCCCTAGTTGAACATTTGGGGCTTCGAGTCGCCTTCGGCGCTCTTCGCCCCAAACCCCCTGATCATTTGATGACCAAAGGTAGGGGCGCGATTCACCGCGCCCCTAGGTTGAACATTTGGGGCTTCGAGTCGCCTTCGGCGCTCTTCGCCCCAAACCCCAAATGGCGTTCATCCATCCAAGTCAAAGCTATTCAGATTTCTTCGACGCCTTCACGGGAGCAGCCGGTCTCGAGCTTCCCGCGTGCGTCCAAGCTCGTTCCGCACCAACTGCCAGCCAAGTCAGCTCGATGCTTTGAGCTCCAACGGTCGCTTTGACCTTGTCCGACCATGCCGTCGGCTCGGGTAGCGTCAGTGTCTTTTGAGCACCAACGGCTTCGAGCGTTGCGGCATCGGCGTAGAACACGGCGATCCCTTCGCTCGCAAACGTCGCCACGATCGCGCTTGGCACCAGTGGCGCGAGGACTGCGCGAAGTGCGACAAGGTCGATCATCGATTCCGCAGCGGCGCGTACCTCGTCGACCGATTGCAGAACCAAGGCGATCCCTGCACCCACTGGCGCGCTTCCAGGAGCGCTTGGACCGGCCGTTATCAAAGCTGGCGTGCGCTTGATCCCTTTCACCACGTCGAGCGTAGTCGCGCCCTTCCACGGCGTTAGCGGAGTGAGCGCGGGTGCCTTGCCCGAAACCGCCCCTTCCCCCTTCTTGTCCTTGTCGCGAAGAACCAGCACATCGTCCGTGGGTAGCGCACGAGGTACCGTCACACGCACGGGCCGCTTGAACGAGCGCGGATCGCCAACGGCTCCGGTCGCAACTGCGTACGCCAGCGTCTCTGCCGAGGCGACGATGAACTGGGGTG
>CAZETM010000271.1:0-11099 GCA_964514885.1 uncultured Polyangium sp. | reverse complement strand
AACAAGCGAATTTGTATATTTTGTTGCGTTGTGGTAGCGCTTGATTAAGGGCTAGACAGCGGGAAGTAACGTTTATACAGCGCCTACGCCGTACTCACGCTCATGGGCGCACTTTCAATCTCGTCCACCTGGCCGGGGGCCCTCTTCGCGCCTTCGTCCGCGAATACCGGAAAGATGACGTCTTGCACATCGCGTTCCCTCGGAAACGCCGCACGCACGATACCCATCACCTTGTCCACCATATCCAAGTGCGCCTCGCGCAACGCCACCTCTGCCTTGAATGCATCGTCGTAGGCCGCGCGAGCCACATCGTGCGCTGCGATCGCCGCTTCGAGCAGCCAGTGCCGTCCGTCGTCGTAACGGACCATCACCGCGTGGCAATGACTGCTGTTCGTCATCGTGACGGGCCGCAGGTTCTCGGCTGCATGCGCCGCCCGTTAACGCGACGGGCAGGAGGTGCACGCGTGCAAGTGGCACCCGTCATGGTAACGAGCCGCAGAGGAGTCGCTGCGAGTGCCCCCGTCAATTACACCGAAACTCATCTTCGGGACACGTCCTCCGCCCCACGGCAACTCGCGGTTTTTCCTCGGTTGCCGTGCGGGATGTTTCCAGCCGAAACACGACATTGCGCGGAGCTCCCACCACGCCCCCAGTTGGCACGTCCACCTTCGTGACCTGCTTCCACCGCGCGAGGTTCGGGCCATTGAATACGCTCGAATAACTATCGCTCGTGCCCTTCTCGAGCTTCAACGTGCGCACGTGAAAGAATTCGTCGCCCCAAAAGCTCAGCGCCGGAGCAATCACGTACAACCTTTCTCGCGCGCCAGCTTCGCATTTCGTGCAAGAACTGCGAAATGCGTAGAACATGCCATTGCTGATCGGCTCTGCATCCGCCACGACGCTCGTCGTAATCCGCACTTCGCGCGTCGCCACCTGAATGAAGCCCCGATGCTCCTCGAAGTGCAATCGACCATTGGGTAGCGGATCGATCGTTTGCACCAAAACCTCACGCCAATGACGAACTCCATCGGCATCCGGCGCATATTGACAACGCTCGAACATCCCGCTCATGCCCGTGGAGCGCCAATCGAGCTGCAAATGGGATGCTGCATGATATGAAACCGCCGCGCAATCCGATTTCCACACCAGCAAGTCGGGTTTGACCACCCCACCTTGCTGCTCGGCAATCTTCTCGTCGTATTTGATACCCGGCTCTTCTTCGATCGTCGGTAAGGAATCGATATCGAAGTCGATGCTTTCCAATGTGGCACGCGGCGGACGACTGCGCAGCGCAAGCTTTTCCACAGGATTCGTCGCCAAGGACGGCACGGTAACATTTTCCGCAGAGCGCACGAATTGCCTCGGCGCAACGTCAGCCGCAGGCACCGGCTCGAGCGACTCCATATACGCCACCATCGCCGCACGCGTGTCCGCGGAGAGATGTTTGGCATGGCCCATTTTATCGTCGGCCTTTTCGAGCATCTCACCGAGCGACTTGAATCGTCCGTCATGAAAATAGGGCGCACTGCCCGCAATCGATAAAAGCGACGGCGTATCGAAGGAAAGCCGTGCTTCAATCGCATTTCCCGTACCAACATCGTGCCGCGCGCGATCCGTTCCGCCTTCTGCGTGGCAATCACCGCAGCCTTGAGCCGCATCGTGAAACAATACGCGCCCCTGGGCTATCAGCTCCTTCGAAGCCTCATTGGGCGCAGCCACTGGAGCCTTCATCCGCGAGATGTACGTCGTGAGCGCAATCAAATCGGGCACGTCCTTCGTATCGAATCCTTGGCCTCCCAGTCGCGAAACCGTCTGCGACAAATGATTACGCAAGCTCCCATGATCACCGAACCAACCAAACGGCGCTTCATTCGCAACTCGTCCCGCAAGCGAAATGGTTTGCCGCGGACCATCCGGCGTGGACCAGGTAAAACTATCGTCACGACCATCCGGATGGCAATTCGCACACGCCCGTCCATCGAGCGATAAACGCGGGTCGAAACCGTCGTGAAACATGCGCCGACCACGCTCGAACACTTCGTCGACCTCTCCAGCAGGGCGCGATAACGTCACAATGATCGGCTCGGACGATGCCCCGTCCACCGGCACGATACTGACCGCGCGATCGAATTGCGACATGACCACTGCGTAACGCTCATGCAGTGCCAATCCTACCGGTCCTCGGGGCAGTTGAATGCGGCGACGAATGAACTGCGCGGCATTCTGAGCGCGCCCGTCCAGCTCCAAGAGCGCATCCGATCCGATGCACGTGACGAACAAGCGATCCCCCGCGGCTGCCGCAGCTCGAGGCAACAAACATTCGAGCGAATGGTCAGTAGATCCAGGAATGGGTACTTTGAGTTCTTTCTTGGCTACGAGATCCACGACGCCGACAAACGGTTTGATCGGATTTTCCGTACCACCATAAGAACTGGTCGCTTTGGGCTCGCCCGGGTCGACCGTGACCATCGGAACGAAGAGACGACCGTTTTCATTCATCGCCAAGGAAAACCCCTGGCCTCCTTGAATGACGTCCCCGTCTTTCTCACGAATCGAACGAATTTTTCTATTGGACAGCGTATTGATCTTGTCCACATTTCCCGTAGCCAAATCCACCACGCTCAGGTCCGCGGAAACAACGTGGCTCACGAACGCAAAACCGCCAGAAATCACCACCGCCCGCGGATCCCGCGCCAAACTCACCGTACGCTCGACTTCGAGGCTGCCTGCATCGAGCACGCCCAGCGTGTGCCCATAACCGCTCGTCACCACAATGCGTTCGTCCGGGCCAACGGTATACGCCGCCAAACCGACCGGCTCGCTCGCGGTTGCCGTTCGACAGCGTATTTCGAGCGCTCCAGAGCCATCCGCCGACGGCTCGAGCACCACGACTTCATTCCGATCACGCAGCGCCACCGCAATGCGTCCATCGGACAAACCCACCAGCGCCGAGGGAGAGCCGGGGAGGGGAGTCACCGCAATTTCGTCATGCTTGTCCAGGTCAATCGTATGAATGGCCGCGTCGTCTTCATTGGCAACGAATGCTAGCGTGGTCCGCTCGTTTTTCGCCAGCACCACCCGATCGCCTCGACCGGGCTGGAGCATACGCACATTAGTCGCTTGACGGGCGGAACACGATCCCGTCTTGTGCCCAGTTGCTACGGCGGGAAGGGCATTCGTGACAATGGTATGCTCGGGCAAACTCGCCGCAGCCCCCGACGATATCGAAGGACGCGGCGATACGGACGGCGCGCCTCCACATCCGGCCAGGAGCGCGAGATACGAAGCGGCGAAAGTGCTGACGGGACGACGCATGCCGGACACGTTTGGCACGAAGCGATCCACACGAGAATTACCGTGGATTCTCGCTCATCGTGCGCAAAGAACGTCCGACGTTGGACACGGGCCCGTGGGCGAATTGCCACGATTCTTCCGTTTACTCCACACAACCCTTTTTCGCCGCCCAATGCATTTTTTCAACCTCGGCGACCGGCGAATAACGAATTTTTTTGCTTCCCTTGGGAGTTGCGATCACCACTTCCACAGGTTTTTCCCAATCGGATGCGAATTCGGCATGAAGCTTGGACGACAACACCAGCGCTCCTTCGACCAGGCCCGCACGCGCCGCCGCCGATCCTGGCACGAGCCCCCGAATCATTTGTGGCGCGCGCAGCGTAGCCGCCTCGTCGAATCCCAATTGAAGCACCTTCTTTTGGGTTTTCGCACGATAAAAACACTTGCCAAATGCATCGTCCTCTACACGCAACTCACCGTGGCCTTCCACCATCACCCACGACAATTCCTCGCCTCGGGCTGCCCCTAATTCCTCAACCAGCAGCTCACGAAAAACCGTCACCGGCAAACGATTCGTTTGTTTCGCCACCGCCATTGCCAATAGCGACCGCAAAAGATCGTCGAGCGATCGTTTTCCTTTGGACGCCTTTTTTTTTGCCGTATCAAGCGACGCGGCATAAAGCGCCCCGCGCTGATAAGCTTCGCGCGAGCGTGTAATCCCATGCGACGCCAAGTCAGGAAACCCCGCGCCGAGCGTTCGTTCCAGGTCCGCGGCAAACTCTTCCTGCGTCACGAGCTTTTCCGCCAAAGCAATCTTGCGCGCGTAATGTACGGCAAACCCTTCGGAAAACCACGTCTGCTCCTCGCCACGCTCGTTCACCAAACGAATTGCCCCGCCCATCCACGAATGCGCCAGCTCGTGCGTGGCCGCAATGATCATTTCCGCATTGAACGCAGCATCGCTGCCCATCCACAAACCAAACGATCGCCCCAGCAGCGTGCCATCATGGCCCTGCAAACCAGGTTCGGTCATCACCACGTACGCAAAACTCCGTGGCGCGGCCTGACGCGGCGCTCCGCCGAAAAGTTCTTCGAGCGCGTGATGAGCGCGAGCAATGCTTTCGTGCGCAGCCCCCGGATCGAAATTGGGTCTGCCCACCAAGAGCAATCGTCCTGCATTGGGTCGAGCGATCGACCGCAGCCGCCCCGATGCATAAACAGCATGAGCAACTTCCCGCGGAGTAGCGGAAGTTTCGATTTCGTCGCCTCCGCCAAACGAAGACGCGCCCGAAGCGCCCGGTGCAAGAGTGCTCGAATGGATTTGCAGATGCACCGGCAATGGTTTGTCCAGCCGTGGCAATAGCAAAAACGTGTGACCTACGCCGGAAAAACGTTCACGATCAAGGTGCAGCGCAAATCGGGGAGCGTTCGCCGGAGCCGACAAAACACGATAACGAGCCTCCAAGTGCTCGTGCACGGCAGGTCGTTCCAAGACCAAGGTGCGGTCGGGACCTACGTCCGGACCTGGACGAACCGCGATTTCGCCTCGAGCATCTCGCAGCCGCAAATCCCGAATCGTGGCGAATCCATCAATGCCCGCCCAATCCTTGGCGATGGCCAATTCTTTGACCGCTGCGGCATCTGCGCCCACGAGGTGCACTTCGACTTGGAGCTCCGAACGCTGCGGATTCGGCGTCAACCGAAGCGTCAAACCCGGCGGCAACGAAGATAGAGGCTCGACCGTCAAAAGTTTGGGCGAATCACTCGGTGTATTTTCAGCGCGATCACGACAAGACAAACCTAGCGTGGCCAGGAAAAACACCGCTAGCAAATGCCTCGCCATCAACCGAGTTTTTCCCGTACGAACGACCCCGCACGCTCAATGGCGATCGTCGCATCGGGAACGAGCGTCGGAAACATCTGAAAAACGTGGTTCATACCAGCCCACTCGTCGAGCACGGCGTCGCCACCCGCTTCTTTGAAACGTTCGGCCAGCAAACGACCCTCGTCATAAAGCACTTCGCGCGTGCCCACTTGCACGAAAAGCGGCGGCAGCCCAGCAAGATTCGCAAAAAGCGGCGACGCAGCAATACGATCACGGTCGCCTAGAATCACCTGAGCAATCACCGGCAACATCCGCGGATCCACCATCGGATCGAATGGGCCATTCGTTTGCACAGACTGTCCCGACGCCGAAAAGTCGACCCACGGCGAGAAAACCACCAAACAGCCGGGCGCCGGCAATCCTGCATCACGTATGGCTAGCGCCGTCGACATCGTAATGCCTCCACCGGCCGAATCCCCCGCGATTGCAATATACGACGAAGAAACGCCTTCTTGCAACAAATGGCGATATGCGGCAAGCGCATCGTCGAGACACGCAGGGTAGGGGTTTTCAGGGAGCAAACGATAATCGACCGCCAACGCGCGCGCCGATGACTCTTGCGCCAGACGATATACCGTTTCGAGGTGCGTCTGTGGCGACCCGAGAACGAACGCGCCTCCGTGAAAATAGAGAATGACGCGGTTTGAATCAGCAACGTCGGGCTGGATCCACGACGCTGGCACCGGACACGTGGAAGGCTCCAGCTTTGCTCCTGCGGGCAGCGGAGTCACCTGCACCAGCTTCGACCACCAAGCGCGCAGCTCCTCGATGCTAGCGTTTCTCGGCCGATTTGCCCGTACGTACGCCGTCAGCTCTTCGATTCCAGAAGCCGTCATGAGATTCACCGGGGCAAGAAACCAATCGTATTCTTCCCGTCCTCGTCTTTGCCAATGGCATCGACATACCGTTTCCAATCCACTTCGCCAGGCCGAATGATTTGGCTCCCGTCGTCTCGGGGATAAGGATCGAATACGAAATTCCCGCGTGCATCACGACCAACGAGAATCCAGTGATCGCCATCGTTGCCGAAGATCGATATCTTCGCCGGCCAGCATTGTCCTGCTTTGCTCAACGTACGGCCAACGTCGTCGTCATTCGTCGAGTTTGGCGCGGAAAACCCAGCGCGGCCCATCAAATGCTTCAGCTTCTGGTAATCGATTCCGCCGTCCATTCCCCGATAACGCCGGTAAATGACGATTGCGTAATCGGCAAGCGCTCCGAACGTGGCTCCAGCGCCGCCCGAGTTGATCTCTTTGGCCAGCCTTTCCAGCTCGCCGCGCTTGTCGTCGGACAATTCTTCCGCAAGAGCCTCAGCCAGGGCCGTCAGACCCGCATAGCCGTGCACCGCCAGGGTCGCCCCGACGAGGGACACCGCGCCACAAGCATGCGCCCCCGCCGAGTTGCTCGACCCATTGAGCTGGGTCAGTTTGTCGAGAGCTGCCATTGCGTCGCGAGGAAGCGGCTCTTCGTCGCCCACCACGGGCCCATCCACGTGCGCGATATCGGACGACGTGACACTTTGGCCAGACATATAAGCCTCCTAGAACCCATCCATTGGCAGGACAAACTAAGTTTTCAGGGCTGCGCGAAATGATCAGCAATCACGCTCGCCACGCACGCCGTGAGTTTCTTGCCATAAGCAATGTGCAAGAATTCATTCGGCCCGTGCGCATTCGATTGCGGTCCGAGCACGCCGGTGATCAGGAATTGCGCTTCGGGGAATTTCTCGCCTAGCATTCCCATGAACGGAATCGTCCCGCCTTCGCCGAACGCCATTGCGGCCTGCCCAAAAAACGCTTGCGATGCCGATTGCATCGCCGTGTCGAGCCACGGAGCGAGCGGCGGAGCATCCCAACCCGACGACGGTGAAGATGCGGCAAACGTCACTTGCGCGCCATACGGCGGATCCGCTTCGAATGCGTGTTTGAGCGCCGCCGTTGCTCTTTCCGGATCGACTCGCGGCGGAATACGCATCGAGATCTTCAACTTCGTCGACGGACGCAGCACATTGCCCGCATTCGCCAGCGGAGGAAGCCCTTCGGCTCCCGTCACACTCAATGCAGGACGCCACGTGCGATTCAAAAGCACTTCCTTATGCTCGCTCACCACCGGACATGCGCCCTCAACCCATGGCATCTCCGCATAACACGACTCGCCAAGAACCGATGCAGCAGATTGCGCTTGTTCGAGTCGCCCCGCGGGAATCTCCGTGTACAGCGCATCGAGCAAAATGCGCCCCGTTTTCTCGTCCTCCACGCGTGAAAGCACTTGCCGCAAAATCCGAAACGTCGACGCAACGATGCCGCTTGCCGATCCAGAATGCACTCCTTCACGCAGGATCTTGGCTTCCAGCGTCCCACCGATCAAACCGCGTAGGCTCGTCGTCGTCCAAAGCTGATCGTAGTTTCCACAGCCAGAATCGAGACACACCACCAGGCTCGGACTGCCGATCCGTGACGCAAGCGCATCAATGTACGCAGGCAAATCGAAGCTCCCGCTCTCTTCACACGCTTCGATCAGGATTACGCAACGAGCATGCGGAATGCCTTGTTCCGAAAGCAAACGAAGAGCCGCAAGCGAAGCGAACGCCGAGTATCCGTCATCGGCTCCTCCACGTCCGTAGAGTTTGTCCCCTTCGCGAACGGGTTCCCAAGGTCCTTTGCCTTCGGCCCATCCAACCATTTCGGGCTGCTTGTCGAGGTGTCCGTAAAGCAGGATCGTGTCGTCACTTTTGCCGGGCAGCTCCATCAAAATGACTGGCGTTCGTCCTTCCAAACGAACCACTTCCACCGTCAATCCCGGCAGCGGTTGCTTGCGGCACCATGCCTCGATCAAACCGACGGCACGATCCATGTGCCCGTGCTCGCGCCACTCTTTGTCGAACGACGGAGACTTGCAGGGGATGCGAATATAATCGGTGAGTTCCGGAACGATTTCCTGTTCCCAAATCCGATCGGTGAAAGCATTGGCGTGCGTGGTATCGAGCTTCGTGGTCATGCGGATTCCTCGGGGCCGGCAGACTACCGCGATTTTTGCGGGTAAGTGAAGCAGTTGCGCGCGTTTTTTTGTGAAAAGATGGCGAGCGGCCAGATCGTCAGTGCTGCACTCTTTGCACCGTAGGTCGAAAGTTGTAAAGGATGATGGCGGTGTGCAGCGCGCTTCGCGCCTTGTGTGAATACCGCCGCGAACGCGTTCAAAGGTCCCACACGTGCGACGTCATCAGCGAATAACGAGGGGCTCTTCCGGCAAAACCCGGTCGCCATACGGCAGCGCAAGACGAGGTTTGGCGTGAGGACACCCAAGCTCGTCGAGCCCTCTCCGGAGTATATCGAGGACCCGTTCACGCAACGAGCGAAGGCGCGCGTGGGCGCTGTTTTGCGCAGCAAGTGGACCATCGATCGCTTGCTCGGCGTAGGCGGAATGGCCGCCGTTTACGAAGGCACGCATCGCAACGGCAAACGTGGGGCGATCAAAATGCTCCACCTCGAACACTCCACCGATACCGACGTTCGCGCCCGCTTCTTGCGCGAAGGGTACGTCGCCAACACCGTCAATCACCCCGGCGCCGTAAGCGTTTTCGACGACGACGTGGCCGAAGATGGCTCCGTGTTCATCGTCATGGAGCTGCTCCTCGGCAAGACGCTCGAAGAGTTGGTCCAATCACGACCGGACAAACACCTTGGGGTTCTCGAGACGATGCAGTACGCGGACAAACTCCTCGACGTGCTCGCCGCTGCGCACGACAAAGGCATCGTTCACCGCGATCTCAAGCCGGACAATATTTTCATCACCAACGAAAATCAGCTCAAGGTCCTCGACTTCGGCATCGCTCGCATGCGCGACATCCAGCAATCGGCAAAGATGACCAAGACCGGAAGCGCGATGGGCACGCCTGCCTTCATGCCACCCGAACAAGCTTTGGGGGAATGGGATCGAGTCGATGGACGAACGGATCTTTGGGCTGTGAGCGCAACGCTTTACGCGATGCTCACGGGCCGCTTCGTGCACGACGCGCCCACGCTGAATCAGCTTCTTCTCAAGGCGATGACACATCCTGCGCCGCCGATTCGAACGGTGTTGCCTGGTCTGCCCGCCGAGGTCGCCGACGTGATCGACAAGGCACTTGCTTTCGATCCGAACGATCGATTCGCGGACGCGCTCGTCATGCAAGCAGCCGTGCGCAGCTCGATCGCGTACCTCGAGAAAAACGGCGAGCCGCGGAATCTCGTGCCCGTCAGCGTACCTGCGACGACGAACGTGGATGGCTTCGGTCCCACCGCGATGCACGCGCCAACTCCGACAACGCAGGGTCGTTCCAAGTCGCTCACGATCGCCCTGGGCGTAGCCGTGTTCGTGTTTGTGGCGGTAGGCGCGGCCGTTGCAGTGTCCCTGACGAGCGGTCCAGCGGATACTCCGATCGCCAAACCGAATGACACCGCGGCACCTTCCGCGACGCACACCGTGGCCGCGCTGGGCCCTGCACCGACGCCAACAGCAATCGTCTCCGCGGCCCCCACCGCGACGGCATCTGCACCACCCGACGCAGGCGCTCCGGTTTCAACGGCCAAACCTTCCGGCAGCGGCAAAACAGCACCGGCAGGGACGTCTACCACCAAGATCTTCGGCGGGTTCAACTGATGACGACCACCTCGCAGCGCATCCGTCTAGGCGTTTGTCTTTTTGGAACGGCTCTGGCCGTGGCAGCCGGTGCGCTTCGAGATGCATCCGCTGACGAAACCGATCCCAAAGCTCGAGCGCAAACGTTGTTCCTCGAAGGTCGAACGGCGATCGACAAGGGCGATCACGCGACGGGATGTCCCAAGGTTCGCGAAAGTTTGGCGCTCTTTACCGTGGCAAACTCGCTCTTTACGGTGGCTCAGTGCGACGAGCACGACGGCAAGACCGCCTCGGCGCTCGAACATTGGCAGCGCGGTCTCGCGCTCGTCGACGCCGGTGATCTGCGAGAGAAAGTGGCCAAAGAGCGCATCGCGGAGCTCGAACCGCGTGTGCCGCGCATCCGTGTCGTGATTCCACCAGCGAGCGTGTCGGCGGTGATCGTCTTCGATGACGTCGAGTTGACGCCGGCGGCGCTAACGACGCCTCTGCGCATCAATCCTGGCAAGCATGTGTTCATCGTACGAGCTGCGGGTCGGCAGGACATGCGGCGCGAGATCGACATCGCGGAGAAGGAGCGTACGGAGTTTGTCGCGACGCTCGGTGCACTGGTCTCGGGCAAACCTGCGCCGACGGCATCGGCATCGTCGACACCGCCACCACCTCCTCCTCCACCGCCATCGAATCCGAGACGTACGGCGGGGTTTGTCGTGGGCGGGGTGGGCGTAGTGGGATTGTTGGCGTCGGGCCTGACGGCAATCAGAGTCTCGTCAGTGAAGGATGATCTTGACTTGTGCAAAAACACTACGGGCTGCAAGGTCACGGATGATGGGAAGGTTGACCAATACAAGACGATGCTCGTGACCAATGCGGTCGCGACGGGCATTGGAGTTCTGGGGCTTGGGACGGGTCTGTTTCTCATTCTCACGGCGCCGAAGAAATCGGACGCAAAGCCCGCGAATACGTCGCTCGTGCCGATTGTAATGCCCGGTGGGGCAGGAATTAGTTTGTCTGGGAGGTTCTAATGCATTCTATCGGTAAATTGGGTTTGGCCGGGCTCATGATTTCTCTCAGCGGATGCCTTGCGATATGGCACCTTGACGCGTACGACGACAATGCGGCAGCGGGTGAAAATGACGGGGCCGGCGGGAATGGTGGAGCGGCGTCCGCTGGCAGCAGCGGGGGAATGGGTGGGGCGGGGGACAGGCAGCTGCTCGGCAGGCTTGAGGTGCACAGCAGACCCGCATTCTCTCCATCGCATGCAGTGCGTGTGAGAGAAAGAGAGGGAGAGGGCAACACCGAATAT
>CAZETM010000270.1:3141-11100 GCA_964514885.1 uncultured Polyangium sp. | reverse complement strand
CCCAACGCCGCGGCCTGCGGCACGATCGAACCAGCCATCGAAACCGTTTCCCACGCTGGTTTTGCCACGACAAACGTCACCGCACCTCGCTGCGGCAAACCGATCTTGCTGCCCTCTTCCGTCACCGGCAGCGCCGTGTCCACAATCGCTCGATCCGTGCCGACGATGATCGTTCCATCCTCCGCTTGAGCCACCACCATCGATGGCCCCACGAGCACTTCACCATCGAGACGAAATCCCCTCCAAGCATCCTCACGCGAAATCTCAGCCAGTGCCGAGACAAACTTTCCGCGCGCGAGCCGTCCGCCAAAGATCGTCACCCAACTTTTGCCATCCATCGTCGCGACGAGGACTTCGCGCACATCGACGGGCAAACGTACACCCGACTTGTCGTGTAATCGTTCAGCTACGGAAGGTTTTCCCGAGGCGCTCGGGTGAGGTTTGTCTTCCAGAACCATCGGCAACAGGTGATTTCGTACGGGACCGAAAAGAACGATGTCCGCAGCTTCGATGCGGATCACGACATTCGCTCCCGCCGGCACATGCGAGCGCGCAGTGGGTTCGTAACGAAAAACGAAGAACCAAAGCCCAAACGCCGTCGCTGCTCCCAAAAACGCCATCGCCACGACGAAGACAAAAAACGAGCGCGAACTCGCACGCGGCGGCGGTTCAGGAGCTTCTTCCGGGGGCTGATTCAGCGCAGGATCACGCTGCGTGGGAGGTACAGCCTCGACCGGGTCCACGAGCGTGTCGGCCATCGCTCGCGAGCGTATGCAATTGCAACGACAAGTGCACGCCGTCAATCAATTGGCGCAAGACTTCAACGGCATCAGCGCAACCACGACTTGTTGGCCTTCCATGGAAACGTCGAACTGAAGATCCAACACGCGACCTTCATCGCGTTCGAGCACGCCACGCATCAGCTCGACCGCTGCAAGATTGAGCCTCGAAAGCGTCTCTTCAGGGATCGACGTCATCTGCGACAAATCAAAGAAGAAATTGCCCATCACGCCAGGAAGAGCCTCCACGTCACGTCGTAAAACCGAAACGGAAATCGAGACGCGGACGAACATCGGCATAACGCTTCACTCGTGGCCATACGGGCCAGCCACTGCGGCTAAGAATGTTACTTCTCAAACTTTTCTAAAGGCAAGGACTCCCCCCAAGGTGAACGAACCGACGTCTCGATGCATCGTTAGAGCTAGGACATGAGGTGCCGCAGTAGCTCCACTGGAACGATCCATTTCACATGCACGGCTCGTTCGAGGCGCTCGACACGCATGCCGTCGAACAGCTCCGCATACCGGCTGCTCTGACCACCTTCACGCAACGCCGACAAAAACCCTTCGAGTTTGGTGCTGGCGGCTTCGGATGCGGTGGCGATCTCCACCTCCGCTCGCAGTCCGTCGTCGACCATCGTCACACTCGCGCGCGCTCGCTTCACACCTCGAATGATCGCGCCAATCGAAGGAAACCGCCGCTCGAGCTCCACGGGCAAACGACGTCCACGTAGATCCGCGCTCACGAGCCCGTCCGCCGGAGGATCGCGCCGTCCCGGATCTGGACCGCGCAGCAAGACCCGCTCGACGCCATCGACTTCGACTCCAGAGACGAACGCAATCGTTCGAGCTCCAAGCAAATGAATCCGCGCCGTCGCATCACGCGCGATCGGTCCTCGTCGTTCGAACGTCGTGACACCTTCGCCAAGCGGCGGATCGACGACTTGAAACAGGCCCGGATCCGGGCGCAGATCTTCCACATCGCCCTCGATGACGAGCACGCGATCGCCTTTGTCGAGGTCTGCGATGCGCCCGCCGAGCCACGCCACCCGCGCACGTTCAATGGCCCGTGAGACCAGCTCATCATCGGGATTGAGTTCCGACCTCACGCGTGCCGACAAACCGTCTGTTGCGGGCCCGAGCGCAACGCGCATACGCGCGAGATCCACACGCAACACGACATCGAGGTCTGCGGGGAAAAGCTCCACCGCATCCATGCGGAGCTTCTTGCGTGCACTACGAGCAGGTTTTGCGGTTTCGGATCGACAACCAAGGCTGGCGACAAGCACGCCCAAAAGACTCAACACCGCGCGACGACCGACGGCGTGCGTCACTTGCGGATCGAGATCACCCGCGCTCGCGCTCTTCGACGACACGCGCCATCTCCTCGACGACGTCGCTCACTTCGCGATTGCTCGAATCGACGACGATAGCGTCTTCGGCTTGTTTTAGCGGCGCAACTGCGCGCTCGGTGTCGGCTTTGTCGCGGCTCTCGACCTCCGCCAACGTTGTTTCGTACGAAGCGGCTGTGCCTTGTGCGGCAAGCTCGGCGTAGCGACGCCTGGCGCGAATTTCCGTGGAAGCGGTCAGGAAAAACTTGGCCTCGGCGTCAGGAAAAACCACCGTTCCGATGTCTCGCCCTTCGAGCACCACGCCGCCTTCGAGCCCTTCACGACGCTGCATGTCCAGCAACGCGGCTCGCACCGCCGGGATCCTCGACACGCGGCTCGCACCGATACTCACCTCGGGGGAACGAATCGACATCGATACGTCGTCGTCATCGAGACGAATACGCATCCCTACGCCTTCGCCTCGTTCGATCACGAGTCTTCGTCGCGTCACGAGATCTTCGGCGAGAGCTTTCATGCGCTCAGCGTCGTCCCACTCGATGGACTCGCGTTGCGCGGCCAATGCCACCGTGCGGTAGAGCGCGCCCGTGTCGAGCAGCAAATAACCAAGACGTTCCGATAACTTACGCGCCACCGTGCTCTTGCCCGCACCCGCAGGACCATCGATCGCGACTCGAACTCTACGGCGCCTATCGCCACTCACGTTGTACCGCTCCCTTGCTCTACTTCTACGCGTGCACCGAGGGCGCGTAGCGTTCCGACAAACCTGGGGAAACTCGTGGCGATGTTGTCAGCATCCCGCACTCGGCTGGGACCATCTGCACACAGCCCGAGCACTGTTGAAGCCATCGCGATGCGGTGATCATGTTCGCTCGAAACGTCCGCTGCCCGTAGAGGTTTGTCCCCAACACCTTGGATCACCATTCCATCGGGCCGTTCTTCACACTCGACCCCGAATGCTCGCAACACGCGCGCCATCGTCGCGATCCGATCGCTCTCTTTCACTCGCAGCTCTTGCGCATCCTCGATCGTCGTCACGCCGTTTGCCCGAGCTGCCAGGGCACACAGAATCGGCACTTCGTCGATCGCTCGAGCTACCAATTCACCGCCGAGCCTTCCGCCCGAAAGGTTTGAGCCCCAAGCATGTACATCACCCACGGGTTCGCCGAGGTCTTCGCCACGAGGCTCGAACACGAGCGTCGCGCCCATGTCGCGGAGCACTTCGTACAGGCCCGTACGAGTTGGGTTTGTCCCTACACGACGCACCGTCACGCGACTGTTGGGGATCATGATCGCCGCGGCTACGAGAAACGCTGCCGACGATGGATCGCCCGGAACTTCGATCGAAAATGCTGGGAGTTTGCCCGAGAACGACGGCCCATCGAGCTGGATCATGGGCCCGAGGGTTTGCATCGGAACACCAAGCGCCATCAGCAATCGTTCCGTGTGATCACGCGACACATGCGGTTCTCGGACGTACGTTGGTCCATCGGCCCACAGACCGGACAGCAAGATCGCGCTTTTCACCTGCGCACTGGCGACGGGCATCTCGTATTCGAGCACTGACAGAACTTGCGGAGCGGGCAGGGGACCGATCTGGAGCGGCGCCGTGATGTCTCCGACGCGTTTCGGATCGATCCGACCTTCGATGCGACCTCCGCGTTGACGTAGCGGACGTGCGACTCGCTCCATCGGACGGCGCGACAGGGACGCATCCCCGACGAGCGTCGTGACAAACCGTTGTGCAACGAGCACGCCTGACAAAAGGCGCATCGTCGTGCCTGAGTTGCCGCAATCGATGGGCCCGGCGGGCTTGCGCAGACCATCGAGACCCACGCCGTGAATGACGAGCGTGTCGGGGGTTTCGCTGGGTTTGTCCGTGGTGACGCCCATCGCTTCGAGCGCAGCGAGCGTGGAAAGATTGTCCGCGCCGAGCGCACCACCTTTCACGTAGCTCACGCCGTTGGCCAATCCCGCGAGCAGGATCGCACGGTGCGCGATGCTCTTGTCGCCAGGTACGGGGACGCTGCCGGTTAGCGGGCGTTCGGAAGGGAATACGACGAGGTCAGTCACGCGAAGGGCTCTAGCAGAACAGAGGGGAAGTTCGAGAATGGTAAATCAAGCCCACGCGCCGGACGCATCGGGATCGGGCTGGGCATTCGCCAGCACTTCGCGAGCACGCGTGCTGTCTTCGATGATTTGTGCTCGGAGCATATCGATACCGGAGAAACGTTTTTCAGGTCGAAGATGCTTCACGACATGCACGCGAAGACGACTGCCGTAGAGATTTCCTTCGAAGTCGAACAAATGCACTTCGAGTCGCGGGCGCGTCGCGGATGCATCCACGGTTGGACGTAGACCCAAGTTGGCGACGCCTTTTGCCAGCATCTTGAACGAGGCTTCGTTCCCCCTCTCCAAATCATTGGAGAGGGGGCTAGGGGGTGAGGCGTCGGGGCCAGCGGGTGAGGCGTCCACGACGACAGCCATCACGCCGAACGGTGGCAGTGCTTCGGGAAAATCGACGATGTTTGCCGTGGGAAAACCGATCGTCCGACCGCGTTTGTCTCCGTCCACGACGACGCCGGACAGCGCGTGCCATCGACCGAGGATGCGCTGCACTTCTTCCAAATTGCCTTGGGCGATCTCTTCACGAACGCGCGATGACGACCACGGGCCTGCTTCATCACCCACGAGCGCATGTGAACGAGTTTCGAAGCCGAACTCGGCGCCGAGCCTCGTGAGCTCTTCGAAGTCGCCAGCGCGGTTTGCTCCGAAGCGGAAGTTCTTTCCGACCACCACGATCTGCGCGCCCAACTTTGCGAGCACTCGTTCGGCAAATTCGCGCGGTGATTGTGCAGCGAACGAGCGATCGAAATGTTGGATCACGACACGGGCTCCTGGTGCTGCTCGCTCGCAGAGTTGAATCTTTCGTGCGAGTGGCGTGAGCAATGCGGGTGCTTTGCGACCGAGCACTTCTGCGGGATGCGGATCGAAGGTCAGCACGACGGGGAGCAAGCCACGTGCACGAGCGAGTTCGGCGGCGTCGGCGAGCACCGTGCGATGTCCGCAGTGGATCCCGTCGAAGTTGCCGATGACCACGAGGCTGGCGACTGGTTTTTCCTGTGCGAACAAAGAGCGATCCACAGCGCCGTACGTAATCAACCTGGCTCCAGAGCGCAAAGCGCACGTCATGCCAAACGCGAAGGAAACGAAAGTGCCTTGACGGTCCTTGGGATGACTGGTAGTTCCGCGCCGCCGTGCACACCCCGGCAAAGGAGGCTGAGCCGGTGTTCAAGAGGGTCGCCATCTTTTCGGGGAACGCGAGTTCCGCACTGACGCAAGACATCTGCCAAGTGCTGGAGCTTCCGCTGGGAAAATCTCGAGTGTCCCGTTTTTCCGACGGTGAGACATTCTGTGTAATCCAGGAGAACGTCCGCGGGGTCGACACCTATGTCGTCCAGTCGACGTGTTCTCCGGTGAATGACAGCGTGATGGAGCTGTTGATCATGGTCGATGCGCTTCGTCGCGCGTCGGCGGGCTCCATCACGGCCGTGATCCCGTATTACGGGTATGCTCGGCAAGACCGCAAAGTCGCGCCGCGCACGCCCATCACGGCCAAGCTCGTGGCGGATTTGCTCGTTGCAGCGGGCGTCGACCGTGTGGTCGCGATCGATCTTCACGCCGGCCAGATCCAAGGGTTTTTCAACATTCCCTTCGACCATCTCTTCGCGATGCCCGCGCTGCTCGAGCAGCACTTGCGCGAGCATTACGGCAACGACTGCGTGATCGTTTCGCCTGACGCAGGTGGCGTCGAGCGTGCGCGTGCATTCTCCAAACGCCTCGGTGGGACGCTCGCCATCATCGACAAACGTCGCGAGCGTGCCAACGAAAGCGAAGTCATGCACATCATCGGCGAGGTCGAAGGTCGTCGATGTTTGCTTCTCGATGACATGATCGATACTGCTGGTACCCTCGTGAACGGCGCCAACGCTCTCATGAGCGCGGGTGCCAAGAGCGTTGCTGCTTGTGCCACGCACGCGGTCCTGTCTGGACCTGCCGTGACGCGCATCAAGGAATCACCGCTCGTCGAGGTCGTGATTTCCAACTCGATCCCGCTGTCCGAGGAAGCCAAGGTGAGCGGGAAGTTCAAAGTCGTCAGCGTGGCTCGCCTGCTTGCCGAGGCGATCCGCAGAATTCACCACTCGGACTCCGTGAGCTCGCTGTTCGTATAAACCAACGGTAATAACCTTGCGGCTGCACACCCGTGCAGTCGCTTGCGCGCCGCGCCCGCACGCAAAGAACTCACCACTTGCTCTGAGTTCTGCTATAGCGCGCATCTCGAAAATTCGGAGATCGTCCCCATGATGGAAATCATCAAGCTCAGCGCCACCCCTCGTCTCGAAAGCGGAAAGAGCCCCTCCAATCGGCTTCGCCGCACCGGGCAGATCCCTGCGATTTGTTACGGCAAAGGCCTCGCCTCTTTCGCCGTGGCAGTTGCTCCCAAAGAGCTGCTCACGGTCCTCAAGTCACCGCACGGGAAAAACTCCGTGATCGAGCTTGAGGTCAAAGATCAGAAGAGCTTGACTGTCATGGTGCGCGACTACGGATATCACCCCGTCTCGCGTGATTTGCTCCATGCAGATTTCTTGCAGGTCCAACTAGATCAACCCATCGACGTCGATGTGCCCGTTCGTTGCACCGGCAAGGCGAAGGGCACGGTCGAGGGTGGCATTTTGCAGCAGATCTTCCGCGCTCTGCCCATTCGCTGCTTGCCCGAGAAGATCCCCGTCCTCCTCGAGATCGACGTTACGGATCTCGCCCTCGGTGACACCATCAAGGCTGGCAAGATTCAGTTGCCCGAGGGCGTGAAGGTTCGCCTGCCCGAGGATCAGACGATCATCGTCGTAGCCGTTCCCGACAAGGGCGAAGAGGCTCCGGCGGCTGCTCCGGGTGCTGCGGCTCCCGCGGCTGGTGCGAAGGCGGCAGCTCCCGCGGCTGGCGGCAAGGCTGCGGCTCCCGCGGCTGGTGCGAAGGCTGCGGCTCCCGCGGCTGGTGGCAAGGCTGCGGCTCCTGCGGCTGGCAAAGCTGCGGCTCCCGCGGCCAAGCCTGCGGCCAAGCCTGCTGCGAAGAAGTAGTCCTTGCACGGGTGAACGGCGCGCGATGCGTGCTGTTCACCCCTCGCGTCCCTCCACATGTACCTCGTCGTCGGTCTCGGCAATCCGGGCAAAGCGTACGCGTCGCACAGACACAACGTCGGCTTCATGGTCGTCGAAGACCTTGCAGCTCGCGTTCGTGCCGACGTGTTTCGCGAGAAGTTTTCCGGTCTGATCGCTCGCGCAACGCTCGAGAGCGAACAGGCCATGTTGCTCGAGCCGCAGACGTACATGAACCTGTCGGGCACGAGTGTTGGTCCCGCCCTATCGTTTCACAAAATCGCCCTAACAAACCTCATCGTCATTCACGACGAACTCGATCTGCCTTTTGGTCAGGTCAGGCTCAAGGTTGGTGGGGGCCATGCTGGCCACAACGGACTGCGCTCGATCATGACTCATCTCGGCACGGGCGACTTCGTCCGGGTCCGAGTGGGTGTTGGCAGGCCACCGGCGGCTTTTGCCGGAGAAGTGGCCGACTATGTCTTGTCGTCGTTCGACTCGATGGAACGCACGAGTCTGCCCGAGATCTTGAAGCTTGCGACGGAAACTGTGCTAGAAGTCGCGGCTCGCGGCGTCGCTGCCGCGATGAACGCTCGAAATACCCGGCCAAAAGCCGGGCAAAAACAAGCGCAGACACAAGCGCAGACACAAGCGCAGACACAAGAGAAAGAACAAGCG
>CAZETM010000270.1:0-3041 GCA_964514885.1 uncultured Polyangium sp. | reverse complement strand
ACAAGCGCAGACACAAGCGCAGACACAAGCGCAGACACAAGAGAAAGAACAAGCGAAAGAACGAGGCGACGGAGGACAAACCTCTGTGCCTACCACGCCGGGACAAACCTCGGCGGGGGACGAGCAGAGGAAATCTTGAACGGGTTTCTCCGGCTCGCGTGACTTTCGCAACGGCACGACAAACGGTTTGTTCTTACGAACTGCCGCCCGTCGCGCCGTCCTCGCTCCGAGGCAAACGCACTCGGGGCCATTGTCCAAGAGGAGCAGCATGAGTCGACTGGTCACGGCGCCGAATCGCGCCAGAGAATACGAAACGATTTACATTATGAAGCCGGACATCGATGCCGATGGCGCAGAGCGCATCGGGTCGCGTTTGTCCGAGGTCATTGTTCGCGAGAGCGGTCGTTTGACCAAGGTGGAGAACTGGGGTCGCCGCCGCTTGTCGTACAACATTCGCAAGCAGCGTCGCGGCGTGTACGTGTTCCTCAAGTACCTCGGTACGGGGCGCGTCGTTTCCGAGCTCGAGCGTAACCTGCGCTTGCTCGATGGCGTCCTCAAGTACCAGACGGTTCTCGTGCGCAACGACGTTGAAGTTGCCACGGTCAGCATCCCCGATGAGGACGTGAAGTTCGAACGTGTCGAGCTTACGCCGCTCGAAGATGAGCGTGACGAGTCGCGTGAGCGTCAACTTGGTCTCATCGAGCCTGAGCGTCGTCACGAGCGCAATTCCGAGGCGCCGCAGTCGGGTGAGCTCGACGATCTCGATGCGGATGCGGACATGGGCGCTGACGAGGACGAGGGAACCTGATCATGAATTCTCGTGGAATGGACTCCGGCGGCGGCGGTCGCAACATCGACATGGACGATCGCGATTTTGCGCGAACGCCTGACCTCAATGCCGACGCTCCTGGTCGTCGTCGCACGGGTCGCAAGCGGGTTTGTCGCTACTGCGCCGATAAGGCGCTCGTGATCGACTACAAGGATCCGCAAGCCCTCAAGTACTTCATCTCCGAGCGCGGCAAGGTTGTTCCTCGTCGCATCAGTGGCAACTGCGCTTTGCATCAGCGCAAGGTCACGCTCGCCATCAAGCGAGCGCGTAACATCGCGCTCTTGCCGTTCACCGTCACTGCGTAAGGAAAGGGCGTCGTCATGGCTACTCACATCCGCGTCGTCCTCACCGAGGAACTTCCCAACGTCGGCAAGATCGGCGAACTCGTTCGCGTTCGACCCGGCTACGCTCGCAACTTCCTCATCCCCCGTGGTCTCGCCGTTGGCGCCACGCAAGAGAACGTTGCGCGCATCGAGCACGAGAAGCGCGTTGCCGAGCAGAAGTCTGCCAAGAGCAAGAAGGCGGCCGATGAGCTTTCGCAAAAGCTCGCCGGCGTCAAAATCACCGTCCACAAGCCCGTCGGCGAGGGCGATCGATTGTACGGCTCCGTAACGTCGCGCGACATCGAAGAGGCTCTTGCTGCGCAAGGCTTCACCGTTGATCGCCGCCGCATCGAAGTCGAAACGATCAAGGCGCTCGGTACGTACCAAATTGCTGTTCGTCTCGCGACGAACGTGACTGCGCACGTCGAAGTCAAAGTCGCCGCCAAGGCCTGATCCTTACCGATCAGTTCAAGGCTGAACCATCGCGCGATTTGCGAGAGCAGATCGCGCGATGTCGTTTCCGCGCCTCAATACTTTCGACAGCACCTTCGGGTTTGACCACGAGCATCGATCCACTCCGAACAGCTCGGACAAACACCCCGCCATGAACGCATCTCCCGCACCGATCGTCATCGGTACGTCGAGTTTGTCCACACCAACTTCAACTTCGCCAAGCGGCCCGATTGCCAGCGTCGATTCTCCGCCATTCGTCACGATCAGGATCGCCTCAGCAAGCAGCTTCTTCCGTAGTGCAAGCGGATCCTCGAAGCCCAACAAGCGCAAGTCATCGACACTCACTTTCACCACGTCAGCCACGCTCAAGACTTCGAACGGGTTTGTCTTGGCTACCGCATCGTCGCGCCACAGACGCGGACGCAAATTCGCATCCACCGTCACCCCGCTGCCTTCTTGCCGTGCTCGTCTTGCAGCACGCGTCATCGCATGCAACGTCGCGCGCGACGGCAACAGGCTCGCCAAGTGCACGATGCGTGCATCGAACAGTTCGTAAAGCCCACGTCGCAACGCTTCGCCTTCTTCCTCTGACGCGCGATATCCAACCGCTCCTGGTGGTGAGCTCAGCAGCATCACCAGCCCTGTACGTGCCGACATCTTCTGCATCAGATGAACATCGACCCCGTCGCGACCGAGTCGTTCCACGAGTGCTCGACCGATCGGATCATCTCCCACGACACCGATCACGCCTGCGTGCACACCGAGTTTTACCAGGTGCAGAGCCACGTTTGCAGCGCTCCCTCCAGGCTCGATGCGCAAGTGGTTTGCCGCGTGAAGCGGTGTTCCTTCGGGCGCGTGCAAATCCCAAAGCGTTTCGCCCACGCACACGATCTCGGTTTGTTCGTCTCGTCCGCTCATTCGTCCTCCGGTTTTACCCCGAGGCACGATCGAACGCAGTGGTACGTCGTCGAAATGCCTGTTATCTTGCCGGCTCAATCCTGGCGCCTCGAGGGTCTTCTCCTTCGGGGCGTCTCCCATTTGGAGCCCCACCTTGTGGATAACTTCTGGATTGTTTGGGGTAATCCGGTGAAGAAGTGAACACGCCAAACCTTCAACGCCGAGGCAAGCAGTCTCAGCAAAACGAGCCGATGCCCGTTGCGGGCCGCGTACCTCCGCACGACCTCGATGCCGAAGCTGCTGTGCTTTCCGCTGTTCTTCTCGAACGTGACGCGCTCGATCGCGTGCTCGAAATACTGAAGTCCGAGCACTTCTACAGCGACGCGAACCGGCGCATTTACGAAGCCGCGACGACGTTGGCGACGCAAGGCACGCCGATTGACATCACCACGGTGGCGTCATGGTTGCGTAGTCGCGAGCTGCTCAATCAGGTCGGCGGGGCCAGTTATATCGCGCAGCTCGTGGATGCAACGCCTGCG
>CAZETM010000269.1:0-11129 GCA_964514885.1 uncultured Polyangium sp. | reverse complement strand
CGTCGATCCCGTCGCCATTGAAATCGACACCCGAAGTGCAGCAATACCGATCGTCTGCGCCGCAAGGACCGGGATTGGGTACATCGAGATTGAATACGTATTTGCTGTTGAACCGGACCCGAGCGATCTCCTCGAACCCTCGGTCCAGGCATTCCGCACCTGCCCAAGCGACGCATCCAACAGGAGTCGTCGCCGCGGTCGACGTCCTAATCACCTGCCCAAGCTTACAGCGCGCCGTACATGTCGCTTTGCAGATACCATTCACGCACGGCATGTTGTCCAAACAGGAACCGTCGGAGATGCACGGCTGGTTGGGCGCGCCATACGTCACGGGCCCGTCGAGCAAAATCGCAAAGTCCAATCCGCCATGGGTGCTACAGCCGTCGGTCGCACCGAAGAGATTGCACTGTTCCTCGGCAAACCAATCACCGACATACACCGTGGTGCCATCGTTGCAGGTTGCCACGCATGGATGCATCGTGGGACACGCGTCGTATTGCTTGGTCCAGACATAGTGATCGTCGTACCAAATCGATTGCGGACCATTGCCGTGTTCGCGACATAATTCGCCACCGAATTGCAGGCAAGAAAGCGCAGGGGGAACGTTGGGCCACGAGAATTCGCCTCCCACGTGCGTGCCGTCACAACAGGTGACTTCGCATTTGCCGCACTCGCCGGGAAAAACGCTTGCAACGAGCTGCCCGTCCATGTACGTTTCTCGCATGTTGCCATGAATGCCCTTGTTGCATTCCTCGATCGCGATTTGTTTGGCCACATCGACATCGTATTGCGGATTCAGCGGCATCTGCGTGCCGTCACAACAAACCGCATAGGTAGGATGAAGGCTCGGGCATTGCTTCGGTCCCCAGACGCCGGCACCCTCGTTGGAAATCTCCTTCGGACCCTGATGGTTCCAGCATGCATCTCCGCCCTCCCGAATGCATTGGTTTGCGTCGAGATCGCCGAGAAAGATCTGCTCGCCGTCACAACACATTGCAACGCAACGTTCGACGCATTTGTCGTTGTTGCAAAACAACTCGGGCTTGTCACACGGACCATTGGCTCCATTCGGGCAGCAGGCTTGATCTTTGTCACCGCAATCGGTGCATTTGTTGTCGCTGCCGCACACGAGGTCTTGGCCGCATTGCTCGGACGGCGATCCGCTGCAACATGGTTTTCCTTCGATGCCGCATTTGCTGCATGTATTGCCGTTGCATACGAGCCCCGTCCCACACGTTTGTCCGCCCGGACCATTGCAACACGGTTGACCCTCGTCGCCGCACGCGCAAAAGCCGATGTTGTTGCATGCCAAGTCGGCAGCGCAAGGCGGCTCAGTCGCACAACAAGGATCACTTTGCCCACCACACCGTCGACACTCGAGTCCCGTGCATTGCATCCGGCCAACGCACGTAGACCCTTCATTCTCATTGCAGGGGTTTGTCAAACCATCCGGTGGTGTGCACATGGCACAAGCATTCCCGGGACAAACACGGACCATGTCCTTTTCGTCGTCGGCGTCCATCGAACCACTCTCGAGGACACCACCAACCGTCGGGCCATGCAGCACTTTGTTCGGTGACCCCGACAAACCACCTTCCAACGCCATCTCCCGCGCGGATTGCATCACGGCCGATTTGACTCCGGAGACATCGTACCCCAGGCCGACGAACAATGCGGCCACGCCCGCAGCGTGTGCGGCTGCGAAGGAAGTCCCATCCATAGTTCTTTCTCCTTCCATTCCGCAAGCGTTAGCGGGATTTCGCGTTTGCACATCGACGCCAGGAGCAAAGAGATCGACGCACGAGCCCGAATTGCCCGTGCCCACCAACCCCACCGTCGATGTTTCGTCGACCATCGACAATGCGCCGACAGTGATGACACGGGAGGCGATTTCGGTGTCCATGCTGTCCGACATTCTCGCTGGCGTGAATTGACACGCATCTGTCACCCAAGTGCCATTGGCATCGAATTCGCCGTTCCCTGAGCCCGTGACCAACACGGCCCCCTTCTTGAGGATCTGCACGATGTTGCTTTCGAGCGCGCTCGGGTCGTTTTTCGTGTGAAATGCGTACGGCAACACGATGATCAAAGGTTTCGGAAGCTTGTCCATCGCCGCAAGAATCGATAGCGTTGCCGGAATGAAGTCGTGCGTCGCCGGAAGTCCCGCCGGACACAGAGCCACACAGCCGTCCTTGCATTTGTCGGCTGTCATGGCATCAAAACACGTCCCGGGGTCCGCATTGAAAGGAATTAGTCGGACGTCCTTGGCGACACCCAAGGTTTCGTCACCAATGACAGTGGCCACCATCGTGCCATGACCATCGCGGTCATCGTTGCACCGATCCGCGAAGAACGGCGTGCCCGCGGCATCACGATCGACCACGTTGATTCGAGGATCGCTTCGAATGCCCGTGTCGACGACAAGCACGTGGGCAGCGCCACCCGTCGATGCATAGGAATAGACATGATCGCGCAATTCATTTGCAGAAACGACGGCTTGCGCAGAAGATTGGTGGTCGACGATGTCGAGATTCCACGGAACGCACGTTTGCACACCGGTTCGTTGCCCGTACCGGTCCGCTTCGATCCACGCAATGCCATCCTTGCGGCGCACGTCGCTGAGCAACGCAGGCGGAATGTGCGCCCAAAATCCTTGAAGGGCTTCCGAATCGTAGCTCCGCAGAACCTTCGCGCCCATATCGTTCACATCGCTCTCGAGACGCTCACGAACCCCTGGCGGCGTGTCCGGCCGCAACACGACGATGTAATGATCGACGATGACGTTTCGATCGACCAGGCCTTCCTCGGGCAAACCATAGACAGGCGCTTGCCCGTCCGGCCGTGCGGACATGTCGATGGGCTCGCAACCGGCAAACGCAAATGCCGCGCTCGTTAAGACGACCGAAGAGAGCACGCGAGGAAATGACCAAGGACGCTTAGAACGCATGGTAGGAGACTCCGCTTAGGGTTTTCAATTGAATTTGCTTTGAACTGTCGAAACCGTCGACATGGCCGGGAATGTAGCCGAACGCGAATTCGACGAATGCCTCCAGGCGAGGAAAGCGCTGAAACCGAAAGTCGGATCGTAAGAATGCGCCAACGAGCGTAGCTCCTCCGCCTGAACGCTCGAAGTGCACCGGCCCGTAAGGTGCGCGAGCATCGGTGGTGTGCAGCATCCACATTCGCTGCAACTCGACGCCGGGCGTCACACGACCGAAACGGACCGCAATGGGATATCCGACTTGTAGACCGCCTCCAGCAATGGCCACCGTAAGATCCGCGTCGTGGCCGTACAGCAATGTCGTACCTCCCCCGGCGCCCACGATGGCATGCGGAAGCACTTGGACATTTCCGACGTCCAGACGTGCACCGAGCCGCGCCAAACCGATTGTTCCGTAGATCGTCGCGGTCCCCGGTGTGGCCATGGAAAACATCACGCCTGCGGCGCCGTCCACGCCAAGCGCCAAGCGCATGGGATTGTCTCGAACATCGTTTCCCCCTCCAGAGGGCACGGGTGCAGGTGCAGGCGCCGGTGCAGGCGCGGGTGGGATTTCCGGCGCTGATTGTGGAGAAACACATGCGCTCGCATCCAAGCGATGACAATCGGACCGACAAGCAAGCACACCCGCGGGCAATCCGAGGGTTGCACAATTCACGCCGCCAAGATCCGTTCCGTCACACAGTTCATTTTCCTCACGAACACCATTTCCACACACAGACGCGACGCGCCCATCGGGTGGTTTGGCCGCAGCCTCGCAGATTTCCGCGTCGAAAAACGAACGGTGCAAGTGTTTTGGTAGACAAACCTTCACGCCCTCCGGCAAAAAACCGATGTCGGAACCTACGCGACCGCGGTTGTATTCATGAAGCGCCAAAGCTGCCTGCGTTCGATCATGCGCCCCATTGCGACAATACGATCGGCCGGCCAGAGATACCCATGTCTCGCCGACTTGAGTCTGGTAACGCACGTCGTCACTGGATGGACAGTCGGTTTCCGCGGCACGAGGCCACTTTGCAGTTGTCATGACGACCGCTGCCGAGAACACCGGAATGAAATGCTTGCGGAGCCTCATGGATTCCTCGCACAGCGAAAGCCCGTTTCGTCATTACGGTCCGTCTCAGAGAGCGTGGGCTTTCGAAAATCCTTGGCCAATTCCGACTCGGTGCCCCTGAACGAGCCGCCGTACACTTGAATTAACCCGGACACAGATGTCGCGGTCCACTCCTTTACGTTGCCCACCAGGTCGAGGTGGGCAAATTCACCTTGCCCATCGGGCTTGGATCCTACGGGAAGTGCATTCAATACTTTGAACGTCGCGCGACGTGAATCGAGATCAGCGCCCCACGGAAACTCCCGATCGTTTTCGCCCGCCGCACGTTTGAATTCGCCAATCGTCGGCAGTCGCCCCTTACCCCATCCGTCCCATTTGCAGAACGCGTCGGCATCGGAGAACGTCACACAATTGATGGGAAAGCCGTCGCCGCGATCGAACGTGCTTCCATCACAGGCTCGCAATGCCGATCGGACGGATTCCGCCCCCTGACCGAATCCGTCGGGCGCATCCAGGAACGCTTTGAAACGGCCTACCGTGACCTCGTACACGTCGAGCCGCACACCCTTATCTCCATCTCCGGAGGTACGGACCGGCACGATTTCACTATCGCAACAATCGCACTCGTGATTCAAGCATTCGAGGGTGACTGTTTCACAACTCCGCGCAGGGCCGTCCGCCGACTCGTCCCACCCCACGAGTTGATAACAACCGGTTTGCCCACACATCACCGCCGCAACGACAAACCACGACCACTTTGGCTTGCTTGCCGCTGTTTTTTCTATGCACACAAAGCACCTCCCGACAAACCTACCTGTCCGTTTGGACAAACGAAATGAAAACGTCCTGCCAAACGTTCTCTTGGACGAATCAGCAACGTCCATGCCAAACAATTGTCTGAGGTTCCGTGGAAGACTCCACTGACAATCCGCTGCGTCGCCCCATTCGCACCGGTTTGGCGACAAAGGTGTCGCGACATCGGCGACAAACTTGTCGCCACTTCGAACTTGGCAAACCACCGCGTTTGATTTATTCTCTTCGTTGGACGTCCAACGTCCGTCTTTACACCACGCCCGATGGATCCCTATCAATCGACAACCCGGCTTCATGGCGGTCTGACGCCGCCCTTGATGTCGCATGCGCACTTGCTGCTCTATCACGACGCCACGGTGACCCCTGTGCCGCTTCGCGGTGGAGTTCCGGTCGTCCTTGGACGCGATCCAACTGCGAACGTCGTTTTGCTGGACGCATCCCTGTCGCGTACACATGCACGCTTGACCTTCGACGGCAAACACCACGTCGTCATCCAAGACTTGGGTTCGACGAATGGTACGATCCTGAAGGGTCATAGCCTTGACAAACCCACGCCGGTGTCTCACGGTGCCGAGATTTACTTTGGTGCCGTATTGGGCATCGTTCACATTCCTCTGGCACAAGCTATACCGATCGTCACGGACGACGGAGACATCGTTAAAGACGCGGAGACCATGAAACGAGTGCTCGGTCTCGTCGAAAAATATGCGAATGCGGCTGCGCCTGTGTTGATCGGCGGGGAAACAGGCACCGGGAAAGAAGAAATCGCGAAACTGATTCATCGCCGCAGTCCACGGAAAGACAAACCGTTTGTCGTGCTCAACTGCGCGTCGATCCCGCCGCAGTTGGTTGAAAGTTTACTTTTCGGGCACGAAAGGGGAGCCTTCACCGGTGCGTCCTCACAAACGAAAGGCTATTTCGAGGAGGCGCACGGGGGCACGCTTTTGCTCGACGAAATCGGCGAATTATCGCTCGCCGCGCAAGCCGCCCTTTTGCGAGTGCTCGAAACGGGGCGGATCGTTCGCGTCGGGTCCGTGCGTGAAATTCCGCTCGATCTGCGATTGATCGCAGCAACGTGGCGCGACTTGAAAACCATGTGCAAACACGGCGCGTTCCGAGAGGATTTGTTTCATCGCCTCAGCGTGCTCACGCTCGACGTCCCTCCGCTTCGCGACCGTCGAGAAGACATTCCGGCCCTCGTAGGAAGGTTTTTGCAACGCGCGAACAAAACCAATGCCAGGCACGTGCAAAGCATCGACGACGATGCCCTTCGAACCCTCATCGCGTACGATTGGCCGGGAAATATTCGAGAATTGCGCAATTCGATCGAACGAGCGGTGGTCGTGACGTCGGGCGAAAAAATTCGTTTGGAAGATCTCCCCGCGCACATCGAGGCCAAACTGCTACCGACGAATCTCGGCCAAGGGAGCCTCAATGCGGACAAAGGCGCCGTCGTAAAGGCGGCCCTCGTGGAAGCGCTCCGGCAAGCAAAGGGCGACACGGAAGAAGCCGCCAAACTGCTCGGGATTTCGAGACGTACACTTCAGCGACTCGTCAAAAAGCACGGCATCAACACAACGTCCGGAGGCGACGCATGAACGACAACGATACGCCCAACACGCCTCAAACGGGGGACGTCGTCGAGGGGAGATACGTGCTCCTGCGCGTGCTCGGCAAAGGCGGCATGGGGATTGTCTTCGAGGCGAAACATCGTAATCTCCCAGGAAAACTTGCGATTAAATTTCTATTGACGAGCAACTGGAACGGCCCTGCCGAACGAGAACGATTCCAACGCGAAGCTCGCGCAGGCCGAAAGCTCGAAAGCGAGCATAGCGTGCGGGTGACTGATTTCGGCGAATTCGTCAAACGACCGAACGACGACGCGCTGCAATACATCGTCATGGAGTACTTGGATGGGAAAGATCTGCATGACATCGTCGGGAAAGAAGGACCTCTGCCGATTCCGACGGCCGTCGATTACATTCTCCAAGCATGCATTGCACTTGCCGAGGCACACGCCAAAGGAATTTGGCACCGCGATCTGAAACCAAGCAACCTTTTCTTGGCCAATCGGGTCGGCTCGCCCATCGTCAAATTGCTCGATTTCGGACTCGTAAAAGACGCAACCGGAAGTGTCCACGGCGCGCCCGCCACGCAAACGGGTGTCATTGCCGGAACGATCCCGTACATGCCCAAGGAACAATTCAAAGGTCTCAAATTTACGAGCGCGCGCACGGACATTTATTCGCTCGCCGTCTGTCTGTATTTCCTCCTCACGCAAAACACACCCTTCGGCCCGTTCCCTGGCGACGAAGTCCCCGACGTCATGATGCGGATTCTCGGAAGTCCGCCCCAACCGATGCATGCATCTCGTCCAGACGCACCGCAGGGATTGGTCGATGCCCTCGAATGGGCCCTTCGAACCGAGCCTGAGGATCGACCGTCATCGATTGTGGAATTTGCTCGAGCGCTCGTGCCGTTCGGGTCCACCGATGCGCCACGCCTGTTCGGCATCGTGGAACGAACGGCGATTGCCGCCGCGGAAGCCGGTGCAAAAACACTTGAAGACGAGGGCCTGACGATCAAAATCGAAAAAGCTCCTCCTCTTCCCGACGATCCGACGACGATTCCGGTTGTTCGAAAACCGGATCTCACAGTTCCCCAGGGCCGTAGGCTTGCACCACCCTCGCCGATTGCGCGCAAGGAAATCCAACGACGAACCGTCGTGGCGGTGTCCGTCGCAGCAGCGCTGCTCATGATGCTAACGTTTGTCGTGGCATTCCGAGGTGGAACGGAAGCGGAGCCCACGCCATTGCCCACCCATTCATCACCGAAACCCATACCGTCGTCGACGCCGAGCGTGTCGACTCCAGAGCCCACGGTTTCGGCCTCGGCGTCCGCTTCGGTTTTGCCTCGACCTCCACCACCGCCTGGTCCGAAAGTGAAGCCCAAGCCGGCGAATCCTGCGGATCAATTCCGACCATGATCACCCTTCGCCGCGTTCAAAATCCCGCCGCGTGCTCCTTCGGTCGCGCGCCCTCGGCAATTCACGCAGCACCACCACACATACCCGGAAACCCGCAGCGTTTGTCCTGTAACACCCGGGCGATTCGGTTTTTTTCACAAGAACGCCGAACAACCCGCTGAGCGTTCATGGTTTGGCCGTTTCGACAGAGGCGAACGGTCATGACGGGTGAACCGTCAACCATTGATGACGTAAGGGTTGATGTGTTGAGGACCCCGATCCTTCAACGCGCAGGCGAAAATCAGCCGGCGCCCCAGGAGATCCGAACTACTACGAACTTCTGAACTGCTGTACTAAGCACCAACGAGTTGACCCGCCGGACAAAGTGCTTCATGTCCGCAAACGCCATCTGGATCCAGATTGTTACAAATGGACCGCCGACCTGTCGGGGATGAGCAGTCTGGTCTGGAACACGATCAAGCAGGTGATGTGACCCTGTCGATACGCATGCAAATGTTCGATGACTCTGGGAAGCCGTTTCCGAGTGGGCTCGTGGTCGAGCTGTTGCGTGAGCGTGAAGTGATCGCGTCGGCGCCCATCGCAGCGGATGGGGTCGTGGAGTTCGATACCGAAGCGTAAGGGCCGCTCGCCGTGCGCTTGCAACCGACCAAGGACCTGTTCAAGCGCGCCTGAGCTTCGACTGCGTAGACGAAGTACGCGTCGATCTTGCCGTCGGCGCACAAGTCATGCGAGGATGCGGGTGTGATGGCCATCGAGCAGCTCGAGCGGAATGCCATCAGCGAGATTGAGCGGTAACATGGTGCGTCGCTCATGAAGAGCGAACCAACACGTGGCATTCTTACGCCGCATGCTCGACATTGTTGATCAACGCGGAATCACGCACCGGAAACCAACGGTCGCGTCAATCGCGAGGGGCGATTGGGTCACGGAAAACGTGAAAACCCCTGCCAGCGTAAGATTACCCAGGCTGCCGCCACGTGCGGCTACCGAAGGCATTCCCGACGCCCACCCAGCACCGCTGACGAGTGACTTCGATGCCACGTTCCACACGCCATCGCCATGCAATTCTGCCGTTGGCCACGGAAGTTGTACCCAATTCGAGACGGATGTCGGTGCGGCAAACCATTCGCCTGTAAATTCCCAGACGTTGCCGATCATGTCTTGTGCTCCCCAAATGCTGGCGCAGCCAATATCGACATTGGCCGCTCCCGTCGTTCGTCGGCTTCCCGGCGACGTGCGACACGCGCCCGGAGCCCCATCGTTTGCACCGGGGTCGTTCGTACCTGTTGCCGCGAGAATCCATTCGGGGCCGGTTGGCAGCCGTTTTCCGCTCGCGATACACGCCACGTTTGCCTCGAACCACGTCATCGACACACTCGGTAAAACGTCCTTCTTGCTCAATGCAAAGAGGAGATCCGCTACGGAGGTGACTTGGCCATTGCCCGGGAACGTGCCCGGATAATCATCCGAATTGGTGCCATATTGCGCGGCCGTGCCGGCAGCATCCGACCAAACGCTCGCTTCGTACCTATCGATCCAGAAAGCCGCACCGCCATTGCCCACCTTGACGACTTCGTCCACGCCTTTGGCGCAGACGATGGCCGAACCTCCAGCATTCGGGTCTTGCAAATATCCCGCCGGACATGGTGGATCCGTACCCACCGGACCCGAGCCCTTCTCGAGCGCCGTGATACGTTTGTCCAGCGCGTCGAAATTCCCATTCAAGTCTGCCGATGTCAGAATATCGCCATCATTGAATGAGTGCGGCACGTTTGCGTATGCGACCGCTGCAGCGCCAACGAGAATGCCTACAGGCAGGCCGAATTGGATCGCCACGCGTTTCGCTCGACTCGACATTTCCAAATCAATGACCAGCACCTTGATCTTCATTTCGATTCTCCTCTCTTGGTCATTGCAGTCCAATGACGCAGTTGCCGACCGTGCTTTGCCCCAAGATGCAGGTATTAGATCCGCCGGACGAATTCGAGCTGCTCGATCCTCCCGACCCTCCGCTTCCCGTATTCAAATTGGTTACCTCGGGGACGCAACCCGTCAGCATCACGGCCAGCGCGACCCATAGCCACAGCGACATGCATTCCCGGTTCATCCATTGTATTCGCCACATCTTCGACCTTCCTTGTGCACGTATTTGCATATACCACTTTTCATGCCGCGCGACGCCAAATCCGCTGCATGTCCGGCCGATGCGTTTGCCCCCGCAACCACGGAATGCCGAGCTGCGGCTCCTGGCGGTTGCGACGTCGCTGAAATGTGTTCGGGTGCCAATGCGACTTGCCCAGCCGATGCGAAGTCGCCAGCGACCACACAATGCCGAGCTGCGGCTCCTGACGGTTGCGACGTCGCTGAAATGTGTTCGGGTGCCAATGCGACTTGCCCAGCCGATGCGAAGTCGCCAGCGACCACACAATGCCGAGCTGCGGCTCCTGGCGGTTGCGACGTCGCTGAAATGTGCGACGGCTCGGCCGATGCGTGCCCCGACGATATGAAAGCCGCGGCTGGTACCGAATGCCGTGCTTCGAACGGTGTGTACGATACATCGGAAACCTGCGATGGCATCGCGAATGAATGCCCCAACGATGCGAAATCCGGCGCAGGTACCTTGTGCCGTTCCTCGGTCGGAGCTTGCGACGCCCCGGAAACTTGCGACGGCAAGGCTGACGAATGCGCCCCCGACCTGACCGCGCCCGACGGCACCTTCTGTGCCGGCGGCACGTGCACCGAAGGCGAATGCAAAGATGAAGGCGGCGCAGGTGGCTAGAGGTCATTGACCTATCCGGACCGCTCGATGACCGCTTGGGAGAGGTCACTTGACCTATCCGGACCGCTCGATGACCGCTTGGGAGAGCCACCCGAACGCTCCTCAACTCGCAGTGTCGAACACTTCAGCGATCGACGTGACCACGACGGCTTTCTCGTGCCAGCGCCTCAGTCGCTCTGGATCCTTCTGAGCCAGGATGCGCTTGCGTGCTGCGTTTGGCACAGCGATGCCCCGAACTCGCAGTGCGGTCAACACAGCTTGCGCCGCCTCTTCGGTGCGTCCCTCGGTGCGTCCCTCGTCGCGCGCTTTCTCCCAGGTGTCTAGCATGGTCACGACAAACTCCTGCTCTTCGGGTGTCCGGCTCGGCTTCTTCCCAAGCACGTGTTGGAGGTGTAGCAGAATCTGCGCCGCCACGGAACGCTCATGTGCATTTCGATGAGGCAGAGGACGGACGCAATTCGTCCCAAAAGACCGAGGCGCGCACGTTCGGCTTCGCGCG
>CAZETM010000268.1:0-11132 GCA_964514885.1 uncultured Polyangium sp. | reverse complement strand
GGGCTGGGGGGGGTGAGGCACGCGCGCGAAGCGAGCTTGCAAGCGCTGACCTGGCTTCGGAACGCATTGCGTAAATTCCCAGAATTACGTCGCAACGCGTCGTTGATTAAATACTTTCCGAATTCGTGCCTTCTGCTATGGTCGCCTGCGTTCGCAGAAGCCCCGCTGGCCAGTGTAGGAGGAAAACCGTGCTCATTGGAGTTCCGAAAGAAATCAAGACTAGGGAATATCGCGTCGGGATGACGCCTGCGGGGGTTCGAGCCTTTGTGGCTCGAGGTCATCGCGTGCTTGTCCAGGCTTCTGCTGGTGAGGGCAGCGGCATTGCGGACGAGGCGTATGTCCGAGCTGGTGCGACGATGGTTCCCACGGCGGCAGACGCGTGGGGCGCTGAAATGGTGGTCAAGGTCAAGGAGCCTTTGCCGGCCGAGTTTGGGTTTTTCCGAAAAGACCTGATTGTTTACACCTATCTGCATTTGGCGGCCGAGCCTGAGCTTACGCAAAAGCTAGCGGAGACGGGCGTAGCTGGCATTGCGTACGAGACCATTGAGCTTGCGGATGGATCGCTTCCATTGCTTCGTCCGATGAGCGAAGTGGCGGGTCGCATGTCTGTTCAGGTTGGCGCGTCGTGTTTGCAGAAGGAGCACGGCGGCAAGGGCATTTTGCTCGGTGGCGTACCTGGAACGCGTCGTGGTCGCGTGGTGATTCTCGGCGGCGGTGTTGTCGGGAAAAACGCGGCAACGATTGCTGTTGGAATGGGTGCGCAGGTCACGGTGCTCGACGTCCGTGGTGACACGATGGATTATCTCGAGGACGTCTTTGGTGGCGCGATCGAAACGTTGTATTCGAATGCGGACAACATCGAAGCGTGCGTGCAGCGAGCGGATTTGGTCATTGGCGCGGTGCTCGTGACGGGAGCCAAGGCTCCGAAGCTCGTGACGGAGAAGCTCCTTTCCACGATGGAAAAGGGCAGCGTCGTGGTTGACGTCGCGGTTGATCAGGGTGGATGCATCGAGACGTGTCGTCCGACGACGCACGACAACCCGACGTACGAAGTGCATGGCGTTGTGCATTATTGCGTGGCGAACATGCCGGGAGCGGTCAGTCACACCAGCACGTGGGCGCTCACGAACACGACGCTCAAGTATGGTTTGGCCCTTGCGGACAAGGGTGTCATTGCGGCGGCGAAGGCGGATCGGGCGGTTCTATTGGGCGTCAATACCTTTGGTGGTGGCGTCACGTACGGTCCGGTTGCTCAAGCGCATAACCTCGAATACGTGCCGATCGAGCGCGCGCTCGGCTGAGGAGAATCGTGGGATCGACGCGCAAAAAGATCGCCATTATTGGCGGTGACGGAATTGGCCCGAGCGTTACGCAGGAGGCCACCCATCTTCTCGAAGTGTATCGGGACAAGGCCGGCTTGCCGCTCGATCTTTGGCAGCTCGATCTCGGTGCTGATCGATATCTTCGTGACGGGACGACATTTCCTCAGGAAATCCAAAGTGTCATTCGAAACGAATGCTCTGCGGTATTGCTTGGGGCATTGGGTGATCCGCGCGTGCCTGGCATGGAGCATGCGCGGGACATTCTTTTTGGCATGAGGTTCGGGTTCGATCTTTATGCCAACGTTCGTCCGGTCAAAGCCCTTTCCGATCGGCTCGTGCCGCTCAAGAATCGCACGGCCAAACAAGTCGACATGGTTGTCTTTCGGGAAAACACCGAGGGCATTTATGTTGGTATGGGCGGCCAATTCAAGCGCGGCACGCCGGACGAAGTGGCCATTAACGAGGACCTCAATACGCGCAAGGGTGTCGAGCGAATCATTCGCGCGGCATTCAAATATGCCAAGGCTCATGGTCACACCAAAGTGTGCATGGCGGATAAATCGAATGCGATGCGCCATGCGCACGAGCTTTGGTTGCGAGTCTTCGACGAGGTAAAACGCGAGTATGTGGGCATTGAAGGGCGGCATCTTTATGTGGATGCGCTCTGTTTGCTGCTCATCCAGGATCCTTCGCAATTCCAGGTCATGGTCATGAATAACCTTTTTGGGGATATCGTGACGGACCTTGGTGCGGCGCTTCAAGGTGGATTGGGAATGGCGGCGAGTGCCAACGTGCACGCGTCGGATCCGTCGCGTGTGGCCTTGTTCGAGCCGGTGCACGGATCGGCGCCGCCTTTGGCGGGCAAGGACATTGCCAACCCATTCGCGGCGCTGCTCACGGTGGGTATGATGCTCGCGTTTCTTGGCTGGCCGGACGAGGAGAAGCGTATCGAGCGCGTCGTGGCGTTAGCCATTGACGAAGAGGCTTGCACGGTGGACGTGGGCGGCAAGCTCGGCACGCGTGCAGCGAGCGCGTGGGTGCGTGAGCGGGTAGCGAAGGAATTGTAGTTCGAGCGGTCTACGGGTTGAAGAAATGTTCCTTCAGCCAAGCATCCGGTAAAAATCGTCCTGCCTGTTTAACGATCGCTCGTAGGGTACCCGTATCGAGTTCTCGGTGACGCGGTATCGTAAGCGTTTGCGATTCATCACCCGCAATGCGTCGAAGCTTGACGTGGCTCCCTTTCTGGCTGTGGATTACGAATCCCGCAATCAGAAGAATCCGGATGACCTCGTCTCCCGAAAGTCTCTTCAGGCCGCCCACGGCTGAAGCTCCATGCTCACCATAATGACCGGATCGGCGGCCAAACCGAGCGCAGCCAGATCTTCACCTTCCAAATGAAGTTCGACGGCTTCTTGAAGGTTTTTAATGGTTTCGTCGATCGTGATGCCTTGAGTGACAACCGCAAGCTGCTCGCATTCTGCAACGTAATGGGTTTCTCCACGAGTGATCGTGGCATGAATCGTTCGGCGACCTCGCGTTGCATGAATACCAGGCCGGGCGACTGGCTCTTTTCCGGCTACTTTCCAGCCGGCGGGTGCACAAAATCGAGCAACACGGCTCAATGACTTGCCATGTTTTGCCGCAAGGGCTTCAGCGCGCGAGCGTACGAGTGCAGCCTCGGGGCTTTCACTATCGAGCGCCTGGAACCATTTCTGAAGGGTTGGCTCGGTATGCTTCCCGTCAAGGGTTCCATTTTCAATGCCTTCAATGTATCGCCCAGCAGTCATTCCTGCATAGCCAACGAACTTGCTGGGTCCAACCATGTCCAGCTCAGGATCATAATACCAAGCCCGATTCATCTTGAGTCGTCTAGCTAGTTCCTCGCTATGCTCTAAATCCACATTGAATCGTCGAATGCTCTCGCGCACGTCGTTCAAGTCTTCCACGAGCCTCGCATCCATCGCACGTTCCTCCTCGTACAAACCCCTGTACGGTAACATGAAGAAATAGGATGTCAACAGGACGATAAAAGACGATGAGCAGTACGACGTGGCAAGATGAGGGTGAACTCGAGCGCACCCTACCCGTGCTGCAAGAACTGGAGACCTGACCGATTCAATTAAACCCGCCGAATACCTTTTCGTTGCCGAGACGCTTTCGTGCAGCATTCGCCGATTCTTTGTCCCCGTTCGCGTCCGCCATTTCAGCCACTTTGCTCCATATCGGCTTCGCTTCGTCGCGCTTTCCAGCTTTGTCGAGCGCCGTGGCGAGTTGAAACGTTGCCCCGTAATGCTGTGGATTTTTCGCGAGCACCTCGCGGAAGTGTTTCGCCGCCGTCGCCGCGTCATTCTTTTCGTACAGCGCCGCGAGCCCCAAACGCATCGGCTCGGCCGTGCCGTCATCCGGCTGCGCCACAGGAGCTGGCGGCGGATTCAATGCCGCCAACCGCGCGCGAGCATGTGCGGCTGTTGCTTCATCCTGACCCGCTTCAGCCATCGCTTGCATCGTCCCCCATGTCGCGCGAGCTGCCGTCGCATCGCCAGCTTGTTCAAGCGCCGTCGCGAGCTGATACGTAGCGCCGTAGTGACTCGGCTGCGCCGTCAACACTTCGCGAAAACGCGCCACGGCCTTCGCTGCATCCTTCTGCGTGTAAAGCGCATGCAGACCTTCAGCCATCGCATCACGTGGCGGCGCAACGTTCTGCCCCGACACGTTCGTCATCGCGGGTTTGTCCGGTGCACTTCCCAGCGCAGCGTCTCGCGACGACATCCTTCCTGCGAAAAACGCCGCCACCAGACTCACCACGCCAATACCCACGATCACCGGCGTTCCCAAACGCGACGGAGTCGAGCCTTCGGTTCCTTCTTTCATCTCTGTCATCGCTGATCTCCGCACGCCGAGCACGATGGCCACGACGCCTCCGAGCCCCAGGAAAAATGCCACCGGAAAGCGGTTTGTCTCGGCACCGGCCAGCGATCGAGGGATCGCTCCCAGCGCTAGGAGAATGTCGTACGTTGTTGGATCATAAATGTTTCGTCGTCGAAAGATCGTCTCGAACAACGAAAACTCAACCGCTGCGTTGATCACCACGATCGATGCGACGAGCGCCGATTGTGCCAAACGCGACGCTCGGGCCACCCACGCGTGATTGCACACGAGCCACGCGGCCAAAAGGCGCAGAACCGGATCGAGAATCACCACGAAACGTAGGTTCTTGGGCAAACTCATGAACGAACCGAGCGTCATGATCAGAAAGCCTGCGAGCCATCGTTCACGGCCTGCTTCACGCAAACGTTCGGTCATCTTCGCAAGGGCCGCCGTGGCCAAAACACAGACGATCGGGGCCAGCAAAAACAGATCGAAGAGCGGACGATGCGCCGGGCCCGACTGATACTGAATGCTGTAGTCGCTCGAGAACGACGCTTCGTTCAGTCGTATGAGTTCAAACAATGCCCCCGGGTTTCTTCCGAGCGCCACGAAGCCCGTGCAAAACAGCACTGGCGGTGCGGTGAACAGCGCCAAGTCACGCCAGCGCACGCCACGCGACACGATCGCGAAGATGGCCGCGAAGGCCGCGTACGGAAAGACAAACGCTTCCTTCACGGCGAAAGCAAATGTCGATGCCGCGAGAAACCCTGCCCAACGTTGGTACGTCACTGCGCGTGGCTCGTGCGGATCGCTGTCGAGCAGTCGAACGAGCGCAAGAAACGCTGCCAGAAACGCCGCCGTGTACACTTCGTCCTGAAGGGCTCGCCGTCCCAAACCGAGTTGCAACGGTGAACAGATCGTGAACGCCGTCGCGATCAACGCGGCTGCTGCACCCACCAAACGCTTGCCCAACAAATACGTGAGCAGCATCGACACGATGCCCGCGAGCGTCGAAAGCCATGCGATCGTCCGACCATCACACGTCGAGGACACCGAGCATCCGAGCGTCGTGAGCGTGAAGTAGCCCCAGCGCAGCGGCGTCGGAGACAGCCACATCGCGTGGCGATCGAGGTACGTCGAGACGAGCTCGGGATACGCCGACAAACCATCCCGAGTGAGCCATCGCGTGATGTCTACGTAGTGCGCTTCGTCCGGCGGCGAATACGCAGCCACGTCGTTGACGATCACGCGCAGCACAGCTCCGACGAGCATGATCACGAAGAGCCATCGCCTGTGCGGCGTAGCTAGTTTCGCGAGAGCCTCCATCGAGCCGGCCATGATCGTTTGAGCTCCTAGTTAACGTGCGTCGAGAGGGCCTTTGACTGCTGCCGAGGAAGGTGCCGTGCCTGCATCCGCTGAGCTCGCGGGTTTGGGTTTCAGCGCTGCAGCACGAGTTTGCGCATCTTTTTGCAGATCGAGAACCACATCTTTTTGAGGTCCTTCTGCACGAAGCGCGAGCACACGCTGGTAGAACCCAAGCGCTTCGGCCGTTCGTCCCAGCGCTTCGTTCGCCAAGCCTGCACCGTACAAAGCAGGTGGCACGTTGCCATCCGTCGCGAGCACTTGACTGAACACGCTCACTGCTTGTTCCGACTTCCCACGTCGAGTGAGCGTGAAGCCGAGCGCGATCGCGGTCGCTTGATCTTGTCGCAGTTGCATCGCCGAACGCAGCGTCGCTTCGGCTTGTTCGAGCTGTCCCAAACCCAAGAGCGCTTGACCCAGCGCGCTGAGAGCATCGACGTTGTTCGGTTCGAATGCGAGTGCTCGCTGCAGTTCCGTCGCGGCTTCCGCATGCTTGCCTTGACGAAGACGTGCAGTTCCAAGTGACAAACGCGTCGGTGCATCGTCGTTTCGTCGCGCTGCTGCTTCGAGCTTGTCGACGGCGCCGGCGAGGTCTCCTTCGGCGAGTTTTACCTGACCTAACCCGAACAGTGCTCCGGCTGCATCCGGCTTGTGTTGCAACGCCAGCTCGAACTCGGTTTTTGCCGTCGCGAGTTTGTCTCGTTCTTTCAGAAACAACATCCCGAGCGCCGTGTGCGCGACGTGCGACTTCGCGTCGACTGCGACTGCTTCGTTGAGCTTTGCTCGCGCGCCTTCCGTGTCGCCTCGACGAGCGAGCACGTTGCCTTGTGCCGCGAGCCAGACGGCTTTTTGGTTCGGCTCCATGTCGAAAAGCAGGGCGGCTTCGTAGGCGATGTCTTCGAGCGATTCTGGCGCGACGCGTGCGGGGCTCGACGCCATCAAGTGCACACGTGCGCGCATCTGAGCCTTCTGCACGCGTGCATCGTGCGGTGCCAGCTCATGCGCGTGACCGTATGCGGAGAGCGCTTGCGCGTGGCGTTCTTCAGCCAGCGCGAGGTCACCGCGGTGCAGGTGTTCCAGGGCCAGCTCCGATGGTTTGTCGCAACCCATCGTCATGATCAGTGACAACAAAACTGAGCCCGCGACCAGGCGAAACGACGGTTTTCGAGCGGTGGAGGCACGACCCATGGCGATCGTTTTACTCTGCGCGGCAACCGTTGTCGCCGATCCTGCCGTCCTAGGCGCAGGGCGACTTGACAACGACAGCACGGACGCGTTCTCCTCAGCGCATGCGAGTCGGTCGCCCGAGGCTTGGGTCATTGCTGGTCGCGATGGCGGCACTTTTGGCGTCGCGTTCGTCTGCGGCACAAGAGCCGACGGCGACGGGAGCTTTGGCGAGATTTGCGCCTACCCCTGCAGGCGATGCGTTTTTCGGCGTGCCTGCACCGTCCGCGGGCGGGCATCTCATTGCACGCGGCAAAGTGGTTTTGGATTTCGGTCTGAATCCTTTGTCGATTCAGGAAGGTTCGACTCGCACGTCGATCGTTTCACAACAAACGTTTTTGCATCTCGCTGCGTCGTTCTCGCTCTTCGATCGCGTGATTGCCTCGTTCGACATGCCGTTTGCGCTGGCGCAATCGGGTGACAGCCCCACGGTCGCTGGCGTGACGTTTCCCTCTCCGAGCGGCGCGGAGGTTGGTGATTTGCGTCTTGGTGCGCGCGTTCGGCTCTTTGGCGAAGACTCGAATCAATTTCAGGTTGCGGCTGGCGGTTATTTATATGTGCCCACGGGGCCAGATGGATCGTATGCCGCTGATGGCGCGGTGCGTGGCGAGCCGCAGATTGTGATGGGTGGCCGTGTAAAACAGTTTTTCTACAGCGTGTCACTGGGGACCATGCTGCGCGCGTCGCAACGTCCGAGTTCGTTCGATTTGCGTGCTGGAGCCGCGATCGTATTGAAAGACGGGCTCATTCAATTGGGCCCTGAGTTATCGCTTGCCGCGCCATTTTCTAGAGACATCCTCGTCGATAACGACGTTGCGCGCATTTCGGTTGCCTCTCCCGTTTCGGCGGAATTGTTGATTGGCGCCAAGGTTCGTCCATTACCATTTTTGGTCGCTGGTCTTGGTGCGGGGCCTGGTTTGACGAATGGCTGGGGCACGCCTTCGTTTTTTGCCGTTGGCAGTATCGGATACGAGCCATTGCCGCCCGAGCCGAAGAAGCCCGAGCTGGATATCGACAAAGACGGCATTATCGATAAAGAAGACGCGTGTGAGACGGTTCGGGGTGTCAAGCATGTCAACCCGAAGAAGAATGGTTGTCCCGCGGATACCGATGACGACACCATTTGGGATGTCGACGACGCTTGTCCGAAAGAGCCAGGCCGATCGAATAGCGATTCGAAAAAGAATGGTTGTCCGCCGGATCAAGATGGCGATGGTATCGTGGACGAAAAAGACGCGTGCCCTGCGGTCCCCGGCCCGAAGAACGACGATCCGAAAAAGAATGGCTGTCCGGCCGATGAAGATGGCGACACCATTGAAGATGCTCAGGACGCTTGTCCGAAAGAACCGGGCGTCAAGAGTGACGATGCGAAGAAGAATGGTTGCCCGTCGGATCGCGATAGCGACGGCATTGTCGATGCGGTCGATGCGTGTCCGGATCAAAAAGGCAGCAGTGACGAGGACAAGACGAAACACGGCTGTCCGCACGTCACCGTGACGAAGACGGAAATCGTCATATCGCGCCAGGTGCAATTCAAGTTTGGTCAATCCACCATTGGGAACACGGTCGATCCCGTGTCGGATGATTTGCTCACCGAGGTGCGTGATGCGATCGTCGAGCATCCGGAGATCGAATTGATCGAGGTGCAGGGGCACACGGACAACGTGGGCAAGGATGAGATCAACAAGCAGCTTTCGGCGGAGCGTGCCGAGGCCGTGCGTCGGTGGCTCGTGCAGCGAGGCATTAAGCCGTCCATGCTGGTGGCAAAGGGATATGGCACGTCGAAGCCGACGGCGTCGAACGACACGGAAGCGGGTCGTCAGCAGAACCGTCGGGTGCAGTTTTTGATCGTTCCGAAGGCCGAGGACAAGAAGAAGCCTGGCGACAAGAAAAAGAAGCCTTGAAGAGCGTGCACGGAGCGAGGTAGACTAAGCCCATGGCAGCTCGGGTGCGTGTTTCATTCGGGATCGCTGTGGTGGCAATTGGCGCGGCGGTTTCCGTGCTGGGTTGTGATGCCGGCGGTTTGCTCGTGGTGGAGACCAACGGCGAGCAGCCGCAGCCGAAGCCTCAAGGCGTCGCTGCGAATGATATGGTCGCGGCTGGGACGGTGGCGAAGAACAGCAAATACAAGCTGGTCTACACGATGGGGCAGCCGACGCCGCAGAGCCAAGTGACGGGGCCGGACAAGACGCTCAATGGTGGCGTCGTGGGCGCGACGCAGGAGCCGTAGAGTTACTATTTAGGATTCTTGGGGCCCCGTTCCTGGAGGGTCGCCAACAGAATGGGCAATACAGCCCGGTCTTTCGCTCGTCCAGTTTTCATCTTCACGTCGATCAACGTTGGCAAATCGAGCACGCGGAAAGACAGCTCGCCTTCCGTCAATGTTTCGCTATGGGGCAAAAGCTCATCGTATCCCTGCCCCTCGCCAAGCTCACACAAGGGATCGAATGGGCCAAGGAGCGTCGACAAATTGATTTGCCCGCGTCCAGCAAGCATTTCGGCAGTGGGTCGGAGACGACGATTTGCCAGATCGTAACGCATGAAAGCATCGAGGCGCAAAAGTAGGTCGAGCAGTCGCGCGACATTTTCTGGCGTTCTCCGATGAACGACGTCCAGATCTTGGGTGGTAATTGGCGCGCCGTGCAGCAAACCTGCGGCGCCGCCGACCACGATGAAATCCACACCCGCACGGACCAATTCGGTCACAAACTGCTCGGGGTCAACGACCTTAGGATGCTCCACGCCCGAACCTCGAAGCAAAACGTGCCATTGCAATACCCGCGCGCAGCCGCTCGAACGGCGTACGCTCGAGCGCGAGCTGAATGAGCGTACGATCGACTTCCTCCGCCGCAGCAACGAGCTCAGCATCCATGCCTTTAAGCATCTCGGTGCTGTTCGTCGAACTCGAAGGCGGCTTGGCTTCCTGCATGTGGACTAACGTAGCACGTGTACGGCGAGCAGAAAGATCAAGTTACCTCATCAACCTCATCCCCGGCAGAATCGCTTGCAGCCACGCCATGTCGTTGGTCGCGGCAGGGTTTGTCCGAGGCAAGATCGGGTTTGGCACGGTTTGCGTCTGGAGCGCCTCGGGCGCCGTCTCGAAGCGTTTGTCCGCGTATTGCGACGGTGCGCCATTGGACAGCACTTCATCCGCTCGATTGCAGACCACGTGCCATTGGAATGGCATGTCGCTCATGCCGCCATCCAATTCGATGATATCGAATCCATTCGCCGTCTTGTTGGTCACGATGACCCCGCGCGTGAATGCGTTATCCTCGAGCTGAATGAACACGCGTAGCGGGTGTTTGTCATTGACGACGACATTGCCGGTGAAAATCGGATCCAGCTCGATGTGGGCGAATCCTTGTTGCAATTGTCCTTGCCCGTAATCCTCGAAATAGATCTCCGGGGCCTCGGGCGCATGCAAGACCACTTGGCGTTTTCTTGAGGCATCCGTTGGGTCTTTGACGATCGTTGATACAGTGCCGGCGCCGAGAATTTTGTATTGCGTGCCGCCGCTGCGTGCATTGACTCGGACGATTGCGCCGATGTTTTCGGTGTAAACCGATTGCGAATCGGCCAGAGTGACGGTCGTCGTCACACGTGCGTAGGCGCCGACGGTGAGGCCGTTGAAGGCGCCGCCGGAGCCGGTCGTGAGGTATTGAAACATAGGGGCATTGTTCCCGATGCCGAATACGCCTGTGCCGTTCGTATTGTTGTTTTGTCCCCACAAGCCCGCCGAAGCGCCTTGCGACGTGAGACCAATGACGCCGGCCCCATTGCCCGTTCCAGCCGCGGCGGAGTTAAATGCAAAAAACGCGGTATTGGCACCGTTCGAGTTTTCGAATTGCGCCGTACGTGTCGCCGCGGAAAACATGTGCAGCGGATACTGCGGCGCGGTCGTTCCGTAACCGATGTTCGTGCCATCGTCGTAGAGAACCGAATTGCCGCCCGTCGTCGCGCTGGTGAACTTGATGATGCGATTGGTGGTGCCGTTGATGTTCGCCGAGCCTGCCGGCCCCGCAGGTCCTTGGATGCCTTGGATGCCTTGCAAACCTTGAGGCCCAATCGGTCCCGTGGGTCCAATCGGTCCCTGAATGCCTTGCGGCCCAGTCGCTCCAATCGCACCCGTCGCACCAGTTGGTCCTTGCAAACCCTGCGGTCCCTGCGGACCAATCGCACCCGTCGCACCAGTTGGTCCTTGCAAACCTTGCGGTCCCTGCGGACCGATCGCGCCCGTCGCGCCGGTTGGTCCTTGCAAACCTTGCGGTCCCTGCGGACCGATCGCTCCAATCGCGCCCGTCGCGCCGGTTGGTCCCTGCAAACCCATCGGACCCGCTGGCCCAATGTCACCTT
>CAZETM010000267.1:8064-11152 GCA_964514885.1 uncultured Polyangium sp. | reverse complement strand
AAATCGTCGGTCGACATCGCTCGAAATCCTGAAGGATTCCTCGCTCCGTCGCCCTAGCTTTCGGTCGCTCGCGACGATGCGACGTAGGCTGCTGTTCGCGAGGGAAACGAAAAGGTCTGTCAGCGGATGACGATCCGTGACACCGCGTCGAGCACTTCCTGATGCTCCGGAAAGCGCCCTTCGTTCTGTTTCGAGAAGACCAGCTTCCCATCCACGATGACGTCGAACTGACCCGGTTTACCGATCGTCAGCTTCGACTTCGTGTCGAACGCGTCCTCGATTTTTGCCGCGAGACCCACAGCGCGAGGTTTGTAGTTTCAGACGTGACAGTACTTGATTTCGACCTGCACCTCTGCCTCCTCCGGCACAATGGACGTCGCGCCAAGCAGATGCAAGCTCGCTCTATCCGCGAACTTCCGCGCGAGCGATCCACAACGCCAGCACAATCACGAGCGCCATGCCTGCAAGCGCGCCCGCCGTGCGACGACGTTGGCTCGTGTGTCCACGCGAGGCGTTTTTCGTTGGCGATTTCTTCCAGCCGTGCACGTCCGTGGCTGGCTTTTCCTCAGGCACCGGAAGCGTTCCAGGCTCGCCCGCTCTAGGCAAATCCTGACGCACGAACTCGACATCTTCCGCCATCGTTCGACGGGTTTCGCGATCGATCCAGTGCGACAACCACAAGCGCTGTCCATCCTGCAATCCAAGTGCTTTGCGCGTCTGCACATTCAGCGCACGAGCGACGTCTTCCGGCGCCACTTCGAAGTCTTCGCTCAACCGAACGCCGCCAGGCGCATTACGCCACGCGTACTTCGAGTGACCCAACGTGATCACATGCGTGCGCCGTGAAGGCGTTCTTGGAGGCGTGAAGCTCAACTGCACAGCGAGCTTGTATCCCTCGTCCGCACGCGAAAGCGGCTTCTTGCGCAGTTGCGCCACGACACACGCCTCGAGTTCCTTGCCCGCTTGATCATTGGCTTGAGCAGCCACTCGAATCGTCGCCACCTCGCCTTTGGGACGCACGACTATCTCGAGCGACATCTTCGCCGCGTCACCCGGGCGTCGTTCCAGGAATGTTTCGTAACAAGCGACCAGTGGACCGGGAGCTTTGCTCAGCGCAGCGCCGATCGTTTCGGTCGACAAACCCAGTGTGCTCGGCTCGATCTTGTCTACTTTGACCTCAAACGGAGCGTGAGGTTTGTCTGGGTCTTCCGCTGGCTCTTCGTCAGTCGTCGGGAACGTCGGCAACGGCGGCTCACGTCGTTGGAGCACCAACTTTTGGGACTCAAACGAAATGTGTCCCGTCGGAGTCAACACTTCGAGACGCTGATCCGCCGGCGTCTGCACCTCGAGCGACGCGATGAAAAACCCTTTGTCCACATAACTTTTCGTCCAGTCGGCATCGAACGGAACGTCCGCCGTGCTGGGACCTACGACAAACCCCGACAAGGTAGCTCCAGTCGAGATCCACGGCACTGGAGCCACTGGGCCACGTTGCGTTTCGCGGATCAGGTTCGGCGTGATGAGCGCGTGCAGCAGCTTGGGCAGGTCGACCGCGCCCAGCGTTTCGATCTGCGGAGTCGCTTGTGTCGGGAACCCGATCAGGATGCGCGGATGAGCCGGCGAGATTCGCGCGGCATACAACACGTGCAAACGCTTCGCCGCTTCGTCGTGATGCAGCAGCACGTAGTCCTCGCGCACCTGCACGGGCGTACCTCCTCCGAAGAGCGAGACCGCATCGGCGCGTGAAGCAACGAGCAACGTGGAAAGGGCAACGAGTGAAGCGAGTCGGTTCATGATTTTGGAAACAGTCCGTGCCGCCCGAGCCTTTTCAAGTCGTCCATGGCGGCTTGCATTGCATCGCGCACACGCGTGAACACGGCGTCGACGGCGTCCGGATCATCTGCGGCCGACGGCGGAAGATTCGGCCTTATCGCCGGCAGAATACGTGTGTGAATCTTCACCGGCGGAGGAAGGTGCGGCAATGGTACGACCGCAAAAGGTCCCCACGGCAGCGCAAACCCGATGGGCGCCACGTTCCAACGCAACAGCTCAGGCAGGCGCAACGCTTCCGCGAGCTTGCGTCCATCGGTCGCGACATAGAGCGAGTGATGCGCACCGACACTCACGATCGGCACGATCGGAACTCCATGGCGCAGTGCAGTCCGGACAAACCCTCGACGTTGTCCGAATTCGAGCTCGTAACGGCGTGAATACGGTTTGCATGCGTCGAGATCCCCACCGGGGAAAACGAGCACGGCACTGCCTCGAGCGAACGCCCGCGCGGCATTGGTCGGCGCCGCTGTGATCGCGCCCATCGCGTTCAAGCACGTCCCTGCGCCAGCCAGACGAAACGGCAAGTCGTGCATCAATCCGTACGAGCGTCGCGCTGGCGAATACGTCCGCCAAAACGCGAGCATGTGACAGAACATGTCCGGCGTGCCTGTCAGCGCATTGTGGTTCGCCACGGCGAGCGCTGGGCCATCCACGAACGGCTCGGCAAACTCCGTCTCGGCTCGGAAATAGTGATCGTAGAGCAGCCCGAGCAGCGGCATCAGCCGAGCGATGAAGTCCGGGTCGCGCGATTCGAGATCGTCCGGACGAACCTTTTCCTTTGCCTTCGCCACGAGCGCGTCGAGGCTGTCCTTCAACGCGGCGAAGGATGGCATCGGCTCGTGGGGGACGACGAAAGAAGCCACTAGCGTTTCGTATACACCAAACCCATGAGCCTTGATTAGCGTCGGTAGCGGCAAGGCAACTCGTGTTTATCGACCAGCGTTTTCTCTCGGATGCTCCGCTCCCTCCATGAAAACGTCGTTATCGGGTAGGGTCGGACTTGAGCCGCGCAATCGACTCCTCGACGACCCGAAGAGACCGATCGGGAACCGCAAGCGTCTGGTTTCTCGCCGGATGTGCTTACCTCACAAGTCGACACGCTTCGATGACCGGCGGCGGTGCTCTTTTGGTCGTCGCATGTGCTTACCTCACAAGTCGACATGGTTCGATGGTCGCCGCAGGTGCTTTTTGGGTCGCCGCATGTGCCTACCTCACAAGTCGACACGCTTCGATGGTCGCCGCAGGTGCTCGTTTG
>CAZETM010000267.1:0-7964 GCA_964514885.1 uncultured Polyangium sp. | reverse complement strand
CAAGTCGACACGCTTCGATGGTCGCCGCAGGTGCTCGTTTGGTCGCCGAATGTGCTTACCTCACAAGTCGACACGGTTCGATGCGCGCAGAGGACGACGGGGACCAAGGCCGGCTCGAGCGCGAGGCGCGGATGTTGTCGTCGCTAAGTGGCTAACGTTCGGCGAGCCTCCGTGCGAGTTCGTCGATTGTTCGGCGGACAAATACTTGCAATACAAACTTTTAAGGAATCGGTAGCAGGCTACATCGCTGCGAGAAATTCGTCGATCGTCAGGTTCGCTGCGCGTAGCAAGCTCCGCAGCGTTCCGCGTGCCAGTTCCTTGTGATCGGGAACCGAGAGTGTGGCCAGTTGCCCTTCTTTGATCATGACGATGTGGCTACCGCGCTGGCGTGCAACGATCCAACCCAACGCGACAAAGATACGTACGACTTCTTGGCCGCTCAAAACGGGTAGCGAAGGCATTAGGCGGCGACCTCGACTTGCCGTGTTTCAATCGTCAGCGGCAAACCTTGCTCGGAGCGCACGTCGAGACAGAGGCGTATCGCTTCTTTGATGTTCTCCAATGCCTCGTCCTTCGTCTTTCCTTGGCTGACGCAGCCTGGAATCGACGGGCACTCGATGATCCAAACACCATCCTCGTCGCGATCGATCGTCACGTTGAACTTCATCCGCTGCCTCCAGTTACCATCTTATCATGGCGCTGTATTTTCGGGGAGGATCTACCTACTCTCGATCGATGAAGTCGCATAGGACAAACGCACCTCGCCATCACGTAACAGTATGATTTCCTCCACCAGTACGTGCATGGCGTCAAGCGAGAAGTGTTGCTGCTACGATTCGAGATTAAACGCAACGTGTTTGCAAGGGATTGCACCAGATTGCGACGAAAATACAGCGAGATCGATGTGGTTGAATGTGGAAAGGTTGCTAAAACGCGAAGAGCCTAGAGCGGAGGGCGAACATGGCCATCAGGCGAGATTCCGTTTTGAGCATCCTGCGGCTGTCGGACATTCATATTTGGGGATCCGCATCTGCGGACGACGCGCGCCAAGAAACGATCCTTCGCCATCTTCTCACCGATCTCGCCAAGTTGAAGCATGAGTTTGCAGCCCCGGACCTTGTCCTCATCACGGGTGACATCGTTCAATCAGGAACGAGCGCCGCGTACGAGGATGCGCTCAGGTTGTGGATCAAGCCCATTTGCGATACGCTGCACATCACCAGGAATCGAATTTTCGTCGTCCCGGGTAACCATGATGTGAATCATGACGAGGCGCTTTCTGCGGACCGTGATCTGAAGTTACATGAGCAATACCGAGAAGACCCGCCAAAGGCAATGGACACGCTTATCGGAGGCAAAACGCGCAGAAGCGCCGTGCCATGGGAGGCGGAACTCATTTTCCGCAAGTTTAAGGCCTACATAGAATTCTGCAGTGAAGAATTCGTGCATTGCCAGCCAGCTGCGTCGAAACCTTATTTCATAGTGGAGAATTGGACACCCAAGACGAATTCAACTTATGACGTCGACCCCGTTCAAATATGCGGACTCAATTCCGCATTTCTATCAATCAAGGGTGATTTTGACAAGAAAAAATGGGGTAATTTCGACACCCCGCTCGCCTTGGGCGGTCAACAAATCAACGCAGTAGTCGAAGGTGATTCAGGGAAACTACGATTGGTGCTGATACATCATCCGCCGGAATTGCTGGCGGACGGTGAGGAACTCAAATCGGAACTCAACGCAGTCCCGCATCTTCTTTTTGTCGGGCACATGCACGATCAGTCCGCGGAGATTACGGACGTCGTCACGCAGGACGGGCACATTGTGTTTCGCGCCGCGGCGACCTATTTGCCCACGAGAGAACAGGGCGGTGAACGACGGCATGGTTATGATTTTATTCGAGTTACCCGCGATGGAATCGAATATTTTCCACGTATTCACAAGAGAAAATTGACTACATTTTGCAGCGGCGTCGAAGGCGAACCGACGAACAGCGAAGATGCCGGGGAAGAAATTGGACGGCGTATCATTATCCGCCGAAACAAGCTGCCACAACGGTTTCTCACTTGGCTGGACAAACAACTCGAACAGCCTGCCAAGCCCGCAATCATCGCGATTACTCGAAGCCAAACCAATGTTATGGCAGCGATTCCGGCGACAATACCACCTCCGCGTAACTTGCCGCGGAATCAAGACAAGATTGATGATTCCGCACCGGATACGACCGAGAAAATCAATCCTTTTGCCAACCGCTTCACGCGATTTGGCATCGGTATCGCATTGGCCGCAAGTGCACTGCTTGCAACGAGTGTCTACATTCAACGCTATGGTTTGGCGCCGAATTCCCTGCATCAGGAACCGTCGGCACACGTCATCGCAACGCCTGAATTTGTCTCCCCAGTTTTCTCGGCCAAACCCACGAAAACTGAGGAAACTACCGATCTCAATCCAGTAGGCATTCTCGAAGGTATCGACGGCGCGACGACCATTGCCGTTGACCGGGAACCGAATGGAAATATTTACGTGGGGATTGCTAATTCTGACGAGGTTTCAGGCCAAATCGTACGAGTATCCAAACAGGAGACATCGGCACGTAAAACTATTTTTGAGGGACACGCGCGAGCGATGACCGCAACGATGACCACCCTGGGTTGGGTTGATCGCAAGGGATTCGAGGCCCGCGTACACACATTCGATCTGATCAAACAATCGCAAAAACCAACCGAAGTACTCATCGGTTACCATGACAATGCTCTTGACAAGGGTATGTATCCATTCGGTATCGCATTGACGAATGACGGCGACCCCGTCGTGCAGTTGCAATTACCTATACGATCCCGAAAAGGAACAACGAATAAGTACGTGCTCACTGTTCCAAAGGGCGAGCAATATCCGATCGGCCAGGCGCAGGTTGCCGCGATGAACGACATGACGTCTTGCGGAATTGCTGTCGGAGCGAATGCCGCATTTTTCGGCGCATTAGCACTAAGCAAGGTGAACGGTACGATTTATCATGCGCCATTCTCAGGTAGGCTCAGCGTGCTGTCTGGAACGCAAACCGACAACTACAATAACCCGCACGGAATGGCGTTCTATGATGACAAACTTGTCGTCGTAGACGACGGTCAAGCCGACGACAACGGTACGCTAACCATTTATCGGCTCGTTCGCGACTCCATTACGGGCGTTCTCTTGGCGGACAAGTTCGTTCCTCGGCAAACGGGTCTTCACAAGCCTCATTGCGTTGCCGCCGACGACAAAGGCATTTCGTGGACAAACTTCGGCAATGGAAGCATCGGGTTCAGATCCTGGGACCCAACTCCAAGGGTCCACACGATCACGGTGATGGACACACATCCGCAAACGATCGCTCTCGATACCGACCACGTCTACTGGACGAGTTCCGACGGAAAGGTTCGAATCACCAAACGACCATAACGGCGACAAGTCACCGCTTCGTTCAATCACTCGCGTATACACGTCGCGCTCAAGGTTTCGACGGAGAACTCACTAGCCTTGCAAAACTTCGCGATGGCCTCGTCGCGTTTCAAACCAGCGAGGCAGACGGAATCGCGTGGAACGAACGCAACGATGCCGCGTACGATGCACGAGAAGTACATTGGATGAAGCGGGAGGGACGAACCGGCGAACTCGATTCCGAGTTGGGCGAGGCCATGGACGCCATATCGAATGCGTCGTGGCGCCGAAGTTTTGCGGAAACTACCTGCGATTACCGACAGCTCGAAGCGGACTTCGTCACGCGGCTCCAAGGCTCGGATGTATTCTTTATCCCGGAAACGAAGCGCCGCATCCGCTCCGCCATTCTCATGGATGCCCATAAGCACAAGCAGCCATTCGACGTGTGCCGTGACGCGTGGAACGATCTCGGACCGTTGGAGTTCCGAAACATTTTGCAGAAATGCGCAATGGCCTGGTTTTACGCTGATTGCTGCGCGTTCAACAAAGACCCAGGTGCAGGACTCGCGGTTGTCGAGCCGCTCATTGCGGAACTTCGGAAACTATCTCACGAAGACATGGACGCAGACGAATTGGATAGTTACCAAGCAGGACTCGCGCGCCTGGAAAGGCTTCGCGACAAACTTCAAGCAATCCCCCAATAAACCACGGCTCGCTACCTGCGGGCAAAAACTCCGTTATGTGTCGGTGTGGGCGTGATCCATGCTTCGCGACTTCGATACGGTGCGCCTGAACGGCTCGATACCGTATGCATCGCTCAGCGCAGTGCCGATCGTTTCGTTCGACGAACCCACTGTGCTCGGCTCGATCTTGTCTACTTTGACCTCAAACGGATCACGAGGTTTGTCTGGGTCTTCCGCTGGCTCTTCGTCTTTCGTCGGCAACTGCGGCTCACGTCGTTGGAGCACCAACTTTTGGGACTCAAACGAAATGTGTCCCTTCAGAGTCAGCACCTCGAGACGCTGATCCGCGGGCGTCTTCACCTCGAGTGACGCGACGAAAGAAGCCACCTACGTTTCGTATACACCAACGCGCAAAGCGCGGTCATTGCGGACGTATCGCGCGGCAGATCGAGCGTCCCGTGAAGCCTGATGCTCGCGATCCGTAGGCGTGGAAAGAAGACCGGACATTGGCTGTCACAACAGTCCAGAACGTTTTTGCTTTGCGCGGTCATGAGCGTTTTACTGCACGTCATCTTCATCAGCAGGAGGCTCCATGATTCGCATCCGTCCGCTTCATATTCTGTTCTACGTTGGCACCATCGTCGCTCTCGTCGCTTGCGCTACAGGCACCGAGAAGCCTACCGGAGATAATGGCGAAGGTGGCGAGGGGGGTGACTGGGGCGGCGGTGCGACGTCGAGCAGCAGTTCCTCCGGTGGAACCGCTGGTGGTGGAACCGGAGGCGGTGGCGGCAGCGTCACTCCCACGACGACCTGCGACATCAATGCGGCCGACTGTACGGCTTGCATCACCTGCTCGCGGGAGACCGCCGACGGCTTGTGCAACGTCGAGGCGCAAAACTGTTTCAACGACATCGAGTGCACCGACTACATCGCCTGTTTTCAGGCGTGTGCGGACGGTGATACCGCGTGTCTCAACTCGTGCGACGCGATTTATCCCTCGGGTTTGGACCTGTTCAACGTCTACGCTTCGTGCGTGATCTGCAAGGATTGTCCGGTCAACTGTGATGCAGCGACGGCCTGCCAGTAGTCGTCACAGCCCTTCGAGCTGAACCTTTTGACCTGCAACGATTCCGTGTCGACGACAGTAACCCGCGTTCACTTCGAGCACGTACCTGGACGGACACGGCACCGCATACGTCCGATCGTTCATCGTCGGAACATTCTCTTCGATCCCTACGATCAACCCGTCCGTGTCGATGAACAACATGTCGAGCGCGATGCACGTGTTGCGCATCCAGAAGTGGTGTTCTTCAGGCTCTTCGAACACGAAGATCATCCCGCGCTCTTCCGCCATGCTCGTGCGGAACATCAACCCCCGAGCTTGATCCCGTTCACGCTGCGCGATTTCCACCGCAACTTCCGTCGGTTTGTCCTTAGCGCTTGGGAAAATCACCTTCGCCGGACGAAGCTGCGGAGGCGTTTCAGGATCGGCTGGACATCGAGGATCCGGTCCTGGCGGAGGCGTTGGACGCTTGGGTTTGTCCGGGGTAGGGAACACGCAACGTTGGGGCGCCGAAGCGCTTTGTCCGGAGCTTGTCGAGGCCACGTCCTGACGCGTATCGCGTCGAGGCGGCACCGGCTCCTCGATGCGTGGTTCACATCCGACCATGCCCGAAACGAGCGCGAACACAACAAATCGAAGGGTACTCATCTTGGACGATAGACCTCGGGTGAGGGCACTCGAACGTGGCGATTGGTTTACCTACCACGGTCACGTTGCTCTTGACCCGAGCCCTTTGGCACGCAAGGGAAAGGCACCCAAGATGCCCATTATCGCTTCACGAAAAACCACTTCATTCGTCCTTGGTGCCACGTTTCTCGTCGGCCTTGCTGCGGCATGCGAGTCCGCTCCGCCCGAGCCGGTCGCCGAGCCGAGACAACAAGCGCCGAAGGCTGGCGGCGAAGTTACTCCGGCGAAAACCGCGCCACCGAAAAAGTTCGAGCCGCCCAAACCCACCAAGCGCAAGGTCACGGCCAAACCCGTCGCCGAGGTCAAACCCAGCGAAGACGACCCACTGAAGGGTAAATGGACGCTTGCCGATGCGACCAAAGGCTTGCCCGAAGGCAAGACGATCATGGCGACGATCGAGACGGACATGGGCAGCATCGAGTGCAAGTTGTTCGACGACAAGGCGCCGATCACGGTTGCAAACTTCGTCGGTCTTGCGCGTGGTTTGCGTCCCTGGAAAACCCCGGAAGGCAAGTGGGAGAAGAAGGCCGCGTACCACGACACAGTGTTTCACCGCATCATCAAGGGGTTCATGATTCAGGGCGGTGATGCGAAGAAGAACGGTTCGGGCGAAGCTGGGTACACGATTCCCGACGAAATTTGGGAAGACGCCAACCACGATCGCGCCGGTCTGCTTTGCATGGCCAATCGTGGCAAAAACACCAACAGCGCCCAGTTTTTCATCACGGACGACGCCGCATTTCACTTGGACAACGGCTACACGATCTTCGGCGAGTGCGGGCCCGAGGAGCTGATTCACAAGATCGCTGCGTTGCCTGTCGTCGGTGATCAGCCAAATCAGGCACCGGTCATCAAGAAGGTCACCATCACGCGCAAGTAACCGTCACGTGCGTGACGGCGCTGCTCGAAAATTGAGTTACCATGGCGCCCATGCAGGGGAAGCTTTGCTTGGTCGCGGTCGTCATCGGCATGATCACGCCTCTCGCCGCGGGTCTTGGCGGATGCAGCGGAAGCGTCGAGATCGAACCACGTGGCGACGGTGCTGGTGGTGAAGGCGGGGAATTTTCGGGCAGCTCGAGCGCGGGTCCCGTTTGGGATGCGGGCAAAGACGCGTTCGACGAATATGTCGACCCGGGTTGTCCGGACAATCCTCCGCCGATCGAAGACTTTGCATGCAACCCTGACGATCAGCTCAACAGCGGCTGTTTCCCGGGCGAAGGTTGCTACATCTACGTGTCGTACCCGGACGAACCTTGTGGGCAGGAAGTGTACGGTGCGTTCTGCGCACCGGCCGGGTTTGGCGCGCAAGGAGATGCGTGCAACGGCGGGCTCGATTGTGCGGCCGGGTTTGTCTGTGTCGTGACCGGATCGGGCAACCAATGCGTGAAGCTCTGTCCGTTGCAAGGCGACGATGCATGTCCGCCGGGCCTCGTGTGTGAACCGATCGACGTCGAAGGGTTTGGCGGGTGTCTGTGATGCGCGCGTCCCGAAAACCTTACGGTTCCGTACGACCTACGCGGGGCTTTGCGATCGTTTCGCTCGCGTTTGTCGGAGGCTTTGCTGCGCTCTGGGGCGCTGTCGCATCGGGATGCGGAGGTCGCACGCCGCTCGATTGGGGACCTCCTCAGCCGCCGTGCTTCGTCGACAAAGATTGTCCGGGTGCGAAGGATCTTTGCAAGCCGGTTTTTTGCGACCTTGCGGCCGGCGCGGATGCCGGAGCGCCTCAAGGAGGAGGGCTCTGCATCGATCTGCCCGTGGTCAGTTGCGACGACGATGATCCGTGCACGATTGACGAATGCGTAGCGAAGACGGGCGAGTGTACGAACGAGTTCGCCACGCGCGACAACGACAACGATGGCTTCCGCGGACCATTGCCGGGCACGCTTCCGGGGATGCCTGGATCGTGTGGCGATGATTGCGACGACACGAGCGAGTTGGCGTATCCTGGGGGCGTCGAGGTTTGTGACGGTGTCGACAACGATTGCAACACGATCGTCGACGACGGAGCGACCTACGTACCGCTATTGACCAATCCCGTGCGTTTGTCCGGGGACAACACGCCTGCTGGACCGGGTGGGCTGGCATGGAGCGGCACGTCGTATGCAGCGGTGTAC
>CAZETM010000266.1:0-11193 GCA_964514885.1 uncultured Polyangium sp. | reverse complement strand
TTGGCACCGGAGGCGGCCCCGCTGGGAATGCATGCTGCGCAATGGGCACCTGACTCGGCTCACCCATCAGAATCTTCAGACCCAACCCAAGCGCGACCGTGGACATCAGAAACGTCATGCCAACCAACAGAGGCACCCAAGGCGAGCGCTTCGTTGCACGCTTCGACATCGGCGCTGCTCGATCCATCTCCACCGGAGCACGCGTCGTCGAACTGACCTCCGCCGCACGCAACTCACCAACCGGAATCGACAAGTCCGATGAGCTGGCCTCACGACGAGGCGGCCTTGAACCCATGCGAAACGACTGCGGCCCCGACTCGCTGTACTGCTCGCGGAACTCCGCCATCGCCTCAGTGGCGCGCTGAAAACGATCGTCAGGATGATTCGCCGTGCCCCTCGCAAACCACGCGTCGAACCAGTCCGGAATCGTCATGCCTCTACGACGAAGAGCACGCTTGGTAGGCGGCTCGATCGGTCCCGCGACAACCTGCTGAATCAACGCGTAAACGCCGATCTTCTTCGCCTCTTCGTGCCAGTACGACTCACCGACGAGCATCGTGTACGTGATGTGCGCGAGCGACAAAACATCCGTTGGAGCTCCAATCAATGCGCTCTTTCCGATGATCTGCTCAGGCGCCATGTACATGGGCGTTCCGACTGTTTGCGTCGCGTGCGTCTGCCCTTCGCTCATGAGCTTGGCGATGCCGAAGTCGAGGATCTTCACGCACGGGCTTCCATCATCGCGCTCCGTGAGGAACAGGTTGCCAGGCTTGAGGTCGCGATGAACGATGCTCGCCGCGTGCGCCTTGTCGAGCGCGAGCGCAACTTGCGTGAGGTACATAAGCGCTTCTTCGATCGGGAAGTGTCCGCGCTTTTTGAGCAGCGATCCGACCTCTTCACCGTGAAGCAACTCCATCACGAGAAACGGCATTTCCGTCTCGTCGTCGACACCAGCATCAGTCACGCGAACGATATGATCGCTGCGGATATCGCCGGTGATTTTTGCTTCCTGCTCAAAGCGAGTGCGCGCTGTTTCATCGTCGAGCACGCCAGGAAGCATGGTCTTGAGCGCACACGGAGAGTTGGTGCGCTCATCGCGTGCTTCATGCACGGCACCCATCGCCCCCGACTTGATGCCGCGGATAACTCGGTACCGCTCGTGGAAGAGCGAACCCGTCGGTAGGAAAACCCCGGTGCGGACGGCCATTCAGTGTCCTCGCCAGAGCCGAGTATGACAGAATTTCGGAGCTTGCTACCAGCTTCGTCATTTGGCAGCGTCAAACCTCGCCACCTCGCGGATCTTCAGGCTTTTTGCGTGGGCGCGGGATGTTGTAGGCCGAGAGTTTCGAAACGAAAGTTCGTCGCGGAATGCCAAGGAGCGCAGCCGCGGCCGTTTGGTTGCCAGCACATTTTTCGAGCGCATCGATCATCCGCTGCCGCTCGAGCGACCCAAGCTCCTGACGCAAATTTCCAACAGGTTGCGTCTGCGTCGCCTCGGGCGTTGCGATCACCGTCTCTTCCACGTCCGCGTGCTGTTGACGCAGCAGATCCGTGCTGACCGAGACGGTGCTAATCGCCGAATTTTGCCGGGAAACAACTTGATCGATGACGAAGTCTTCAGGAAGAATCACACCATCCGAAAGCACGACGGCTCGTTCGATCGCGTTGCGCAACTCGCGCACGTTGCCCGGCCATGCGTGTCGCAAAAGCGCTGCCATCGCTTGCTTGGTGATGACCGGCGGACTGCGCCCGATGCTCGCGGCCGCACTCACCGAAAACGCTCGCGCAAGCGGCTCGATCTCGTCGCGACGCTCACGCAGCGGCGGGATCGACAACGCGATGCCGTTGATCCGAAAGTAAAGGTCTTGGCGAAACGATCCACGCTGCACTTCCGACGCGAGATCACGATTCGTCGCCGAGATGAAACGCACGTCGATCGGGCGCGGGGCCAAACCACCCACACGCATCACTTGGCGATCTTCGAGCACTCGCAAAAGCTTGACTTGAATGCCCAACGGCAACTCGCCGATCTCGTCGAGAAACACCGTGCCCTTCTCAGCCGTCTCGAACAAGCCTGGCTTCGACCGCACCGCGTTGGTGAACGAGCCTCTTTCGTGCCCGAACAACTCGCTCTCGAGCAGCGACTCCGAAAGCGCTCCGCAGTTGAGACGCAAAAACGGACGGCTCGCACGCGATGATTTGTAATGGAGCGTTTCAGCTAAAACCTCTTTGCCCACGCCCGTTTCACCAAGCAGCAGCACGCTGATCGAACCTTCAGCCACGCGCTCGGCCATCGCGTAAAGCTTCCTCATCGCTTCGTCGCGGATGATGTATCGCCCCGTCGGTCCCGCGCCCGCAGGCGCAGCCACTTCGTCCACACGACGCACGACGATGATCGTCGACCCAAGACTGATCGCATCACCCACGACGAACTCGATCAGCTCCCCATTCGCGACAGGCGAATCGACGAGGCGAACCGTTCCGGGCAAACCTTTTTCACGCCGCAGCTTCGTACCATTCGCGCTGCCGAGATCCTCGATGCGCAACGTCGAGCCAAGATGAAGCACGGCATGACGGCGCGAAACGGAGCTGTCGTCGATGCGAATGTCGTTCTCTTCCGAACGACCGAGCGCGACGCGGCCGCTTGCCGGCAGCAGATGACGCGTGGTGCCACCGGCCGCAAACACCGCAAGCTCAAGGTGCCCCGTCATCTCCGCCATTGCCCGACCATTATCCAGACTTTAGAGAAATGCACACCGTAGGACGAGATTGTCTTGGAACGCAAGCGACGCGCGCGTCTGGACGTACTTAGCGTGCGGAAAGCTCGTATCAAAAGGCACGCCCAAGTACCAAACCCATCCAGTTCACCGTAGCGAATGTCGGGCATTTGAAACGCATACGCGAATCAAATCTCGTCGCACGACGGTCAAGAAACATTTTCGCCTTCCGCAGGCTGCTGATCGTTTGACGTCAAGCTTTCTTCCGGCACAGGCACCGGTACTGGCGCGGAAATGACTTTTCGCAAAGCTGTCAAGTGACGCTTGGTTACGCCCGAGACGGACAAGATTTGTGCGTCCGTTGCCGCCCGAAGCGCGGTCATGGAACCAAGCTCGCGCAAGAGCGCTTTGCGCGTGGAATCGCCAAGACCCGGAATGTCCTCGATTTCGGAACGAAGACGACGTGCCTTACCAAGTTTTTCTCGAATATGGTTGGCCGACCGATGCGCCTCGTCGCGGGCTCGGGCCAGGAAAAACAGGGACGAGCTTCCTGGACGTAGCGATATGCCATTTTTCTGACCCGGCAAATACACGCGATCGACCATTTTATCGCCGGTCACCGTTTCACGCTCCTTGGCCAAACCCACAATGGGCAAACCGTGCAAACCAAGATCTCGCGCTACAGTTAGCGCGACATTGAGCTGCCCGCGACCACCATCGACGACGAACAAATCCGGAAGATCCCAATCCACCTCCGCGGCTGTTTCGTTAGTCGTCGTTTCCGGAGGCGTCGTTTCAGAAGGCGTCGTTTCAGAAGGCATCATTTCAGGAGACGTCGTTTCGGCATCACCTTGTATTTCGAGGACGGTTTCTGCTGCCGCTTCGGATTCGCGAGCCTCACGCGCCGTACGACCTCGACGAAATCGTCGCCCCAAGACTTCAAACATGGCGGCATAATCATCGCCATCGGTTTTCGTGCGAACTCGGAAACTACGATAATGTTTACGGTCCGGCTGGCCATCTTTCAAAGCAACGATGGCGCCGACGGTGTCTCCGCCGCCGAGATGCGAAATGTCGCAACATTCAATGCGCCTGGGCAACGAGGGCAAACGCAGACGCTCGCGCAAATCTTCAAGCCTCGCTTCGATGTCATCAGCGCTGCGCTGTTTTTCCCGGAACGCATGTTGCGCATTGTCTCGGGCCATGGCGAGCAAATCCACTCGCGGGCCACGTTGCGGCATGATCAGCGATACTTTTCGCCCGCGTCGCTCACTGAGCCATTCCTCCACACCCTCGACGAGATCAGGCAGGACCGGCAATAGAATTTCGTCAGGAATGACATCGACGAGCAAATCGTCGTCGTAATATTGCGTCAAGAAGCTGGACAATACTTCTTCGTCGGGCATTTCCACATTTCGCAAAGAAAACGAAATGGTGTCTGCCACGCGACCACCTCGTACTTTGATGAGCTCGACTTCGGCAATGCTTCCTTCGCGATACAGCCCCACGATATCTTGGTCGACATCTTTGACCGCGACGACACGTTGAGTTTCCCGAGTGCTTTCGACAGCCGCGAGCTGATCACGATAAATGGCCGCCTTCTCGAATTCCATGGCTAACGCAGCCGCTTTCATGCGATCTTTCAATTCGCGCGTAAGCTCGTCATGGCGTCCTTCGAGAAACAGAGAAACCGACCGGACTTGTTCAGCGTATTGCTCAGGATCGACATCGTAAACGCAGGGCGCCAGGCAACGCTTGATTTGAAATTGTAAACAAGGCCGCTTGCGCGCTTGCATGTCGACGTCGGTACACGTGCGCAATTTCCAATGCTTGTTGACGAGATGCAGCGTGCGCCGAGCGCTGGTGGCCGAATGAAACGGTCCGAAATATCGCGCTCCGTCGGGCGAAGGACGCCGAACGGTCTCGAGCCTTGGCCAAGCGGCTTTCGCATCGAGACGTATACAAAGAAAATCCTTGTCGTCGCGAAGTTTGATGTTGAAGCGCGGCTGGTGCTTCTTGATGAGCTCGTTTTCGAGCACGGCGGCTTCTTTTTCGGTCGACGTGACGACGGTCTCGAGGTCCCGAACGATGCGGCGCAAGATGGGAATGAAGTACCGCGTGTCGCTGCCGCCATCGCTGAAGTAGCTGCGTACGCGCGACCGTAAGCTCTTGGCCTTGCCGACGTAGATGACCGCGCCCGCTTTGTCGATGAAGGTGTAGCAACCGGGCCTGGGCGGAAGCGTATCGAGCTTCGCCAAGAAGGGGAGATCAGGCGGAAGGTCTTGCGCGTCGTCGGTCACGAAGGGAGGTTTAGCGCTACCCGACACGTAAGAGCAAGCTTCGCCAACGATCGAGCACTCGAGGTTCGGTTATCCCCGCACGAATTCGAGCAACCGATCAAGCTCGAGGCTCTGAAGGATCGACTTGCTTATCGGGCGTTTCGCGTCCCAGAAAACTCGGCTGCGAAAAAAATCAGCAGCAAGCTCCGACTCTAACGCACGCGCGGCTCTTCGCGCATCAGCCTCGTTGGCAAAGGGGAGAAAGTAGCAGGTGTCGTCCAGCATGACGGGCTGCTGGTCGTGCGGACCTACCACGCAGAAACGAAGTCGCTTGTAGAGGCCTGAAATCGCAACCTTCCACGGAGCGAACGAATACTCACCTACGCCGAAGATGGCGAATGGTGGTTGCCCCTTGTAAATTGAGCTTTTGCGGCCATTGAGAAGTTCTGCATGCTTATTGAGGTACGCCCACAGTTTCGGAGCACATTCTTGCAACGTTGTCGTGTCTTCGCCGAGATTTCGCTGCGGAACAATCACTGCTCGGGCGGAAATACTGCGGCCATTCGCGATGTCGGAGCTCTTGAGCAATGGGAAACGAAACTGACTTTCGATGTCGACCGTTTCATCAATACCGTTGGTCCAGCGGTCAACTTGATATTTCAATTCCATAATCCGTGAACAATCATGTTTCATGCCAGAGCGCCATTCTGGATCGGACTCGCCGGTGATCATTCGAGATCGATTGAATGCATCGAGATCCGCTACGAGTCCCCCGTCCACGATGCCAAAGCTGCTTTCCGGTGTCTTTGCGTCTAGCGAAGCGTAAATAGGCCAGCTCGACGATTCACGGCTCGTGCGTGCCTCAGTTTGGCAGACGCAGACGAAGAGCACTGCATCGACCGCGGCATTGAAGTGTTTTGCGGCATCGATGCGCCAAACCCCACCAGGCGCGATTCGGAGATCATGATTGGCGCAAAATTCGACAACTCGTCGAGCCACTGCCGACTTGCACAACATCGCGATCGTGGCTTCGTGTCCAGAAAGGGCCCTGAGCAGGCGCAGGATCATCCATTCAGACACGTCGAAATTGCTTTTGCCCGTCATTGCATCCAGACCGCTCAATCCTTTGAAATTCTGCTTCTGGGGCAAGTTTTGAGAGCCTAGGGTGCCGAGACCCGCGCTGGTCACCCACGGAGGGTTTCCGATCACGAGAATGGGACCCTTCATTGACGCAATTTGATGCTCCCAGTCGACGGAAAAGAAGTCAGCGGCGTAAACCTCTTTTCCGGCCGTGCCAAGACGCGAAGAAGCAATCGCGACGTAGCTGGGGTTGATTTCGTAGCCGGCGAGTCTTGCCCCGGGTAGGTGACGTGCTGCAGCGACGAGAAAAGCGCCCTTGCCGCAGGTTGGTTCGATGATCGTACGCGGGATAGAGCGGAGTTGAGGCAGAATATGCGCCACGACGTCGTTCGCTAGCGCGTCCGGGGTCTGCCAATCTCCGAATTCCACACGCGTTCGAGAAGCCATCTCAACCTTTGACCATTTCGTGGAGACGCCACCGGATACGCGTCGAGATCATGGAGCGGTTTTGCAGTATTCGAAAGAATGGGTTTGGCCAGTATCGCACAAATAGCGCTGGTCGAAGCAGCATCCACTGCACGTTGTGCTCGCGTCGCGCTTGGCGCAGTCGTCATAACACTGGAACGAGGGCTTGTTGCATTCTTTGCGGGTGGCCATTTCGTGCCCTTTCTTGCGTTTCGGGCGACAGCCGATCACGCACAGGACGACCAACAACAGAATACAGAGACGAGCAAGTTTATTCATCATCCTACTCCACATTGGGGCACGAGTAAAAACTGTAGTTCCGGCCCTCGTCGCAAGCCTCACCATTGCGTGCGCAACACTCGATGCAGCTCGCACCTAGGTCCGCCTCGTAACAGGTGTTTCGACATGCCGATACTTTCAAGGTGCACTCTTCTTGCTCTGAACCGCCCGCATCCCCGCGATCACCTTTCTCATCGTTCCCCCACGGCTTCCACGTGCAAGCTGCCAGCACGTTGAAACACGCAACGAGCAAGAGACCCAACGTCACGCTCTTGGCCTTGCCGACGTACATGACCGCGCCCGCTTTGTCGATGAGCGTGTAGCGACCGGGCGGGAGGTCTTGCGCGTTGTCGGACACGAAAGCAGATCTAGCGCGACTCGAAACGAAAGAGCAAGCTTGACGCAGACAGCCAAACCAGGCTCCATCGTCAAAGTTGTACATGCCAAGCAAATCACCTTCCCCCGCGCCGAAGCCGTCGTCGTCGAAAATCGGCGTGCCTCTGCTGATTCTGAAGCTTTTGGCCATTCCCCTGGGGCTCGTCGCGACCGTCGTGTCGCTGATGGCCGTCGTGGGTGCGGTCACGACAAACGGTTATGCGCGAGTCATCGTGGCCGTGCTCGTGACGCTCGGTGTGCCGCTGGCCATTGCGGACAAGCTGCTGCCGAAAGACGATCCGACAGGCGGTAAAGGCATCGTGACGGATGTGCTCGCGCTCGTGTTGATCGCTCTTCCGCTCGCGATGACCGGAGCCGTTCGAGTCACCGGGTCGCTCTATGTAGCCGAAGGCGACCGACTTTGGAGCGAAGGATACGAGCCGCTTGCACAGGTAGCGTATCTGCTGGGCGCGGCATCTCCCGAACGAGCTTCAGCCCCGACAAACCCGACAGCAGATATGGTAGATGCCGGGCCAAACCCTTCCGGCGAGCAAGACGCAGCACCCGTCGATGCAGGTACGGATGCGGAAAGTGCATCGGACGCACAAACCGATGCGGAAGCTGCAAAAGATGCCAGCGCTCGAGTCGAGGGAGAAAAAAACCCGGCTGAGCTTTTCAAGCAATGGTCGCCGTCGGTCGTCACGATTTTCGTGAAAAAAGGCGCGCAACAAGGTGGCGGAACGGGGTTTTTGATTGACGAGACGGGGACGATCGTCACGAACCACCACGTCATCGAAGGAGCTGAATTCGCGCGCATCAAGTTTCAAAATGGTGCGTCGTACGAAACCATCGAGGTATTGGTCGATGATTCCTCCGTCGATTTGGCCATTCTGTCGATTGATTTGAAAAAGCCGGTCGAAGGGGGCGCAGCGCCATCTGACGCCAAACCGATCCAGCTCGGCGATTCGGAAAAGATAACGGTGGGTGAACGAGCGATTGCGATTGGAAATCCCTTGGGGCTCGAACACACCTTGACGGATGGTTTGATTTCGGCTCGACGTTTGTACGAGGGGCGGCAATGGATTCAAATTTCCGTGCCGATTTCGCCAGGCAATTCAGGAGGCCCTTTGTTCAACATGCGCGGTGAAGTCGTCGGCATCATCACGGCGCAAATTGGTGGAGCCTTTGCCCGTGCGCAAAACTTGAATTTGGCCGTTCCCGTCAATGAAGTGAAAAAGCTCATGAAACCGAGCTATCCCGGCAAACGAAAAATCGGCGATTCCAACTCCTCCTCGGGTCAGTGGTGAGCAACGTGCGTCAGACCATCGTATTCGTCCTGCTCGTGTGTATGCTCGGAGGTGCCGGAGCGCTGCTCGTCATGCGCCCGCGCACGTCGCGCCAAACTCCTACGCCGAGCCAAACGGCAACGCTACCGTCCGCGAGTGCTGCGGCAAACTCCAGCGCCGCGCCAAACGCAAGTGCCACGCCAAACCCGAGTGCAGTGGCCGCCGCAAGCGCGAGCGCAGCAGCACCCGATGCAGGACCGCTGCCGGCGATGGATCGACCGCTCAGCGTTATCGGGCTGGGGTGGGACCTGATCACGCCGGGCGTGCTGGCGAACGAAGGCGTCAAGCCGAACGAAAAAAGTGTTTTTGCGGCGTCGAAGCTGGACGTACGTTTGTCGGTGTCGCCCACGATGATCGCCGTGGAAGAGGCATTGGCGCGTGGTGGCGGAGATGCAAATGGCGCGGATGTTGCCATTGTGCCATTTGCGAGTTTCATTGAAGCGTACGAGCGGCTGCGGGCATTGTCGCCCGAAGTGTTTTTCGTAGTCGGGTTTTCCCGAGGACGCGAAGCACTATCCACCACGGGCAATGGTTTGCCCACGGGACCGACGAAAGGCGACGTAAAGCTGGTCGGAGTCAAGGGCGCACCGGCGACGTTTCTGGGATTGTTTTTGCTCGACATATCGGGCGTGCCAGCATCGAACCTGCAAGTGCTGGAGCCTGGTGGTCGAGACGAAAAGGACGCGACATTTTTTGCATTCGAACGGAGTGCAGAACCGGATCTGAAGCACAAAGTCGTGCTGACGACGGCGGATGCGCCCCGTCTCGTGCCCATTGTCGCCGTGGCACCTCGAGGGCTCTTGGCGGACAAAGAGCGCGTGATGACGGCCTTGGCCAAAGGATGGCTGGAAGGTATCAAAAAGCTGGGAACGGATCCTCCCGGTGGAGCGCGGCAAATATCGGCAATCTCGGGCGCGCCGGAACCGTTGGCGCTGATGCGGCGGCTAGGCGAAATGGAAACGGCATCGCTTGGGGACAATGCGCGGCTGCTTGGTTTGTCGGGACGAAGTGCATTGACGTTGTCGGCGATGTTCGGGCGAACGTGGCAACTTTATCGAGGCGTGTCGTTCGTGTCGACGCCGCCGCCGGAAACGCCGCCAATTTCGACGTCGGTGGTAACGTCGCTGGTGCGCGCCAATGACCTCTCGGGGGCTCGCGATGTGCCGCCCGTCAAAGGCGATTACCAGGAGGGGAAAAGCGCGCTGGTGGTGTATCACCAGGACAAACTGGACGAAGATGCGCTGGTGAATACGATTGGGCTGCTTGCGGCGACGTTCGAGCGGAGCATCTTACGAATTGCGGTCAGTGGGGCAGCGGGAGCTGTGGATACGGCGAAAACGAAGAAGGTAATCGAAGCGGCCGAAGGACAATTCGGAGTGGAACCTGGAAGGCTGCTGGCGGCGTCGAAATCGAAGAATCGAGGGGCCGCGGTGGAAGTGATGGGGTTGCCGTGATGCGGCCAGCGAAATCAAGGTGAGCGGTCAAGATCGTTACGCATGACGGTCGAAGTCCCCGGCACGGTGGAGGAAGAACTCCGAAAACTTGCCGCGCAGCGTGGGCAAGAGATACATGTAGTATTGGAAGACGCGATCCGGTACTATCTACAGGCTACATCCGTCACCGACGTGCACGGCGATGATATCGCTCAAACGCAAATGGCTCTGGCAACGGAGCTTCAGGGCGTTTCTCCCTGGAACGACGAATGAGACGTGCCAACAAGCACCGTCGTTCGTCCTCGACACGCATGCGATGGCTCGTTGGCCACGACTCATCGCGACATAGTACAACCGTCCGTCACAAAACCGTTGACGCCCGCACACGCCACCATTACGGCATCGTCCTCGGAGGACACGATCATGACCAGGTCATTCGATGCAGCCGATATCGTAGTTTTGCCCGTGCTCGACGTCTCTGCAGCCATTACGCTGGGCGAGGCATTGACGACGGCGGCGGAAACCGCAAGCAAATCCAAGAAATTGTCCAAAGCAGTCACGAAAAGTCTGCTCGTATTGGGCAATCGCCACCAAGTGCTTCGAGAAGGCGCGGCAGAGCGGCTTCGAGCGGGTCAAGGCGTGGACGGCACGCGCACGGTCATGACCGACCGGCGCAGCGACGGTGCGTGGGGAGCGCTCTTTTCGTGGCTCGGAGGCTGGTCCAAATTGCCTGATTCGGTACCGCAATCGGGCAAAGCCAGAACGATCACGGGCGAGCTATTTCCCGAAGGGCTGAAGTTCTTGACGTTGCCCTACAAAGAGCAATGGGCCGAGTCGGACACACGGCTTCTGCGCATAGCCGGTCAAAAGCACGACGCGGAAATCGAGAGTTTGGGCGGCAAAGTTTTTTTGGATGAATTGCGAGCAGCGCATGCTGAATACGGTGAGGCTCTGGGCATTACGAAGCCACCGGAGAAACCCGCCGCGGAGACGAATTTGCGCGACGCATTGACAGCGTTTCGCAATGCGCTGCGCGCGTACGTGGTACGAGTCAGTGCGCAAGTGGAAGAAGACGACGCCGAGTCGATTGCGCTCGCATCCGCATTGCTCGAACCACTGGTGAATTGGCAATCCCCGTCAAAAAACGACGCCGGCAAAGCCGCATTGACCATCGAGGGTGAGGCGGGCAAGGTCGAAGGTTGATCGCTCGCCCATCGAG
>CAZETM010000265.1:0-11208 GCA_964514885.1 uncultured Polyangium sp. | reverse complement strand
CAGAACAACGGCTTGCGGGGCTCGCGCCAGAACAACGGCTCGCGGGGCTCGCGCCAGAACAACGGCTCGCGGGGCTCGCGCCAGAACAACGGCTCGCGGGGCTCGCGCCGGAGCAAGTCACGCTGACGCTGCCCGACGATGTGCTCCGCGCCCTTTCAGATTCCTACATCGACTCGCTTGCCGAACCGACCCGGACCATCATCCGCAAACGCCTCGGGCGCTGACGAGCGTTCTGCCTCGTTTCTGCACGTAGAGCGTTTGCGGCATAGTTCGACTGTCCACGAAATCGGAAGAAGATCACTTCGCGACTTCGCTCGCACCCAACTGCTCCAGCATCCACGAATACTTGAAAGCCACCTCTTTCATTCGGTCATACCGACCCGAGCTGCCTCCGTGCCCCGCTGGCTCGAGGTGGATGTTGAGCAGCACCGGAGCATCGCCAGTCTTGTATTCTCGGAGCTTCGCGACCCACTTGGCCGGTTCCCAATACATCACCTGGCTGTCGTTGTACGACGTATTCACCAATATCGCCGGGTACGCTTGCCGTTTCACATTGTCATACGGGCTGTATTGGATCATCCAGCCAAACTCGTCTTCTTTCTTCGGGTTTCCCCATTCTTCGAATTCGCCCACGGTAAGCGGCAAATCTTCGTCCAGCATCGAATTGATGACGTCGACGAAAGGCACTTCGGCCACCACCGCGCGATAAAGGTCCGGACGCATGTTCGTCACCGCGCCCATGAGCAGCCCACCGGCGCTACCGCCTTCGATTGCAATGCGACCTTTCGCGGCCCAACCTTGATCAACGAGCGTTTCCGTGACCGCGATGAAGTCGGTAAACGTATTCATCTTGTTCTTCATTCGCCCGGCATCGTGCCAAGCCTCGCCCATTTCTCCGCCTCCACGCACGTGAGCAATCGCCATCACGACTCCACGGTCGACGAGCGACAAGATCTGCGAGTGGAATTCCGGAAACATAGCTAACCCATACGAGCCGTATCCATAGATAAACGTAGGGTTTTTCCCGTCCGTGGTCGTGCCTTTCTTGTACAGCATCGTAATGGGCACTTTCGTGCCGTCCTTGGCTGTCGCGTACGCCCGTTTGGCTTCGTAGCGCGACGCATCGTAGTTCGGCACGTCGACACGTTTTTTCGAGACGAGCGTACGCTTTTTCGGTTCGTAATCGTAGGTCGTCCGAGGGGTCGTAGGCGATTCGAAGGCGAACCGCACATGCGCTTGGTTGAATTCCGGGTTTTGCCCCCAATACACATCCGCCAAAGTTTCGGGCAGAGTTATCCGGTGCGAGCCTTCCAATGCGAGCTTTTTCGGATCGAGAACGCGCAAATGATGCAGCCCACCTTCGCGCTCCAGCACCACCGCAAAGCCCTTGAAGAGCTGCATCGATTCGAGCATTACCTCGGGGCGGTGCCCGATGGTTTCCTTCCACGACGTTCGCCCGGGTGAAGTCGTTTTTGCCGTCACGAGGCGAAAATTCGTAGACTTGGCTTCCCCTGGCGTTTTCGGGCTATTCGTCAGAATCACCAGCTCTTCGTCGTGGTGATCGACCGAATATTCGTGGTCGTGCTGGCGAGGCTCCACGATTTGAAATTTGTCCTGGGGTTTGTCTGCGCGAATGAAACGGACTTCCGTCGTCGTATGGCTTTCGGCTTCGAGCAGAATGAGCTGTTCGCTGCTCGACCGCGATACTTCCAGCTCGAACCGTTCGTCCTGTTCTTCATAAAGAAGATCGTCGTTCGCAATGTCGCCATCGAGGTCGCGCCGCTGAAGCCTATACGACCTTTTCGAGACGGGGTCTTCGACGGTGTAGAAAAGCGTCTTGTTGTCTTTGGCAAAAACGACGGAGGTGACTCGTTCGATTCGTGAGGTCACTTCGTGACCCGTGGCGATGTCTTTGATGTGGCAGAAGAATTGGCGAAAGCCGGTTGTATCGAGGCCATACGCGAGCCGTTTGCCGTCGTCGGAGACGGCATAGAATCCTAGCCCGACGTAGGCCTCCGTTTTGCCGATTTCGTTCAAATCGAGCAGGATTTCTTCCCGTGCGGTTTCCCGATTGGTGGCGGATTTGCGCGCAAAAATCGGATATTGTTTTCCTTTTTCCGTGCGTGAATAATACAAATACGCGCCGTCTTTAACGGGCACCTCTTCATCGGTTTCTCGTACGCGCCCGAGAATTTCGCCATAGATTCGGTCCCGCAGGGGAGCGAAAGGTGCGGTCATGGCGTCAGTGTATGCTTTTTCCGCGCGCAGATGCGCGAGCACCTCGGGTGTGTCTTTGTTGCGCATCCACGCATAATCGTCGACGAGCGTTCGCCCGAACAGCTCGGTGACCCGAGGCTCCTTTTTCGGCACTGGCGGAGCGAGACGAGCCGCACTCTCGACGCCTACAGCCGCAGACGCCGACGGCGTGGGCAATACCTTCGACCCGACTTCTGCACCGGATGGTTGAGGCACATTTTGCCCCGAACAGTTCGCGAGCAGGAGCACAAACGTCGATGCGAAAAGCGTTTTCTTCTTACTTGTCATGTCGTCGCGGGACCTATACATGATTGCAGTCCGCGTGCCAAGTGCTCTTGGAGCCAAGGTGAGTGAAGAAAATTGACGCTATTCAAGGGTCCGTCAACTCTTGACATTTGCCTTGCATTCATTACGAGACGCACGCTGGCTGCCGGGCCAGTGGGTACTCGAGGAGCGCGTGCTTCGGTTTACCCGGATGACGCGCGCAAGGATCGAAAACGCATGAAATTTTCCTGGCTTTCTCGTCGCAGCAATATCACCTCGTTGGCGCTGGTCATGGCGCTTGCCGGATCGGTAGCAGCAAGCTGTGACAGTGAGGGAACGTCGCCGACGAGCCCGGTGTCGGCCCTGCCGCTTCAGGCATCGAAGCGATTTCCGGTCGGCGCGACATTTTACTTACCGGATCCGGATAACGGTCAATGGTCCTTGGCTTCTGCGCCTGCCGGCAATGAAAATCAAGTCGTCGCAGGAAGTGACGGATTTTTTCGGTTCACGCCCGTCGTCCCTGGCGATTACACATTCAAAATCAATGGCAGTACGGAAACTCGAAAGCTTTCCGTCGTTTCGGACGTGCCGTACGAGCACTTCAATTATTACGCAACGTCGTCGCTCGCCGACGTCGATGGCGAGATGTGGGTCACGAATCTTTTCGATCCGCACATCAGCCGCATCGATCCTGTCGCAGGCACCGTCAAAGGGCGCATTTTGACGGGTCCGTGGCCATCGGCCCTATCGTACGTGAAATCGAAAGGCTTGGCGCTCGTGACGCACAAAGCCGGCGATACGCTAGGCTTCGTCGATGTCGCCAAAGGTCGCTTGATTGATGCGGTGTGGGTCGGTGACGAGCCGGCGGATGTCATCGTTTCCCCTGACGGTAGCAAAGCGTATGTCTCATTGGCGACGGAAGACGCCATTGTGGTCGTCGATATCGATAAGCGACAGGTCACGGGCAGGCTCGCGACGAACAAGAATGCCACCAAGCTGGCTTTGAGCGAAGATGGCTCGACGCTGTACGTGGCTTCGTATTGCTCGGGCGTGAGCGAGCGGTTGCAATTCGAGCCGCAGACGCGCAATGATTTGTACGACATCGCGGTGGTCGATACGAATTCGCTCACGGTGAAAGGTTATATAGAATCGGTAGGCTCGACGCTGGGCGGGCTTTTCGTGTCGGGCAACAAGCTTTACGTCGCGACGACGCGCGTGGCCATTGCAGAATTGTCGGGCACGGAAGGCATGACCGCATTCCGGCATTCCGTGGTCGTTTACGACACGACGACATTGAAGGAAACGCTGGCCGTGGACGCGGGCCGTCAAGCCAGCTCGACGGGTTTGGCCGTGCGACCGTTTGGACTGACCCTTGCTGGAGGCACGTTGTGGGGGACGTTCGAGGGATCCAATGAAGTCGTGGGCTTCGATCCCGAAACGCTTGCCGAAACGAAGCGCTTTGCAGCCGAAGGGCGGCCGCGATCGATTCTGGCCAGTGGCGACAGCCTGTTCGTACATGGCGCGCAAGCGTACGCGGTGACCATAACGAAGAATGACGGCACGCCGGACAAGGTCGTCAAGATCGAAGGGGATCCGCGCAGCATAACCGCAAAGGCGGGTCAAGCTCAATATACCGGCACAGGCGACCGTGGAGGCAAGAACCATAGCTGCGCCGATTGCCACGTGGATGCCATTACCGACGGAAACGTGTGGTCGGCCGGCGGGTTTTCGGAATCATCGAGCCGTCCGATGTTTTGGATGGAACGTGAATCGGCGATTGGCTGGGAGGGTGACGCGTACGATTTCTTCTCGTACCTTTACGGAAGCCCTGGCCCCACGATTGGGATCATCGTGCAGACCGATTCGCACCGGGCGATGTTCGATTACTTGACGGCGGTCGTGCCGCCGCCTCATTCCAATGGGGAGACGTTGCGCGATGGCGGGATGACCGAAGCCGCAAAACGTGGCGAAGCGATTTTCCGCGGGAAAGCCAATTGCGTTGGTTGTCACGCCGGACCGCTCACGACCGACGGATTGCGCCTCGAAAACGGCGGCACGCAAACCACGCATCCGATTGTGGTGCCAAGCTTGGTGAGCGCTTATCGATATGGCAGTTGGCTGGTCAATGGCGCAGCATGGACGATGGAAGAAGCCGTCGATGCAATGCTGAAGCTGGCCAATTCCAGCGTGACGACCGAAGAGAAAGCGGACCTCGTCCAATACCTCGTGGAGCTCACGCCGCGCGAATTCTTCGTGCTCAACTCGTCGCCACGTGATGGAGACGTTAATGTACGCAACGAAGGAGACATCACGGTAACGCTTTCGCATCCGATATTCGATAATGCGGATAACCTGGCGCGGATCGAGCTTCGCGACAAGGCTGGAGCGAAAGTGGCCTCGACGGTGAAAGGAACTGGACGTTATTTGACGATGACACCGTCCGCACCGCTCGAGTTTGGCGGGGAATACGACATCGTCGTGAGCAAGGACCTGGAAGCGTTCAATGAGCGCCTCTTGGGAGGCGAAGCGAAGATCCACTTCACTGTGGCGAAGGCTCCCGCGTTGAAGCTGGAAGGCAATTACATTGTGACCGTGGACCATCCGAACCTGGATATGGTCAACAATGTTTACGATTTTAACGTCATCGTGCCCGTAACGGTACCGATGGTGGCGACGTCCACTCCGTACGGCACGAAAATCGTGGCCGTGGCGTTCACTGGAATGACGGCGAATTTGGACGTGCCGATTTCGGGCACCGATGCAGCCTTCCCGCCGTTCCCCTTCCAAATCGGGCCGCAAGGCTTTATGAATCGCAGTTTCCCGACGACGATGACGCTGGTCGATAACGATGGCGATGGCATTGCAGATTCGGGTGAAAGCAAGTTGACGCTACGCAGCCCGGGGCTCGAAGCCAAAGACGTGGTTTGGAAACTGGCGAAGGACCTCGGACCTGGGCCTTGCCTGGGTCAAACGGGCACGCATACCTTGGATCTCGTGACGGATGCAATGAACGCTCCGACGGTGAGCTGGGCGGCGGCCGTAAATGCATTGGGGTATTTCGTGACCGACGTGGACGCGAAAACGCCGATGGGTCCGGGTCCGGTGATGGGTGGCACGACGTATTGGGCACTTACGACGCAAGCGTTTCCTGGTGGATTCGCGGGTCCCATATCGTACGGAATGGTGCCGGCAGGCTCGACCGACGTAAGCGCTGCGAGCGGGGCGCCAGCAGGAGGCGCAATGATTCCGGCCGCGTCGTGCATCAAGGTGACGGTGGTGTTCAATGACTTCACGACGACGGTGTTGAAGTATTCAACACCCTGAGAGCGATTCGACGGCCCGCGCCGTATTGAACAGCGGAACGCCCCTCCCTCCTCACAAATCCCCGTTCCCATCTCTCGTTACGCACCACAACCCGCAAGAAGACGTCTTCCGAACATCGGAAACGCCACCTGCGCGGCAAAAAATCGTCGTTCCCCGCTTTCGGAACGTCCCTCCCTCCGGAAGAACACGCGTTCCGAAAAAGTGAAACGACCCGTGCTCGCCCAAAAATACCAATTGCACGAACGGGCAAAGGCGTTTCCGCCGGGGGAAGGCTCGTTGCTAAAGGTGGGAATGGAAAAAACCACGCGGACGATCACTTCATCTGCTTTTTATGGCCCTTATGGTCGCTCGTCGAGGCTTTGTCCTTCCCGTTCATTTCTTTCATCATCGGGCACTGCGACATCGAATCCGTGCCCATCTGCATGTGCTGCATCATATGGGCCATCATCGTTTCTTCCATCTTTGCCTTTCGGGCATCCATGGAAACCCGCTGTTCCAGCATGTGAGTGATCACGGCGGCCATGACGCCCATTTTCTTGCCGTCTGGAGCGCTGTTCATCTTGGCGACACGCTCGGTCATTTCAGTGTCCTGGGCTTTCATGTCTTCCCCCATTTTCTGCTTCTGTGCTTTCATCTCCTTGCACTGTTCCATCATCCCGCCTTCCATCGCCTTTCCACTCTTCGCGGGTTCGACCGATTGTGCCTGGACCGAAGACGACGTGGCGAGAAAGAGTGCCAGCGCGAGGCTGAAACGGAGGATAATGTTTATGATCGTGCGGGACTTCATATTCGATAGCCTTCCGTGCGAGGTTTTCTTTCGCCGTCCCTGTGACGACAAACGTGTTCTCTCTGCGTTATCCACAGCAGCCTTTGGTCTTGACCTCGGGCGTTCCATCCGCGGGAGCGGAGAGAAATTTTTTCCGGCAATGATCGGAGCAGAAGTAGAACGTCGTGCCCTCGCGTTCGGCGTGAACGGCGGTCGCTTGATCCACGGTCATGCCGCAGATGGGATCCTTCGTCGCAGTTTTTGTTTCCATCATCGTCATTTCCTCATTCCTCCTCACGGGTGAAAATCTGCCGATTCGGCTTCAGGCAGCTATCCTAAGGCAATTATCGAACCATTCCTGGTTTCGAGGAAAGGGCGATCTCGACTCACGCGACGCCATCAAACGGATGGAGTCGTCGAGGCCGCTTGCTCTGGGGCCGGGGGCTGGCGTCTGGGCGTTTCCGAGCTGGAGCGCTCCAATGGCCCGTGCTCGCCAAAAAAACGCCAATTGCACGAACGGGCAAAGGCGTTTCCGCCGGGGGAAGGCTCGTTGCTAAAGGTGGGAATCGAAAAAGCGACGCGTTTACGACCGTTCCGAGGGCGAGATGACCCCTCAAAGACCCCTAATCTTCGATTTCCTGAACCTCACCGAGGAAGCGCACGAGCGCGATATTCTACGAAGCAATGGGGCGGCGCGTCCGCGACACGTTGCTCGAAATGGGCAACGGGAAAACGTGTCCAGGATTGGAAATGTCTTCGGGGTACCGACGGGCAGAGCAATCGGTAACCTGGAAAGATACGATGGCGTAGGAAAGAAGCGTCATCGCCACGCGTGACGCTTCTCACCTGCGCATCACTCGCATGGATGCTCAAGTCTCGTGTTTGCACTTACATATATTTGGAAAATTTTTCATGGGTGTGGAAAATATATTTCACCGTGGGTCTGCATTTTTCACTAGCCGTGGGTAAGCATCCGCATGTAGGATGGTCATCGAAAGGGGTCTGCGTTGCTTCTAAATCCGTTCAGCTCTGCGGTGAAACAGCGGTCTGGGATTCCGATGTTGCCGGGCGCGTTCCCGGGGCTCGGTCACTTGCCGGCGTTTCTTGGGTCGGCGCCCGAGTTGATATCCGGGGGGCGGCAGCGTTTTGGAACGCTGTTTTGGCTCAACCTGGGCCCAGGCCTCGGTTGGCATCTGACGTTGTGCGGCAAGGAAGGGTTCGATTTGCTCAAGAACAAATCGTTGTCGAACGAGCATTTGAGCAAGACGCATCCGCAGTTCATTACGGAGCGAGGGCTCATGGCGCTGGAGGGGTCGGGGCATCAGCGGTTGCGGTCGTTGATGGGCCCGGCATTTTCGCCTCGGGGGCTGGTGGAAAATGGCGCTGCGCGAATCAGTGCCGAGACGGTGCGGGACATGGTGTCCGGGTGGGCATCGCGGCGCAAAGTGGTGGTTTTGCCCGATACGCAGCGTGCGGCGCTCGATGTGATTTTCCAGATGCTCGATGTGCCGCGTGAGGAGCTTTCCGAGTGGCAGAAGCAATATCGTCATTTTTCTTGGTCGGCATTGCCGCTGCCGGTGGTGAGCACATTGGTGGTCGAGCCTGCGGTGAAGTGGTTATTGGAGCGTTTACGGGTGTTGGCGACGAAGGCGCAATCGCGACCGCCGGAGACCAGTCTTGTCGCAGCGCTGGCGCATGCGAAGAATGAAGCGGGCGAGCAGATGACGGTGGACGAGCTTGCCGACAATATGCGTCTTTTGGCATTTGCGGGGCATGAGACCACGGCGTCGGCAATGGCGTGGTCATTGATTGAACTCGCGCGCAATCCCGAGGTATGGGACAAGGTTGTGGGGGAAGTGCAAAAGAATCCCATTACGCCGAAATCGACGGCAGAAATGCGTGCATTTACGTATTGCGAGGCGGTTTTTCGGGAAGTGGTTCGAATGCATCCGCCGGTACCGCTTTTCAGTCGTCGGACGACGAAAGCATTTACGTTTGCGGGCCACGAAATTCCGGAGAACGAAGTGGTGTTCGTGCCGGTGACGGACTTTTCGAGCGACCCGGAGATATTCGAGGATCCATCGAGCTTCAAACCCGAGCGGTGGCTTGACCGGGCGTCGTCGCCGGCAGGATACGAAGTGGCGGCGTTTGGCGGGGGCAATCATTTTTGCCTCGGATATCATCTCGCGCTGCTCCAAGGTGTACAGCTTTTGGTCGAGCTTGGTCGGCAGTTTGCGCCGCGAGGATTGCGTCCGAAGCTTCCTGCCGGGGCGACGCCCAAAAGCGAATATTTGCCGCTCAGTCATCCCGCGGCGGGTACGGTGGTATTGGTGGCATGATGTTATTGAAACACGACGATTCGGGTGAGCGTATCGACGGGCGCTGGGAGCTTCGGAACCCTATCGGGCAGGGGGGCATGGGCACCGTATACCATGCCGTCGATGCAAGCTCGGGGCAGCCCGTGGCGGTGAAGTTGTTGCATTCGGACGGCGAGCACGACAACGAGCGATTTGTGCGCGAAGTGAAGACGCTTGCGGAATTGCGTCATCCGTCGATTGTGACGTATTTGTCGCACGGGCGTACGCGCGACCATCGTTCCTATTTGGTGATGGAGTGGCTCGAGGGTGAGGATCTTTCGAGTCGGCTGAAGCGTCATGGCTCGTTGTCGGTGGCGCGAATTCTCGACATTGCAATTGAAGTGGCCGATGCGCTCGAATTTGCGCATGCCCGCGGCGTGATTCACCGCGACATCAAGCCGGCTAATATTTTTCTACATCGGGAATCGATGATCAAAGTGCTCGACTTTGGCATTGCGCGCAAAGTGGGTGCTGAAACGCTGACGCAGACGGGCGCGGTGGTCGGGACGATCGAATACATGTCGCCGGAGCAGATTCGGAATAGCCGTCTATCGGAATCTCGGTCGGACATTTATTCGCTCGGGTGTGTGTTGTACGAATGTTTGTCCGGAGAGCCTCCCTTTACGGGAACGCTGGTGGCGTCGATTCTAGCGAACATTCTATTCGAGGAGCCTCCGTCGCTAGCGGCATCGAATCCGGCGCTTCCGCGAGAGCTGACGGACTTGGTCCATGCAATGCTGCACAAAGAGGTGCACGCGCGTCCGGCCGCCATCGCGGAACCCTTGCGGGAGATTCGACGCAAGATCGACGACGGGCTGTTGCCGCCGGAAAATCGTCAAGTTGCCATTTCGACGAAAATGGTGATGACGCACAGCGAATTGCGGATGATTACCGCAGTGCTGGCATCGCCAGATGGGGATTCTCCGCCAATGTCCGTGGGTCCCGAGACGCTGCCATTTGGCCCGCCTTCGGCGGCGAAGCCGGATGGAAAGACGATGCAAACGGAATTGCCCACGAGGCTTTATCCGGGAGTGCGGTTGTCGAATTTGGCCGACGGGTGGCTCTTGGGGGTATTCGAGCGCGTGGGGCAGGTGGGATTGCAGGAGCAAGTCTACCACGCTGCGCAATTGGCGCGGGACATTCAACAGCAGCGACCGGCGGCGCAGATTGCGATTGCAGTGTCGCAGTCGGGTGGCACCCACCAGACGATGGTGGGGCCGGTCGTCGAAATCTGTACGAAGATGTTGGGTCACGTCCATGGGGCGGCGGAGCTGGGGTCGAGACCGACGGGCATTTGGCTCGATGAAGTGAGCGCCGCAATGTTGGCAGGCCGATTCAACGTGGAATCGACGCCGGTCGGCATTCGATTGCGCGATCGGCACATTACGAACCGTTCGCAAGTGTTGTTCCTTGGCAAACCAATTCAATGCGTGGGTCGCGACACAGAGCTTTCGACGCTTGATTTGTGGGTGAATTCGTCATTCGAGGATTCGGCGGCGCGCGCGGTGTTGCTGGTGGCTTCGCCCGGGCTTGGGAAGACGCGGTTGCTCGTCGAATTCCTCCGGAGGCTCGAACAACGGCACCCGTCGCATTTATTGCTCTCGAGCCGGTGTGATCCGCTGAGTGCAAGCACGCCGTACGGGCCGCTCCAGGAAGCGCTGCGAAATCACTTCGGTTTGCAGAGCGGTCAGGCGGACGCGCTTCAAAGGCAAATGCTATTCGATGCCGTGTCGCAAAATGTACCGAGCGATGTGCCGCGGATCGTCGAGTTTTTGGGCGAATTGATCGGTGTTTCGTTTCCATCGCAGGACAGCCCGCAGCTTGCGGCGGCACGACATGATCCGAAAGTGATGCACGATCAGATCACGTTGGCGCTCACGGACTTTTTGGCGGCGTTATGTGCCGAGCACCCGGTGCTGCTCGTGATTGAAGACTTGCAGTTCAGCGATTCGCTCACCATCCAGATGGTCGAGTCGCTTTTGAGCGAGTTGAAGGACAAGCCGTTCGTCGTGCTCGCCGCGGGGCGTCCGGAGGTGAATGACAAATTTCCGCAACTGTGGACGTCGGTGCAAAAAGACGTTATGCAATTGCGAGGATTGAACAGGAAGTCGGCCGAGCGGCTCGTGATCGAGATGCTCGGTGCGGAAACGGCACCTGCGTTGGTCGAGCGAATGGTGCAGCTTGCCGATGGGAATGCGCTTTTTCTCGAGGAGCTCATTCGCACGGTATCATCGGGGCAGC
>CAZETM010000264.1:0-11219 GCA_964514885.1 uncultured Polyangium sp. | reverse complement strand
GTACCAATCGAGGCACCATTGCCAAACATTGCCACCCATATCGACGAGGCCCCAAGCATTCGGCTTTTTTTGCCCCACGGGTTTGGTCCCCGCCCCCGCGTTTTCCTTGAACCAGCCAAGCGTGAGCGGGTCCTTGACTTTGGCATCGTAATAGGCGCTCGTCGTGCCCGCGCGATAAGCGTATTCCCATTGCGCTTCGGTCGGCAAGGTGACGCTGCGATGACTGGCTCTGGTGGCCCAACGTGTGAATTCGATCGCGTCGTCGTAGGTGATGATGGTGACGGGGTGCTCGTCCGTCTGCGCAAAGCCGGGGGTTTTCCAGGTATACGTAGGTTTTTGGACCAGCGCCTGGCCATCCCAACCGAACCCGCCGGAGGTACCTTTTTCAGCCTCGCTGCGATACGCCGTCGCCGCGACGAAGCGCTTCCAAACGCCGACCGTCACTGGCGCCTTCGCCATATAAAACCCCAAGGAGAGCACGACCGGATGCGGCTTTTCGTCGTCTTTGCGGCCCGCTTCAACCGCCGGCGAGCCCATCGTAAAACGGCCCTCGGGGATACGAACGAAAGCGACCTCAGCGCCTCCGAGATCCAACGTGAGCGTCGGTTCGGCCTGCGCCCAAGCCCAATTGGGAGACAGCACGAGCGCGACTGGGATCAAGAAGGACTTTTTCATGAGGATTTCGGCGACCTTACCAAAGGACGCACGAAGATGAAACATAGAAATGGTCTGACCAAGATTATTCGTTGCATCTTCAACACGCGCACATTTTGCACTACGGTTGCACAATTTTCGGCGACATTTTTTGCATCGTGTGGTTGACAACCCGAAAAAGCGGGCGAATAACGCGAGCGGCAAGCACTCGCAAGTGCTCGAGTAGAAGATGGACGTGAACAAAAGCGTAGGGCAACTGCTGATTTCGGTCCCGAGCCAGCCATGTTGGTGGTTTCATGCGCGCAGTCTTGCTTGGTGGATTTCGATTGAAGGCGCATCGTGAGCATTCGTTGTGAGAGGGCGTCATGAGTGATTGGTTTTCCGTTTCGCTTCAGACCGAATCGGCGGACAAGCGTACCGCGGTGTTCGCCATTAAAAACGTTACGCTTCAACCACTGCGTGTACGTGCCGTGGCGACTGGCGTCGAAATGGTTGGCGCGGCGCCGTTTATTGAAACGTTTTTCCACATCGAGCCAACCCTGTTCACGCTCGAGCCAGGTGAAGTGCAAGCGGTTGCCGTATCGTTGAGCCCCACTGCGCCAGCGGGCCGAAAACTCGCGGTGCGGCTGCGAGTGGAAAAGGCGGACGTGACGGACCACTTCGAACACGGCCCTGGCGTGGAGCTTGGAATCGAAGCGATTCCCAGAAAAAAGATTCCTCCATGGGTTTGGTTTGCCATTGGAGGTTCGGTCATCACCGCAATCGTCGCAGTGATCATCGTTTTTGCAACACGCGAATGTAGCTCGAATGACGACTGTTCCTCCAGCTACGCATGTTATCAGCACAAATGCGTCTGCGGCTACCGCGGAAAGTGCCCCAATAACATTCCCGTGTGTCATGCGAATCAGTGTAAACCGGATTGCACGGTCAGCGGCGGCGCATGCAGCTCGGGGCAATACTGCAATACGCAAATAAAAGTTTGCGTGGATGGTTGTGATGACGATGGCGATTGTGCGAAAGGGTTTTACTGCAACACCGCTGTAAACGAATGCAGATGCGGAGACGTTAGCTTTTGTAGCGCGGATGAGGTCTGTTACGAGGATGAATGCCGCGATGCTTGCAGCGCGACGAAAGAATGCGGCAAAGGACGTCATTGCGAATTGACCGCGGGTGCGTGTATGCCCGGGTGTGCAACCAACGCCAACTGTGACACCGGTTTTTCCTGTAAGAACACGGTCTGCTCATGCGGAGGTAAAAGAGCTTGCGCCTCGAATCAAGTTTGCTTCAACGATCGCTGCCTCACGACCTGCGGGCCAGGTAAACCAAGCTGCAAGGTGGATTTGTACTGCTTTAATGACTCGGTCTGCGTGGCTCCTTGCGACTCCAATGCCGATTGTCCCCATCGGTACAAGTGCGACGCAACGACCCATACGTGCAAGTGCACACTTCTTAGCTGCAAGGCGATACCGGGGGAGAGTCATTGGGGCCGAGGGGAACTCGAACGGCCGGTTGGTATGCCAATACAGCCTGGCATTCCGTTGCCCGGACCGCATCCAATGCCGAGTGGTGTTTTGCAACCATCGCCACGTCCGAATCCCTGAAGCAACACACATCGAGGTCCCATGGAACGGGTCACGTTTTTGGTCGAAGACACACACGAACGCATAACGGCAATGCTCAATCCAGCAAGCGTTGTCGGTCGTCGAAGTGCTGTCGTGCGCGAGCGTCGATCGATTCCAATCGGACCGGCAGGGGCGTTCCTGCCCCTATTGCATCGGTGCATGCCGCTGGTGATCGTGCTGGTGTTCCTCGGTGGATTGGCGCCTGATGCGCAAGCCGATCCCGCGTCGAAAGCCAATCGCCCTTCGATTTCCGGTTCACGAGCGGTTTCATCATTGGCGGTGGCCCAATGCCATGGCTCCGACCGCCCCGCTGACGAGGATTGCGCGGTATTCAAAACGCTATCCCGAATCCCCCACGCCGTAGGATTACCCCAATAATTCCTCGACGCGTTTCACCCACGCCTTTTTGCCGTCGAACACCATGGCATAAGCGTGCACGACCGACGCACCCGCGGCCGTCAATTCCGCTGCATATTGCCTGTCGACGACTTGCTTGGCCGCGTCTTTCAAGACCTGTTCGATCGATTCGTCTTCTTCGCGCACTTTGAATTCCATGACGACGCCCGGCTTGCCCGCTTTTTTGGGTCGCATGAGCATATCGGCGCGCCCATAGCCGGATTCTCGATTGGAGCGCACGTCGTATTCGTTCTCCAAATGGACCATCATGCCCAAGATGAAACCGTGGTACAACTTTTCGGGTTCTTTGCCTGCGGGATCCTGGTAGGACATGGCCGTGACGAGAATCTTTCCCAAAAGCTTTTGCACGAGGGTTGCATCGCCTGCAAAAAGCGCTTTGACCAAGTCGTCGATGAATGCACGTGACGGAGCCGCTTGGTAGAGCCAATTGCGGAACATTTGTCGATAGACGATTTTGATCTCCTGGTTTGGAATGGCCAAACTCGCGGAATATTCGCCCATCTCCATGCGTAGCTCGACGGGCTTCAGGTATCCTGCGAAGAGCAAGAAATTCCACAAGGCATCGTCGTTTTTGTCGATGTCTCGAAGCACGATGTTGGAATCGATGGGGACGTCGATGGATTCGCCTCGCAAAAGGGATTCGGACCTATCGGTCAAGCCGAGGCCCTTTTTGGCGGCCAGTGTTTCAATCAAGTCACTCGAGCCGGTGTTTACCCAATAGGGTTTCAAAAGGCCCTCGTGAACATAATGCAAAATGGACCAGGGGTTGTAAATGACCTCTCCGCCGAAAATGTAGCCATTGAACCAATCGCGGACTTCCTGCAATCGATCGGCCGGCACGATGGCGGCGACTTCGCTTTCTGTAAAGCCGTAGGCAGTGCCGAACTTCCGGTCAATGATGGAATATACTTGGATATGGTTGAGACCCGAAAACATATTTTCTTTGGACACGCGCAAGATGCCCGTGAGGACGCCTTTGAAAAGCGCGACGTTGTCCTTCAAGCAGGCAGAGAAGAAATTGCGGAAGAACAGAACGATTTTGTCGAAGAAGTCGTAGAGGTATCCGGATTGCACGGGTGTATCGTATTCGTCGATCAGGATGACGACGCGTTCACCATGGTATTGGTAAAGCGCTTCGGACAACCACTTCAAGGCATACGGGAGTTCGTCGTCCGTGACGGTGCGGGACAGAATGCGGTGAAAAGCATCCGCGAAGGTGGCATCGAGCTTGTTTTCGTAGAGGAGATGGCGGTGTTCATGGAATGCGGCGATCATCTGCTCGCGAATGCCGGCCATTACGGCATGGAACGAATCGGCCTTGACGTCTTTGAAGCTGATCAAAATGACGGGGTACCGTTGATAATGCTCCATCGCTGACGCGTCGCGCGATACGGCAAGCCCATCGAACAAATGGGAAACGTTTTCTTTCGATTTTCCAAAAAAATACCGAAGCATGGACAAGGTGATCGTCTTGCCAAACCGTCGGGGCCTTGGGAACAGCGTCACGAGCGTCGGATCGGCGAGCATGTCGCTGATGATCCAACTCTTGTCGACATAGCTGAAACCCGCTTCTCGGAAGGCTCGAAAGTCGGATTGGCCGATGCCGGGAATGAACTTGTTCATCTGCACCGGGCACGTGTACCTGTGTGCAAACGCGCTGTCAAGCGGCCGTAGGCGACCAACACGCGCTCCGATGGAGCGAATGATGGCCCCGCCCGAGTCGCCTACTGAACCCGAAAAACGATCGCGCGTCATCAGATATGAAATGCAGAGCGAGCTCAAACGCTACGTGTTGTCGACAACCTTATGCCCTCCGCAGCTCCTTCGCTTCCTCCTGGTATCACAGCTTGCCTATTAAGCTCACCCAGAGTCGCGATTCCCACGCAAAGTATTTACCTCCACGCTCTCACACGCGTAACCTGACCTCATGACGGATGCTGCAGCGTTGTTGGCGGAGCTCGAAAGGCTTCGACAGGAACGGTCCCTGTACTTGCACCTGCTCGAGCTTGGCGACAACGATGATCTCGACGACTTCCTCGACCGCGCACTCACCCTCATCGTAAAAGCCACCGGCGCGTTACGCGGGTATGTCGAGCTGCGAGACGACATCGCCACCGACGACGAGCCCCGTTTTTGGACCGCTCAGGGATGCTACGACGAAGACGTCGACGAAATTCGTGCGGCCTTCTCCAGCGGCATCATCGCCGAAGCCCTCGCCACCGGTAAAACCATCAGCATCGCCTCCGCAAAGCTCGATCCGCGCTTTCTTGCGCGTGGGAGCGTTCAACGCAATCAAACCGGCGCCGTACTGTGTACGCCGATTGGTCGAGATCCACCCTTCGGAGTCGTGTATCTGCAAGATCGTTCGACGCCCGGCCCCTTCACCGACGATGATCAACGTCAAATCGAGGCGTTCGCTCGATACATCGCACCGCTCACCGATCGGCTCTTGCTTCTCCACCAGCGTCGCGAAGAAACCGATCCGACCGCAGCTCTGCGCCGGAATCTTCGTGCCGATGGATTCATTGGCCGCTGTGCGTCGATTGCTCGAATGCTCGAAGGAGTCGCTGCCGCAGCACCCCTCGATGTCGGCGTCCTGTTGACTGGGCCTTCAGGGACTGGAAAAACCCTGGTCGCGCGCATCTTGCACAATAGTGGACCACGTCAAACGGGACCGTTCGTCGAAGTCAATTGCGGCGCGTTGCCCGAACAACTCATCGAAAATGAGCTATTTGGCGCCGTCCCCGGAGGGCATTCGACCGCCACGAGACGAGTTGAAGGCAAAGTGGCCGCCGCCAACGGAGGCACGTTCTTTCTCGACGAGATCGGAGAACTCGCCCTTCCCGCCCAAACCAAACTCCTACAATTGCTCCAGTCCAAAGAGTATTACCCCGTCGGAAGCGCAAAATCCATGCGAGCCGATGTGCGAGTGATTGCGGCAACGAACTCGGACCTCAAAGCTGCCGTCGCCCGTAAGGCGTTTCGTGAAGACCTGTATTATCGCTTGAAGGTTCTCACGATCCGTGTGCCATCACTTGCGGAGCGTCGCGAAGACATCGTCGAGTTGGCGCGATACCATTGCAGACAGTCGTGCGAGAGTCATGGACTGCCCACGATACAACTATCCTCCGGCGCAATTCGCGCGCTCGAATGTGCAGAATGGCCAGGCAACGTGCGCGAGTTGGCGCATGCGATCGAAGCTGCCGTCGTGCACGCCGCGCGCGAAGGAGTGACCGAGGTTCAGCGTCGCCATGTGTTCGCAGAGCTAGGCAATGCCGCCGAACAGCCAGACGAACCGATGTCTTTTCAACAGGCCACTCGCCAATTCCACGAGGTTCTTCTTCGCAAAGCGCTCAACGAATCGAACTGGAACATCGCCACGGTGGCCACGAAGCTCGAGTTGTCGCGACAGCATGTTTACAACCTGATTCGCGCATTCGGGCTCGAGCGCGGATAACACCGAGGCAGCACTGCGAATGGTCGATGGCCGTCGGCGGAAAACAGGAGAACCACCGTCTCAAATCGGTGAGTATCGCATTTTGCGCCTCCTCGGGCGTGGTCGCATGGGTCGCGTCTACCTCGCTCAAGACACGAACCTCGATCGATTGGTTGCACTCAAGTTCATCGCTTCCGTTCGTCCCGACGCACAGGCTCGCGAACGCTTTCATCTAGAAGGCCGCGCACTTGCGCGCCTGGTGCACCCGAACGTCGTAGCCATCCATCGCGTCGATCAGGTCGACGGCCATCCGTATCTCGTCGCCGAATACGTTCGAGGACAAACGCTTGCCGAGATGCCGAAACCAATCCGAGGCGAACTCGTCCTGCGCATCGGAATCGGCATCGCTCGAGGCCTCGCAGCAGCACACAGACAGGGCATCCTGCATCGCGACATCAAACCCGCCAACGTGATGCTCGGGCACGAGAACGAAGTGAAACTGCTCGACTTCGGCTTGGCCAAGATGCTCGAGCCAACTGCGAATACCCATCCATCATCGACCGTCGAGGACGAAGATTTACCGCCGTCCACAACCGACTCACAAGACGACGACAAACCTGAACTGACGGGCGCTGGTGGATTCGTCGGCACGCCGATGTTCATGGCACCCGAGGTTCTGCGCGGAGCTTCGGCCAGTCGACGCAGCGACATTTTTGCCGTGGGCGCAGTTCTTTACGAGCTTTGCACGGGCCATCCACCTCGGCCGCTTCCTTCCGACGATGTTTCCTTCGACGAGTGGGCCGCGATTGCTCCCAAACCCCTCGCCTCGCACGGACACTTCGATCCTCGTTTAGCCGCCGCGATCGATCGCTGCATGCGCGAGGATCCGGCATCGCGTTTTGCTTCCGCGGACGAGCTGCGCGACGTGCTCGAAGAAATCGATGCCGATGAAACCGAAGGTGACGTTCCGGAAGGCAATCCATACCGTGGTCTTTCAGCATTCGGTGCTGAACATCGAGCCGTCTTTTTTGGACGTGCCGTGGAAGTGCGATCGGTGATCGATCGACTTCGTGCTGAACCGCTCGTGGTCGTCACGGGCGATTCGGGCGTAGGCAAGTCGTCGCTCTGTCGCGCAGGCGTTCTGCCCAAGATCCAGGACGGCGTGCTCGGAGATGGACGCCGTTACACGACGGTGATCATGGTTCCAAGCGACAAACCACTCGTCGCACTAGCGGATGCGATCACGGCGATCGTGGGCCAAGACAAAGAAACCGTTCGCACCGATCCGATCGGAAGTTTGCAAAGTTTCGTTCGCTCCATGCCTCGCGATCAAGGCTTCGTTCTGTTCGTCGATCAGCTCGAAGAATTGCACACGCTGAGCAATCCGGACGATGCGGCTGTGTTCGGTGAATTCATGGCAGGCCTGGGCGTGGGAGCATCGGGAGCTCGCGTACTGGCTGCAATTCGTGGAGATTTCTTCACTCGCTTGGCGTCGTTGCCCGTGCTTGCCGAATCGCTGCCGAGCGCGCTTCATCTCCTGCGTCCGTTGTCGCCGGAAGCAACACGCGAGGCCATCGTCGGGCCCGCTCGGCGAACGGGCGTGCGTTTCGGATCGGAAGCGCTCGTCGACGAACTGGTGGATTCCGCATCCCGCACCGTGGGAGGTCTGCCGCTGTTGCAATTCGCTTTGGCTGAGCTTTGGCAAGCACAGGATCCAACTTCCCGATGCATTCCAGCCTCGGCGCTGCAAGCGATTGGAGGCGTCGCTGGAGCGCTCGCTCGACATGCCGACCAGCTCGTCGCGTCCCTTGCGAGCACCGAGGCACGCGAAGCTGCAAGGCGCATCTTCATGCATCTGGTCACGACGGAAGGGACGACAGCGCGACGCAGTGCGGACGAAATCGATGGGGACGATGCTAGCCACACGGCGCTTGAAACGCTCGTACGAGGGCGGCTCGTGGTCGCACGCGTCATCGACGGGAAGACGTTCTACGAGCTTGCGCACGACGCGCTCACCAGACAATGGGACACGCTTCGCGGATGGCTCGACCAGGATCGCGAGGCGCGTCGAGCTCGAGAGCGAATCGAAGCTGCGTCTGTCGAATGGGTTCGACTCGGACGAACCCCCGAGCTTCTCCTGCAAGAAAAGCAACTTTCCGACATCGATCGTGTTGGCGACATGGGGCTCCGGCGAGACCAAGCCGAGTTTCTGGCAGTTTCGCGGCGCATGGCACGGCGGCGCCGTTGGGAAAAACGGGCGATTTACGCGGCGATCGTGGCCGTTGTAGCGATTGCAGTTTTGGGCGCGCGATGGAGAGCGAGCAGCGAGCTGCGGCGTTTGGTAACGCTTCACGAAGCCGAAGGACGTGCGGCGATGGCCGACGGCGAGCGGGAAAAGCGAAGCGCCGAAGAGCAACGGCAACGGGCGTTCGCTCGATTCGACGCGGCAGCGGGCAAACGCGACGACGAAGCTCGACAATGTCGAGACGATGCCGAAAAACAATGGGCCGCGGCGCTCGAATCCGCGCGCAAAGCCGAGAGCCATTTCGCGATGGCATCGCGTTCGTGGGAGGCTGGGCTCGCGCTCGACGCATCCCGGACCAACCTGCGCAGCCTCATCGCCGACGCGTACCTGTTGCGCATTGCAATCGCCGAGTCGTTCTACGCGCACGAGCGACGTCAGGAACTGCTCGATCGCGTGCCATTTTACGATGACGATGGCTCGCGCCGCCGCATTCTTTCCGCCGTCCCGCACTTGTCAATCCAAACCTCACCTGCCGGTGCCGAGGTAGACCTCGAGCGATACGAACAAGTCGATGGGCGAATGACGTCGGTGCCTGTTGGGCGACTTGGGACGTCTCCATTGCAGGATGTCAAGGTGCAACGCGGGCCTGGATCCTACCGGCTCGTGGTTCGTTTGTCGGGACACACGACGGTGAATTATCCGATCGTTCTAGGGCGAGGCGAAGAATCGCGCATTTCGGTGGAGCTTCCCGCGCGCGGGGCCATTGCCGAAGGATACGTTTACATTCCGGCCGGGCGTCATTTGTATGGTAGCGATGCTCCCGAAGTATTTCGTCGTTTCTTGGCCAATCAGCCATTGCACGAAAGTTTATTGCCCTCGTTTTTGATTGGGCGAACCGAGGTCACATATGCGGAATGGATTCGGTTTCTCGAAGATTTGTCGCCCGAGCAGAGGGGCGAGCGATTGCCTACGGTGCGCAATCAGCAATGGGGCGTGGAGCTGACGCAAGCGGAGGGTGGCGCATGGAAACTTGCGTTGACGCTCAACAATGAACGAATCACGGCGATGGCTGGTCAACCTTTCGTGATTCCGGGACGGACTCGGCGACGCGAGCAGAATTGGCAGAAGTTTCCCGTGACGGGTATTTCCAAAATCGATGCGGATGCTTTTGCGGCGTGGTTGGATCGGACGGGAAGGCTTGCGGGTGCGCGATTGTGCACCGAGCGCGAGTGGGAGCGGGCGAGTCGAGGTGCGGACAGCAGGGTTTATCCGCATGGGAATCGTTTGGATCCGGACGACGCAGCGTTCGACGAGACGTATGGGCGACAAACCAGCGCATTCGGACCGGACGAAGTGGACGCTCATCCGGTGTCGGAGAGCCCGTTTGGTGTATTGGGAACGACGGGCAGTGTTCACGAATGGACGTTGTCGACGGACAACCAGAACGAGCTGATCTTTCGAGGAGGCGCGTGGTATTTCGAGCGAACGTCGGTACGGTTGGACAATCGATTTTTCGGTGAGCCGAATACGCGCGATCATATGGTTGGGCTTCGTATTTGCGCGACGTTTCCGCCTCGATGAAGAGCGCTCGTCATGGTGATGCCGGGGCTGGCTCTGGGTTGCACACGTTGAGGATGCCCTCGAGAGTATTGGGACAAGCGCCTTCGACCATAACGCTTCGTGTTTTGATGAGAATGCGTTTGTCGAGGGCTGACCAGTTGTTCCCTTGAGCGACATCGTCGGGGCATTTCGGCACTTTGGGCAGCGCTTCCGCGCATCCTGAATACCGCGGGTGATTCATGCAAACGAGGCCATCCTGGTTCCAAGCCGCCTCGAACGTGTAGGATGCCGGCAATGACGGATCAATGGGCTGAATGCCCTTTTCGTCGTAGATATCGATGATCGTGCCATTGCAGGTGTGCGCAGTGCCCTCCTTGTTCGGTTGGCTGCGTGAAGCATACAAACAAGCGAGCAATAGGTCGTTTTTCGATGGCTCCTTGTCGGAAGGAACGTACCCACGCAGAATGCACTTGGCGACGACGCCGGAAGCACACGACAATGTGAAGGCGCCGTCCTTCTTCGGAGAACCATCGCTCGGTTCGCGCCCCCAATGACCAGGAATGGCGACGGCTTTGCCGTCGAATGCGTCGGCAGGGCCGCCTGGGATGGGGAATCGCTGCCCTTGGCAGAGGTTTCGGGGTTTCGGTCCGTTGGCCGCGGACGAATCACGGTCGAAAGGTTCGTACAAGAACACCTTGTCCGTCCCGATCGTGTGGTCCCCGGCGCGCTTCAGCACCAATGGTCTGATGTTCCCAGTCTTGGTGGAGAATGCCACGTTCAACTGATCATCGCCGACTCTCGCACCATCCAAATGCCCCACAAAGAAATAACCCACCGCTTCGAGCTCTCCGCCGCGATCCATGTACGATTGCGGACCTCCAATTATCGGTACCTCGACCATGCCTTCGATTTTGCCGAACACGTTCTGGTCACATGCTGCGCCCCAACACTGCGCATCGAGTTCGGGGTCTTTGGCGCGTTTCCCCTCCTCTGATTTGCGTTCCTCGGGCTTTTCGCCGGAAGCGGATTGCGGTCCCTCAATCTTGCGCGACGAGTAAAAAAATATACCCAACAAGAACAGCCCACCAAGTCCCAAGAAGGCAAGCATGCGTTTCGGCAGATATCGTTCGTTCATAAGCTGATCCTTGGCGCGGAGAGCGCTCGTCCTGAAAATTCGCCTTTAGCAGGAAACGAGCCGACGGGTGAAAGCGGGAAGCGTTCGTTTTGAGGCGCAACGGCGATCCGATTCATCTTCCGGTGTCATATTTTCTTGACGCGATGTCAA
>CAZETM010000263.1:0-11279 GCA_964514885.1 uncultured Polyangium sp. | reverse complement strand
TCCCAATGGGAACTTTTATAAGTAAGTCATCTCCATATTTACCGGTGCGTTGATTTGGACCGCCTGGGCCACCATTTTCACCGATGTATTTGATTTTTGAAATAAACGTGGCAAGTTGGGTAAGATTAGAACTGGCGACTGCGTAGACGTCGCCTCCAGGGCCTCCGTCGGGATGATGTAAGCAAACAGCGACGGATTCGATGCGGATGCCTTCTTTGGCCAATTTTTCCACCACCGCTTCGTTGGTTCGGTTGATCGCGGCGAGCGACACCTGACCTTTGGCCGCGCCCGGCTGATTCGTCGCCATTGCTAGGACAAACCCGGCGTCCTGCAGCAGACGCAGACCTTCGACGACACCCGCGAAAAACCGCACATGATCCGGATGAAACGCACTGACGACCGCGCCCAGCTCTTCGTCGCGAACGAAGTCAATCAACGTGCCGTCACGATCGAGAATGATGCCCGGTCGGCCACTCATGGGTTCGCCTCGACAACCATCTGACGAAGTCGCTCGCAGATGAGATGGTGATAAACCTCGTGAAAGCCTTCCACATGCGGCGTGGAGGTGTGTCCGGCAGGCGTGCGAGGAACGATGATCGACGCGTCGGCCATTTGCCTGAGCGCTCCGCCGTCGTAACCGACGAGCGCGACGACTTTGCCGCCGTTCTTTTGCACGAAGTCGGCTGCCGAGACCAGGTTTTGCGACCAAGGTCCGGCTTTGTCCGCGCCAGATCCGCCGTGCACACTGAGGCACACGAGCACGTCGCCAGCTTGCATGGTCCCGTCGAGTTGTTCGAGGAAAATGCGGTTGAAGCCGACGTCGTTGGTCAGCGCGCTGATGAGCGCGGCGTTGTCGCAAAGCGAATGGCACTTGAAGCGCTTTTTGCCTTCAGCCCAAGTGAACTTGGCAATGTCACAAGCCAAGTGGCTGGCGTTGGCGGCGCTGCCGCCGTTGCCGCACGTGAAGATGGTGCGGTCGTTCTTCCACGCATCGAAGAGAGTGTCGATGACGGCGGTCAAGTCCGAACGGCTGGTACCGAGGGCGATCTCGGCGGTTTCACGAAGGTAGGTGTCGACGAAGTCGTGGGTAGTTGAGGACATCGGGAAGGCTTTTAGCGCAAGGAGGGCAGGGAGGGGAAGGGGAAGTTCTGGGAATGTCAACGTTGTTGACCATCGACCTCAAGGCAGAGTAATGTCGACGGTAACATGAAGATCACGAAAGTGAAGCTGTGGGAGTTCAGCGCGTTCAAGGATGTGGAATTCGCGCCTTGCGCAGGGATCAACGTCTTTTTAGGGACGAATGCGAGCGGCAAGTCGCATGCGATGAAGGCTCTGTATGCACCCATCAAAACGATGGAACAGACGGGCAGCACCATCCCGCTCGATGCCCGCTTGCACGAGAAATTCGCCAAGGTGTACCGACCGGATGACGGTTTTCTCGGACGCCTCGTTCGTCGTCGTAAGGGGCAGGGACAGGGATGGATCGACATCGAGGGTACGACCGGCAACATCGGTGTGACGCTTTTCACGCGCGGCAAAAAGAAGCTCGAGGTGCGGTCGGATTCGTGGAAAACCGAGGAGCCGACTGTTTTTTTACCAACGCGCGAGGTACTGGCAATGTACGAAGGGTTTGTCTCTGCCTATCAAGCGCGTGAATTATCATTTGACGAAACGTATTACGATGCTTGCGTTGCTCTGGGGCGTTCGGTCTTGCGAGGCCCGCGGTCGGAACAGGCGCAAGCGTTGATCGTGCCGCTCGAGAAGTCGCTTGGCGGCAAAGTGGCGCTCAAAGGCAATCGATTTTACGTGGTCCGCGCGGATGGCGAAATGGAAGCGCACCTCGTCGCGGAGGGTTTGCGCAAGATTGCTTGTCTCGCGCAATTGGTCCTCAATGGTTCGCTCACGACGAACGGTATCTTGTTCTGGGACGAACCGGAAGCAAACCTCAATCCACGTCTCGTTTCGCTGGTCGTCGACATGTTGGTGGAATTGGGTAAACGCGGCGTGCAGATTTTCGTCACGACGCACGATTATTTGCTGGCCCACAAGCTGTCGCTGCTATCGGAATACGGCAAGTGCGCGGATTTGCCGATTCGCTTCTTTGCATTTCATCGAGCGGAAGACCATGATCCCGTGCAAATTTCGCCAGGCAATGTCCTGGCGGATCTGCCAGACAATCCCATTTTGGATGAATTCGCCAAGCATTATGACTTCGAGCGTGAGTTATTCGGCGAAGATTTGGGTGGATCGGCATGACCACCAACCACCCGGAAAGCCGACTGCTATTCACGTTCAGCGATGACTGGCGGGTCATCAAGTGGGATGAGCACACCGCATTCAGGCAAGGGCTCTGTCTGTTTGGCGGAACGAAGGCAGTCGACTTCATTGGCATCATGTTCGATACGCCTTGGCTCATCGAGGTCAAGAATTTTCGCGGCTATCGAATACAAAACAAGCAGCGTTTGTCAAGTGGCGAGCTGGCCAAAGAAATCGCCAACAAAATTCGAGATTCAATTGCGTCGATTACGTGGGCATGTAAGCGCGTGTCCTTGGACAAGCATGATTTGGCGCCGTTTGCGCGGGCGATTTTCGCTCATAACGAACGAATTTCCGTCGTGCTTTGGCTCGAAGAAGACCGCGAGCCAATGCCTGCCCAAGCTTCAGCCCTTGCGGCTGCGATCAAGCGTGAATTGACGTGGCTCAACCCAAAGGTGCTCGTGATGTCCCGAGCGCTCGCGGAGAGCAAACCTCTTCGTGGTGTCGTGGTGATCGCAGCCGGAGCGCCGCCTGCCAAATAACCTCACTCGTACTCCACCAAATACGACACCATATTGATGTTCCCAGCCGCGTCCGGCGGATCGCTCGCGCCGTACAACCCCCTGTAACTGATGGCAGCTTCCATACCCGGCGTAACGTTCGCCGTCACGTCGACCGCCCACGGATTCACCTTCTGGCCCGGGCACCAGCCTCCTCGACCAAACCACCACGTCCCGCCTTGATTCGGCACCATTCCCTTGCTCGATTCGGCCACACACTTGTCTTTCGTTCCCGCTTCTTTGTGTTCTTTCAAGAATGGCGTACCATTGACGGTAAACTCGTGCCGATGATTGCAGAATTCTGCGCATTGATAAGTATCGGCACCATGACCCGTAATGATTGACCACAGCTCGACTCGTTTGGTCGTCGGGGCAATCGTGATGTTCTGCGGCGCATGCGTCGTGTTGTACATCGAATTGAAATCGCCGCCTTTCCAAAGGAACGTCGCACGAGCCGGCCGGTCGGCCTTGTTCTGGTTGGAAAAACGTAGCGACATCTTCGTCGCCGTCGGTTGCGTATTCCACGACGGCGCAAAGTCCCAACGGAAATGCTGCAAGCCGCCCTTTTGCAAATGCACGAGCATCGGGGAAATGTCCACCACCCAATGCGTCTCACGGTGGTAGCTCGTGATGAATCGCGCAATTTCGACGTTCTCCATTACGTCGTTACGCACTCCAAGCGACGCCAAATAGTCCCACGCTCCACAGTTGCCGAATTCTGGAAGGGCAGGATCCGGACAACCTAGCTCCACGTCCACTTCGAGCGTGTCGAACTTGGCCATCTCATTGGCCGAAGGAAGCATGATGTCCGTTTCAGCGAATTCGGCGAGCACTTCGCCATTCCACATCGGAACGACCGTCGCACCGTCGGTATCCAGCCGTTGCTGCTGCTCGGCATCGAAATTGAAGTATCGCGATTCATAGGCCGCATACGACAAGTTCGCTTTCCAAGGCCATTGCATCGCCGCATCGAGAGCAGGGTCGAAGCGATTGACGTCCGCCAGATTTCCAATTCCGCGAATTCGCTGCTGTTGGTCAATGGCAAACCCGCCCCTCCCGTGCGTCTCCAGCACTTCTTGCACCCACCCGCCCAGAGCTGCCGCTCGCTGGGCTACCACGTGCAGCCGCGGACGCCACGCATTGGGATCGATGCCGCTCGCCGTATCGAGCACCTGATCGATACGCGCGCGCATGGATTCGAGCGCTGTCTTGGCCCCGCTATCGGTCGTCGCTCGCGACACGAAGAAGTAATGCACGTTGGCCGGAGATCGCTTCAAGAGCACATCGATGTCTGCTTCCCAAAGGCTCGTGTCATCAAGCGCCGATACACGCAGCGCGTCCGGAATGAACACGTAGTTTTCGCAGCCGCTCCATAACGCTTTGAATTGCCACGTGGGCTCACCCAGCAATTCGAGCGAGAAGTCGGCCGCGATGTCGCGGCGGAAGTTTCCCGTGGGACCATCCGAAAAGGGTCGCGCGGGCATTCCTAGCTCGTCACATACGACGGAAGCTGGATTGCCAGCCCCAGAGCCTCCAGCCCCACCAGCTCCTGCCGATCCACCGGTGCCGGTTGTGACCGGCGGGGCATTTGGGTTATCGGGTGTCGAGCATCCGAGGTAGGACACGATGAATAGGAACAATCCACAGGCCGCGCGCTTTTTCATGAACGCGAGAGTAACACGAAGCGCAGGGCTTCAAGTAACAAATTGTTTGAGCGATGGGGCTTCTCAAAGCGCTTCGATTTTGATACCGTCAAAAAATGCGGAGATCCAACATTTCTCATCTTGGTTTAGGTGCTTGTTGCCTGCTGGTGTGGGTTGCTGGCTGCAGCGGGAATCCCCCGTCGACATCGCCGACGGGAGCTGCGAGCGGCGGTGCTGCTGGTGCTGGCGGAGGCGCGGCAGGTAGCGGCGGTATCGGAGGCGAGGGCGGAGAAGGCGGGAGCATCTTCGTCGGCTCGGGCGGCTCGGGTGGCACTGGTGGGGCAGGGGATTTGTGCGCTGGCGTCGCGTGCAATCCCGACCAACATTGCGAAGTGCTCGATGGTATGGGCACGTGCGTGAACAACACGTGCGGGATGTGTTCGAGCACCGAGATTTGCGAGCTGACGCCGGGCGGTGGCGCAATCTGCATAGACAACTCGTGCTCGACGGACGTGCAATGCGCGGCAAATCAATATTGCAACGGCACGATTTGCGTCAATGACATCTGTGGGCCAGGGACGACCTCCTGCGTCGGCGAAGATCTTTACGAATGCAATGCCAACGGTGGCGGCCAAGTGCAGCAATACACGTGTGGAAGCACGACGTATTTCGAGAGCAAGTGCTCGAGTATGGTGCCGGGCATGTCGACGTGCCCGTGCGAAGACGATTGGGATTGTCCACCCAATACGGTTTGCGAAGTAGGCGCCTGCACGGGCACTGGCAAAGCTCCCACGTGCACGCTTCCCGCCGTGCCATTCTCGGAGGTTTTGCCCACGAAAGAGATTCAATGGGGCGGCACTGGATCAGGCTCGCCGGCCAATATCGCCGTCAACGCTCCATTTCCCGCTTCGTCACAAGTCAGCATGACGCCGCTCGTCGCGAACCTCGACGACGACAATGGTGACGGGCTCATCAACGAGCTGGATTTCGCTGAAATCATTTTCACGACGTATTGCGGCGTCGACGTGAGCGCCAATGGTATCATTCGCGCAATCCATGGCGGCGGGCCGAACAAGGGCAAAGACTACTTCGCCAATGCTGGGCTGAATGTTTGGCATGAAGGAGACCCGCTCAATAAAGTTTACACGTGCGTCGAAGGGTATGCGAACTCGACCGGATCGCTGGCCCTAGGCGACTTGGACAACGACGGCATTCCCGAAATCGTCGCTCCTAGCGAAGTGCAGGGATTAGTGATCCTCGACAACAAGGGCGAGGTGATTCAGCGGCTCGACAGTCAATGGCCGTCGACGGGTTACACGGTTGCTGGAGTCACGCTGGCGAACGTGGATGGGAAGGGGTATTCGGAAATCATCGTGGGCAAAAACGTGTTCACGATCGACAAGGACATGGCGACGGGCAAAATCGTCATTCTCGACAAGTTCACCGGGTTAGGCACGGCTATCGGCCACAATGGTCAAGGCCCCATTTCGTGCGTTGCTAATCTCGTGGGAGACAGTGCACAGGAAATCGTCGTGGGCACGACGACGTATGCATTTCCGACTCCGCCGGCGGGCGTGACCAAGCGCGCCGATTGCGCAATGGGCGATCCCAGCGACTTCTGCAAAGGTAACCTGACCATCGTGTGGGATGGTATCACGGTCAATGCCGGAGCATTGCCAACGGCGCAGCGAGACGGTTATTGCGCGGTTGCCGACGTGCTCGGCATGGATGAAACATTGGCCCCGAGCCCGCAGAATCCGCTCAATGGCAAGCCCGAAGTCGTATTCATCTCGGCCGGCTTCTTGACGATCCTCAATGGCGAAACGGGCGTCATGCGTCGGCTCGTCAACCTCAATGCCGGTAGCAACGGCGGCGCTCCGAACGTGGACGATTTCGATGGCGATGGTTTCCCCGAGATCGGTACCGCCTTCGGAACTCGATACATGATGATCGACTTGCAGGACACCGAGCCGACGAATTGCCCCGCTTGGCCGAACGCATTCAGCGACGCCGTCATGGGCAACAATGGCAATCCAGCCCGTACTCCCGGCGCCATGTGTACGCTGGACGCCGACTGCAATGCCGGCGCCGTGTGTAACACCATCAAGGGCGAATGCGTTTGTCTCCACAATGGTTGGCAACGCGTGACCGAAGACGATTCGAGTCGCGTGACCTCATCGTCCGTATTCGACTTCAATGGCGATGGCGCCGCGGAAGTCATCTACAACGACGAATGCTTCTTCCGCATCTACGACGGCACGAATGCGCAGGTGCTCTTCAAGAACAATTCACCAAGCCGCACACGCACGGAGAACCCGGTCGTCGCCGATGTCGACAACGATGGAAACGCGGAAATCGTTTTCTGTTCGAACAACGACGCCGGCACCTGCTCAATAGGAATCAACCACCCGAATGGGATTGCCGTTTGGGGTGACGCGAGCGATACGTGGGTTTCAGCTCGCCGCATGTGGAATCAGCATGCTTATCACGTGACGAACGTGATGGAAAGCGGCGCCATTCCGACGATCGAGCCGGAAAACTGGAAGACCTACAATGGGCGCAAGTACAACACGTACCGCTCCAATCCCCGTGCTTATGGCGTCGCGCCGGATCTACGCGTGGCGGGCATTCAAGTGTCGTCTCCCGATGCTGCATGTGGGCAGCTCTCCAAGAAGCTCGACATTACCGTCGAGATTCGCAACGAGGGCGATGAGCGCGTGGGCCCCGGTGTCGTCGTAGCATTCTATGGCGAATGGGCTGGTGGAATGCCGAACGAGGCATTGTATGCCGATATGGCGCAAACTCCGCTCACCGCGGTCCTGTCGACGAACATCGACCCTGGTGGCTCCCTTCTGCTGACAGTCAGTTACGATGCCGCGAACAATGCCCCCATGGTTCTTCCCGCAATCGTGCGCGTCGTCGTCGACGATACCAACGTGCAGCGTGAATGCGTCGAGGACAATAACCAGCTCACCACGCCCGTCATGGCCGGCGAAGTGGGCCCCGATCTGCGCGTCGATTTGGGACTAGCATCCGACGGTTCTTGCCCCAAGCCAACCGTGCTGACCACGGTATACAACGAAGGATCGGCACCCGCGAGCAACATCGTGGTGCGTTATTACGCAGGCGATCCCAATGCGGGCGGCACGCCCGTGCACGAAGAACTGATCCCCGGGCCGCTCGATCCGGGCCAAAGCATCATGCTCAATCCGAGCATCTCCAACTTCCCGCCCGGATTGCTCGTCCAATTGTACGCCATCGTCGACCCGGCAAACGCGATTGCCGAATGCAACGACGGCAATAACAAGGACGTAGCGGAGAACAAGATCACGTGCGGGATCAACTGAGCCTGACGTAAAATGAAAAGCCCCACGCTTGCACCAGCGAGCGTGGGGTTTGCTCAAGCTTCACCTCCCACTATCATCATCATCCCACTATCATCGAGGACTCCATGCAACGAATGCCAAAATTCCCATTTGCTCGAATCAATGCTGGGCTTGGGGTTGTTCTTGGGATCGCCTCGTGCAGTCTCGTGGGCGGCATTCAAGAACCCATTCTGGATGACTCCGTGGGCTCCCCCAATAACGCAGCCGGCGGCGGCGGCGCAGGCGGCGCAGGCGGTGAAGGCGGCGGAACGATGGTGTGTATCCCATTGGCGACCGAAGCTTGTTATTCCGGTGCATCTGAAACCCAAAACATCGGCAATTGCAAGCCAGGCACGCGCACCTGTCTGGCCGATGGATCCGCGTTCGGCGCCTGCGAAGGTGAAGTTTTGCCCGCGGCCGAGGATTGCATGGCGATCGGCGACGAGGATTGCAACGGGCTACAAGATAACGTTCCCGATTGCGATTGTACGCCCGGCGTGACCGTCGAATGCGCAACCGGATCGCCCGGTGTCTGCGCCAAAGGAAGCGGGATATGCGCGGCTGACGGCAAATCCATCGCAATGGGTGCCTGCATGTCCCTCAAGAACCCGACATTCGACACGTGTGCCACACCCGAGGACGACGATTGCAACGGCGTACCCATCTATGAATGCACCGGGAAACCCACCCTGAATGGGTTTGGTGTGGACAATCGAAACACCGCTTTGGACGACCGTGTTCTCAGCGTCGCTTCGATGTCCGATGGATCCATGGTCATCGCCGGGTTCGTGGAAGGTAACACCGTCACCGAAGCCTCGATTGATTCGGGAAACGCCATTGTGGCGCGCATTGCGCCTGATGGAAATCAAATTACCTGGTCGCAAACGTTCCCATCCACCGCGTACGCGAAAGTAACGAGCGTCGTGGTCGGTGCGGACGAAAGCATCGTCGTCGTGGGTGAATACGCCGGCACAATCACGTTTCCCGATATGAGCACGTCCACGGGCGCTGGAGGCCCGGATATCTTCGTCGTCAAGCTCGACGGGACGACGGGCGACCACCAATGGCACAAAACCTACGGGGCGACCCAAGCGCAATGGCCCGATGACGTCACGGTCGATGCAACCGGCAACGTCTTCATCACGGGCACCATCGACGCGGATCCGATTGACTTTGGTTCCGGGCCCATAACACCTCAGAATGATGATCTCTTTATCTTGAGCCTCGACAAGGATGGCAATTTCCGTTGGGTAAGGTCGTTCAAGGCCCAAAACGTACAGCGGGGAAGGGCGATCGTTGCATTGCCCAGCGGCGATATCGTGGTCGCAGCCGATACAACGTGGGGCATTAATTTCGGTCCGAATTGCGCACCGTCCTCCAAAGGCAACGGTGATATCGCGCTCGCCAAGTTCAACGGGGCTGGCGATTGCGTATGGGCCCGGATCTATGGTGAAAACACCAGCCAGCAAATCGTTGCCGGCTTGGCCGTGACCAAATACCTGGATGCAGTTGGCAAGGATTTCGACTCCATCGTTCTTACGGGGACCTTCGAGAACAAGCTCGGTATCTCGGGCGCGATAGCGTACCCTTATGCCGACCCGATGACTCCGCGTGGCGCATTCGTTGCTGAATTCGATGCCACGTCTGGCAATTGCAGACGCGCGCTCAGCTCGGGCACGAGCGGCGGTACGTACGGCGCGTCCATCGCTGTGGACGGTGCTGGCGACGTCCTCGTCACTGGGCGAACCACCCTCAGTCTCGATTTCGGTGGGCCAACCTCATTCACATCCACTGACCTGACCGACGCCTTTGTGGCCAAGCTCGACGGTACGACGTGGGCCCCGCGCTGGATCCGCATGTTCACCGGTCCCAATACGCAAACGGCCCACGATATCGCCGTCGATGCGGGTGGCCGCGTAATCGTCGGTGGCTCCTTTACCCCGGAGATCCTCTTCGGAGGTTTAGCCCCCGACGGCGTGTCGAAAGGCGGCTATGACGGTTTTATCGTCCGACTCGACCCGTGATCTAAAAAGCGCCGCGCACGCCCACGTATCCCAATCCAACATTTACGGAAACTCCGCCCGTTGTTTCCGTGTTCGCTCGACTCGGCGATACCAACAGCAAGGTCAGTCCACCCGCGGTCAATACGCCCCCTGCAATCAGCGATATCGTCGACCCCGTTGCATACGTCAGCGCGTCTTTGCGAAGATCGTAACCCGTTTGGTTACAATGGTTGTTCGCCAAGCAAAATCCATCATTGCTTTCGGCATTCTTGTCCAGCGCCATCACACCCAAGACGGCTCCCACACCCAGCGCCGCCACGCCGACTCCCATGACCGCGAACGAGGTCGGACGCTGCCAAGTCGACGCCGCCTTCGGCTTGGGCGCAGTCGGCACGCTCCACGCCGGATCAATCGTGATCTCCAAACGCTCCCCTACGCCCTTGATTACGCCCTTGATTTCCGACTTCTTTTGCCACGGTGCATGATTTAACGCGGTCGCTTTCAGCTCGAACGTGCCAGGGTCCATTGCAATGGGTGTTCCCCACAACTCACGCGAAATCTCGATACCGTCCCGTTGTATCGCGAAACCTGGAAGCGTCACGATGCTCGCGGGCACGACAATGGTCAGAGTGGAAATACGAGGTTCCATTTCGGCAAGCCTCGACTTTATGTCTGCCACCTTGTCCTTGCGCTGTTGAGCCTGGGCCAGCTCCAGGACGCGCTGGAACTCTTTACTTGCGCTCGCCAGCCTTTTTGCGTCGTGATAACACTCCGCCAATAGAATTCCCGTATTGATATGCTTGGGCAGGAGCGCCTTTGCAGCCTCTAGCCTTGGACATGCGCGCAAATAATCGCCAGCGACCATTGCTTTTTTTGCATCATCATAAAGCTTGCGCGCTTGTTCCTGTACCTTCGGATCCGGGTCATCCGCGAAAGAATACGTAGAACAAAGCAGAGACGTCGCGATCAAGGTAATCGAAAGAGTGGAGCTACGTTTCATGGTGCCTCGATGAGCGATGAATGTGTGCGTATCGAGGAGGAGCTTCACCGCATGTACTCCGCCATGTCGTCGAGCGGCGCGTCGAAGTCCTCCGACATTTCGATGAGACCACGCGCGCTTCCAAACTTGGGCGAGTGTTTGATTTCGGCCACGAGGCGTACCCTTGTGCCATCGTCGCCTAGAAGTATGACGGGTTCGCCGCGCATGATGGCTGTCACCAAGGCCGGCCATGTTGCAGTTGCGTCCGCTAGACTCGTTTGCATCTCTTCCCTCAGTCTCCAACGTAGCGGGTCTTGGCGGCAATGTCGACAGCGCTTTGGGCAAACAAACCGCTCCACCTTCGTAAAGTCATCAATCATCAAAACTTGGCAGGTTGCGCGTGGATGTGCCGGTCGGGGCCCCTCGCGCCGGGGTGGGTGAGGGCGAGGAACGCGACTTCGTTGGACGTGTCG
>CAZETM010000262.1:0-11371 GCA_964514885.1 uncultured Polyangium sp. | reverse complement strand
CAAGGGGCCTCGGCGAGACGATGCTCGAGCATCCCGCAACGCAGGTACTCCTCCACTTCGCACTCGACAAACCTCGGCAAACTCCCCAATGCTTCCACCCGCTTGCGAAACGATGGCCAGTACTTGCTCACCACGCGGTGCAGTACGGTTTCCTCGGGCCGATGACGCTCGTCGCCGGCCAAATGCTGGAACGACGACGAGCCAGTCGGGGCCGGAGATGAGGAAGGTACGATTCGATCCTGCAACGCAAACGGTGATCGACAAGCAAGCGTGGGAGCGCTGGAAGCGTCGAGCGGCGGATGCAGAGAGAAAGATGCTGGATTGGTTCGAAGCAAAGGACCAAGCGAGGCCTTCCAGCCTGCCCCGCAGCCTCAGTTTCAAGAGACCATTTGGGGAGATCTCAAGGAACTCGTCCTGCAAGCGGTATTTCGCGGACGTTGCGCATATTGCGAGGTTGACGAAGTCGTTGGAGGATTTGGTGATGCCGAGCATTATCGGCCGAAAAAGGCCGTCCATGCTCCGGATGTGAATGGGACGATGAAGCCCATCGACATCGTTGACGAAGTTCCCATCATTTTCGCACCGCTGGTGGAGTAAGGGGCGCTTCGCCTTCTGCGCTCGAGCGTATCAAGAACCTCTCGACGAGCGCCTGTCCTACCGCTCGATCATGTCGCCCCCACTGCTCCTGAGCGTGTGCTGTGCCACGGTTGCACGGGCATTCGGAGCGGGGCAAATCGCTCGCCGCCATCTATGGGCGTAAATGCGATTCGAAACAGGACCGCTCGCCGAGGTGGCTGATATCGATTGCCGCATGAGTTCCGTGAGGGCGATCTGCCGCGGTCCCTTCGCGATTGGACCTACGCTGGCTGGTTCCGGCAATCACGGCTTGAATGGGTTGGAGAATTTTGGATCTTTCACCACCTCTTCGTCCGACAACGTTCCGAGGAACGCCACGAGTGCCGCTTTTTGTTGCGCGGTGAGGTTCAGTTTTCGCGGTTGAGGCGGCATGGGCGGCATAACGTTCGGATCGAATAGACGCGGATCGAGATTCGGATGCATTTTCACGCCCGAATTATAATGCTCCACCACTTCTTCGAGGGTCGCGAATCGACCATCATGCATGTACGGCGCCGTTTTCGTCACATTGCGCATCGAGGGCGATTTGAATTTCCCCTGGTCCTGCATATTGCCCGTAATCGCTCCAACGCCGAAGTCATCCGTTGCCAACCCCTCGTCAACACCATTGTTGACCGCGAAATCGATATAGAAAATGGCTTGATTCGGCGGAGGTCCAGGCGGCGGCGGCGGCGGACCTTGGTCGAGATGACAGCGGGCGCAACCTGCAGGACCAAGAAAGAGCGCTTTGCCCTGGTTTTCTTCTTCGGTGAAATTCGGAAAGTTTGCCCCAGGATTGCCAGCCAAGGCCAAACCTTCGTCGTAACGCGACTGAAACGAAACAATCGAACGAACGAATTGTGCCAATGCTCGCGAGATACGATCGCTGGTTACTTCCGAATCTCCGAAAGCATTCTTGAAAAGATCCGCGTAATACGCTTTGGCCTTGACCCGCAACACGAGCTCGTCCAGGGTCAAACCCATTTCGACTTCGTTTTGAATGGGCATGAGCACTTGATCTTCCAGGGTGGCAGAGCGTTCGTCCCAAAAGAAACGTCCATTGCGATAAAAACGCGAGTTCATGAGGCTCATGCTGTTACGGTCCGTCAAACCGCCGTCGAAGCCTTTGCTGAATTGACTGGGATCGGTAAACGCGTGCTCTTGCTGATGGCAAGAAGCACACGCGATGGTGTCATTGGCCGAAAGCGTCGGATCGTAAAAAAGAACCCGACCAAGCGTCGCGCCATCATTCGTAACCGGATTGCTCGGCGGCGTGTTGTCGTGGTCTTGCGCAACCGGACTCGTAAACGTCGCCGGAAGCATCGGATTGGCATAATCGAAAGGCGTCGCCGGCAAATCAAGCGGCGAATCCAATACCATGCCTGAACTGCTGCCCGAACTGCTCGACGATGTCGTCTGGTTCCCGTCTGGAGAGCTACCACACGCGGCGAGGACCGCAAAACTAGACAAGAAGCACAAGGCAATCGTTCGCATGGGAATCTCCCTTTGGTCAGGACATCAACAAGTTCAGCGAATCATCCTAACCGCCTGGCAACGATGGTGCCAAGCTAAACGCCCTCCAATTTGCGTGAAGTTTACGAGATGATGCGGGGCAACTGCGGATTTCGCAGTCGATTCCGCAGTCGCAAGCGCGAAGATTGCAGTCACCAACATTACCATTGATTGCATGGGCCCCGACCGCGAAACGCTGGGCAAGCAATCGTGTCAGGTGCTTTGGTCGAAAGGTAAACCCTACCCTTTCCACACGATTACTCGAATTCGTCGCGGCATTGTTGCCGCATGAGTTCCGTGAGGCCGATCTGGTGCGGTCCACGCTGCCGGTTCTCTTTTGCATGCCGCTGACGCCGATGGCCAAACTGCCCGGCGCAATTTTTCGCGGATAAGGGTGGGCCGCTGCGCCTGCCGGGGTCACTTTTGGAAAAATGCAGGTGTCCGAGATCGCGGCCCATGCCACTTCGGGGACCAAAACGCGTTGGGACGTTTTGACCGAGGGGTTTTGGTGGCGCAATGCAGCGCGGACCAGTCTACTCAGGCCGCAATGGTGGCCAAAGGGAGTTGGCCCATTGGACAGGTATCGTGTGGGAAATAAAATAGGGTGGCTGGTTTCGCTGCCCCGCGCGATTTGGCCGTGGCAGAGGTAGTGGTCGATTTCGACGAAGCTACTTCGTGATTTTTACTTTGAGCGCAGCGGCTTGCGCGAGAAGTGCTTTGGCCTGGCAAAACTCTGGAGTGCCGGGAGACGTTTGCAACCACTGCATCGATGATTGCATGAATGGGTGCGTCTGTCGTGCGGGCGCGTTCTTCTGCTTTCGGGGCAAGTTCCCCTCGTCGCTGGACGTGGATTCTGATTCGACTTCGCCAAACTGATTTGTCGTGCGAGCGAATATGCGGCGTCTTTTCAATTTGGCTTTGCCGACTCGGTGATGCGCCGCCAAAACTCAACTGCTTGCCCATTGCGCGGATCGGGCACGCTTGTCTCGATCCGGACAAAGAGCTCTACATATCGCCGAAGTACCTTTTTCTGGCGAGCGTCGAGAAGACTGATTCGTTCGTTCAGGAAGTCCGTATCGCCACCGAATCCCGGCGCTAAGTTGTAGAAGACGGTTTCCCAGAGCAGATCCGTTACGTCGCCATGGCGGATCGCGGATATCAGGAAGCACGGCAAAAAAAACCAAAATGCTTCCGGCGAGAACAAGTGCAGGCTGTGCTGATGCTCGATCAGCATTTCGGGAGTGATCTCGCTCCAATGTTTCCCGCGAAAAGTAGCCAACACAGACTTGCTTGCGTAGTCGGGAAAACGGAGCAAATTGTCATCCCCAGGATAGGGAACGTTCGCGAAAGTTTCCTCGATCTCGCGGACAATGTCACGTTTGACGAACTCGTCCTCATCCATGTCCTCGTCATTCATGGTAGGCTCCTTTCTCGGCTAGATTTTAACATGGTCCTCCTCCTGGTCCTCGAACAGCGGCTTTCTCGATGCATCTCGTGAGCGAGGTTATGATTTGCGTTATTTCCTGGTCATGACCCGGCTCAGGGGAGCCTGCATAACACTCGGCTTGGATCTGCTTTCTGACATTCAGGCACGCCGTGCCTCGCGCGATGCGGGAGAGAATTTCGGCACAAGTGAAGAGCTTTTGGTTCTTCTTGCCAAGATTTTCGAACTCATCCTTGCAGCCCCATTTTTCACTGTAACAAATATCCTTTTTCTGATTCGATAATTTGTCAAGCAACGAGTCGTCGCAGGTTTGACCTGGGTTCCTCCGCGGTATGGCAATCGGCGGGGATGTCGTCGTTGTGGTAGCCGTGGCAATGGGTGCCGTGGTCGTCGTCGCAGCCGCTACCGGTGTCGGAATCGTCGGCGCTGACGGGCTGCTCAACACGACCCGTAAAGTGATTTGAATCATCACGCTGATGCCATAAACAACAAGAAAGCCTGCCAGGACAATCGCTGGGTTTGGAATGGCAATTCCCATTTGCGCACGTGATTGCGGGGACATCGAGACGGGTTCGGTCGGCAAGGATTCGAGAATCTCAGGTGAAACCCTCATCCTTGCTACCGCTTTGAGAATGCATTGCTCCAGGTCGGCATCGCGAAGATTCGAACTCATTACGCGAGCGCTCAACGCTTGGCCATCGTGTGTCACGTCGGCGCTGAGATCTATCACAAAATTGCCACCCGAAGAGCTTACGTGTTGCTTCACGCAGTCGCGGGTCTCCTGGATCGTCTCTTCAGGGGCCTCGTGCAAAGCGGGTAAAATGGGTCCCTCGTGGGTCGCGTTATGCGGCATTTGCGCGTAATCGTCGTTGGCGCTGCAACCCAATGATGTGAACGGGCCACCGAGGCAAAAGATGAGTACCGCAGATAGCGACTTTTGGAGCGGTTCAGAAGGCATCGCCAATTCTCCCTATTCTCTACACCATTGCTTCCGGGTGATACAAGCATGACCCGGAAGCAATGGTCAACTATTTGACTGCGTTTCTTGTTTTGTGAATTCGTGGTGCATGAGTCGATATGAATTGCCGCATGGAACGCGGATGCGCGACAGCGACGGTTGGTTGCCGCGTGTGCTTCGGTGCGGGACCGAGCGCAAATGGCCGCGGGTACGATGGTTTTCGAGCCAAGCGGCGGCGCAATCGACCGGCGCTCATACTGCGGCCGGCAAGCAATGTATGGACGCGCGAGGGATTGATCCTCGGGCGCGCACGAGCATCCCGCGGGGGCAAACGCGCACACCAGGAACAACCACAACGGGACCAACGCCTGCCAAATTCCACGGAAAACGCATGGCATGGAGTCCTCCCAGCGTTGAGGATACGGGGAAAGGCTTCGAATGTGTCAGCTCGCAGCCACCATCATGCGCGGCCGACAATCGAATCGTGACATGTAGCACGCGTTGGAGAAAATCGACACGTCCTCGAAAAAAAGTTTCGAGATTTTGCTCTCGAGCGCCCCTTAGTAAACAAGGGAGTCGCGAACGGCGTCAGCCCCATCGAAGCGTTACCCCCTCACCCGGGCTCCAAGAATCGACAAGCCCGACAGATTTCCCCGTCCGGGAATCGATGCACGACGCTCAGCCCATTCGCGTCAATCTTGACGCGTTGTCCGTAAACCCCAATACGCTCAACCCGTCTATCGCGTCAATCTTGACGCGAGTCGCGTATCATCCAACACCGCCAGCCGGGTCCGGTTCCCGCTGGCACTCCCACCCAGCACGTAATACAGCGCCCGCGCCCGTCGGCCCACCGGTACAACCCGCGCTTGACGCGTCAAGTCGTCCCACCGTCAACCGTATCGATTTACAAGACAACCACCTTATTCCGTCGCATCGTGGTACGGCCATTGCGCGCTTGCTTGCCGAAAATGGTATCCCCAGCGGCTCATTCTGCGACGACGGTATCGTTCCTCAACCGTGCTGTAACATTGCCTTCGAACTGTCCATGATGTACACTTCGCGCATGCCGCATTTCGCGACGAACGAGATGGTGACATGGAAGCCGGCACGATCATAAACGACCGTTTCCGTATTCAAATCCGTGCCGGTGAAGGCGGAATGGGGGTCGTCTATCGCGCCGACGAAGTTAGCACCGGACAAACCGTCGCCATCAAGGTCATGCATTCGGCAGACGCCACCGGTCGGGCTCGGTTTCTTCGTGAAGCGCAGGCGCTTTCGAGTGTGTCTTACCCCGCGATCGTGGCGTGTTTGGGGCATGGAGCATTGCCCACGGGCGAGCCGTGGATGGCAATGGAATGGGTCGATGGTGAAGATCTCGCCAAGCGCCTCGATCGCGGTCCAGTAACGCCGCATGAAGCGCTGCAAATCATAAAAGGCCTCGCAGGGGCGCTCGAAGCGATACACGCCGCGGGCATCGTACATCGCGATGTCAAACCGGGTAATGTCATTTTGGAACACGGCGAGCCGAGTCGCGCCCGACTGATTGACTTCGGTGTTGCGCGAATGCGTGATGCACGGACCCTTACCGAATTCGGTGTGGTGCTTGGAACACCTGCATACATGGCGCCCGAACAAATACGCGGGGCGAACGACGCTGACGATCGTGCGGATCTTTATGCCTTGGGCGTGATTCTTTTCGAATGTGTGACGGGACGATTGCCATTTGATTCGCCGAACTTCATTGGTGTGATGACGCAAGCCTTGTTCGAGCGTGCGCCGCGCATTCGGGACATCAATCCCTCTTTGTCCCCCGGACTCGACGCGTTGGTCGATGCATTGCTCGAAAAAGACCCGAACCGAAGATTCGGTCCAGCGCGTGCCATTCTCGAAGCGCTGGATTCATCGGACCTCGATCGGCTCGTGTCGCAACCGCCTCCGCCCCCGCCCCCGCTGGCATTGGGTTTGACCGAGGACGAACTGCTTTTCGTCTCCGTCGTTTTCGTTTCTCGAGAAATCGTTCGACCGGTTGTATCGACGGCGGACACGGTCGTCGATCGGACGGAAGGGCACCTCGTGCGGACGATTGAAAAAATTGCCGCGCCTTTTCATGGGCGCGTCGAAGGATTGCGAGATGGCACGGTGCTCGTGGCATTTTCGGCGCGCGGCACGGCGACGGATCAAGCAGCGCTCGCCGCACGCACCGCGCTGGCCATTCGCGATCTTGGAACCGGACTTCCGATTGCCTTGGCGACGGGGCGATCAAGCACGCAATGTAGTTCTCTTTATTCGGACGCGGCGGTACGTGCGGCGACATTGAGCAAATCTTGTTCCGCCGAGGAAACGGCCATCCCCATTGACGAAACGACGCGTGGATTGCTCGATACGCGATTTTCCATCGAGCAACGCCAAAGCCTGTTTTTCTTGCTCGCGGAAGACCCATTCGGAGATGCCGGCCGTCTTTTGTGCGGGCGCCTTACTCCATTCGTCGGGCGCGAGCGAGAAGTGTCGCTCATTGAAAAAACATTCGACGATGTGTTACAGGAACCGCAAGGGGCTGCGGCGATCGTCGTGGGCGAGGCAGGGTCTGGTAAATCGCGTTTGGGACGCGAAGTATTGGCCATGTTGTCACGAATGGAGCCCAATACGGAAATCTGGGTAGCGCGTGGTGAAGCCGTCCGTGCAGGAAGCTCGTTCGGAATGCTAGCGAGTGCCTTGCATCGCACGTGCGGTATTCGCGAAGGCGAACCCATGGACGTACGTCATCAAAAGCTGGCGACGTTCGTCCGGGCACGCATGAACCAAGCCAATGTCGGATCCGTCATTACGTTTTTGAGTGAAATTACCGAAACGCATTCAGCCGAAGACGCCCTCAATGAAGAACTTCGCGCGGCTCGCAAAGATCCCGTTCTCATGCGCGATCGGCTGCGCTTTGCATTCGAGGACCTCGTCGATTCGACGACCCAACTACGTCCGCTCGTGTTGCTTTTGGAGGATTTGCATTGGGGCGACGTGCCATCGATCAAGGTCTTGGACATGGCTTTTCAGCGTTTGCGGTCGCGCCCCTTTTTCATCCTTGCGCTAGGAAGGCCGGAAATGCTCGAACAATTTCCGAATCTGCTCGCAGAATGGGCTCCGGCCACCGTGCGATTGGGGGGACTTTCCGCACGAGCTTGCCAGCAACTCATTTTGCGTATCGTCGGCGATCAGACCAGCCAGGACATGATTGCGTCGATTGTCGCTCGTAGCGCAGGACATCCGCTTTTCTTGGAGGAACTCGTGCGGACCATTGCCGAGGCATCGTCTGCGGGGACAAACGCATTGCCAGAGACCGTCCTGGCTATGGTGCAATCGCGTGTGGCCAAACTTCCTGCGGAAGCGCGGCGAGTGCTCCGTGCGGCGAGCATTTTTGGCGAAGTATTTTGGCTCGAAGGTGTCGCAGCGTTGCTCGGTTCGACAGACACGGTGAGTGACGTCGAAGCTTGGCTTCGGGTGTTGTGTGATCGTGAGTTTGTCGAATACAAACGAACGTCGCGGTTTGCATTGCAGCAGGAATTCAGGTTTCGGCATGCTCTTTTTCGCGAAGCCGCGTACGCGATGTTGACGGACGTCGACAAAGCGACCGGACATCGTTTGGCAGGAACATTTTTGGAGCAGCTTGGGGAAACCAATGCCTCGTTGCTCGCCACCCATTTCGATCTCGCAAACGAATCCGCACGAGCTGCTCCATATCACGCGCGTGCCGCGCGCGACGCGCTTTGGGGCGGCGATTTCGATGAGGCTGTGAATCAGGCGGACCGGGTTATCGATGGCCAAGCCACGGGCACGGTACTTGGCGACGCCTTGATCTTGAAAGCCGATGCACTGCAATGGCGCGGAATTTATGAAGAGGCGGGCCAACTTGCCGAATTGGCGCTGGAGCACGTCGAACCGGGAAGCGACATCTGGTTTGGCGCGGCTACCATGGTGACGATGATTTCGATGCGTCGCATTCACCCAAAAAAAACGCACGAAATGTGTAAAATGCTGCTCGCTTGGGGAGCCACGCATGAATGGACCGATGCGTTCATCGAAGCCGCCATTCGAACAGCATTGCAGGCTTATGTTGGAGGTCAATATCAAATTGCCGAAAGCCTGATCCAGCTGTTGGCGGACTTGCACGAGACCGCGCATCAACGAGAACCGCGCATGCGCGCATTGCTTGAAGTGCTCGCGCGATCGCAATGCACGGTCGCACGAAAATATGACGACACGATTCGACATGCCCTGGAAGCCGCACGCCTTTTCGAACAGGTCGGCGATATTCGCAACGCCGCCGGACAACGTCTCGATGCCACGTTTACGCTCGTCGATATGGGACAATTCGATAGAGCCATCGATATTTGCAAGGATCTCCTCGTTGTAGCCAAGCGGCTCACGGTCGAGCGGCTCCACTCGATCGCCACAGGAATGCTCGGCGCGGCGCTCGTCGCGGATGGACGTGCAGATGAAGCGCTGCCAGCGCTTCTCGATGCCCGGCGACAATTCGACAAATTGGGCGATTTTCGAAATGGTGGGAGTATCAGGAACAAGCTCGGTCGTTGCCATCGATTGCGCAAAGAATTCGATCTTGCTGAAGCCGCCCTCGACGAGTCCGAGCTGATGCTCGCCGAGCTTCCTCGATTGCGGGCCATGACGCATGCGCACAAAGCATTGCTCTTCGTCGACTTGGCACGCCCAACTGAAGCCCTCGAACAAGCCGCCAAAGGAATGCAAATATCGGAACAACTCGGGCGCATTGGTACGGACGAGATTTTGGTGCGTTATGCCGAAATCGAGAGCCTCCTTCTGCACGGCCAACGAGACCAAGCTGCCGAAAAAATCGCCATAGCCAAAGAACGTCTGCTCTGGATGGCGAATCATTTGACGGATGAAACGATCAAAACGAGTTTTTTGACGAAGGTCGACGAAAACCGTCGCGTAATGGCAATGCCAACTCCGACCATCCAATGAAAGCTCTCCGCATTCCGCATGATGCTGGAAGTGCTCTTTCCGGCGCGACCGTCCCAATATGTCGTTTCATCGGCGCGTAATGCTGGTTTGCCGCTCACGATCTCTTGCGGCATGACACCATCGCGGTCGGTGACGATGCTGACGGCCCGCATGCGGCGACTATCAACTGCTCTTTACGAATCGAGCGACACGCGAAACGATATCGTCGAGATTTAGCGCGAGAATGTTGTTGTGATCGCCACGCTCGTACAGCACGACCTCCGCATTCTTGGCCCACGAGGCATTCCGCGCGGCATGCGTGCGATCGACGATGGTATCGTTCGTCGTGTGTAGCACCAGCGTTCGTCCAGGGAATTGCGCGAGTTTTCTTTGGTGATCAAGAAGCTCGCCGGCTTCTGTTTCGAGGTCCTGTGCCGTGACGCCAAGTTCTTCCGGACGAACGCGCAGAAGAATGCGCTCGAGTGGGCTCGCGATTCCGCTTTCAATCACCAAACCGCGAAGTGTCGGCGTTTGATACGCGGCTTCGATGGCATACAGCGATCCCACCGAACGCCCATAGACCACCATTTTCTCGAAGGGTACGCCAACTGCTGCGAGCGTGCGTGGCACGTCCCGGAGCATCGTGATCATGGCGGGAGTTCCCGTCGAGCCTCCATAACCTCGGTATTCGGCGAGAAAGACATTCAATCCGGCAGCTTGGAATCGTGCGAGCACATCGGTCTCGTAATCAGCGACGACTTCAGCATTGCCATGAAAATGGACCAACCACGGAGCATCGGGATTCGTCACATACCGCGCGCAACCAAGTACGGCACCATCGACTTCGACAGGAAATGGATTTTGTGGCGCATCTTGGCGCGGAAAAAAGTAACGTGTCGAAATGAGCGGGTGGTCGAAGAGATGCATTCTTTCGTCTCCAAATGCAGTATTTGCGCGCATGATCCGCGTTGACGCTCGCGCTGTCAAGGCACCTTCGCTCTCGTCGCGTCACGTTCGAGAAAAATGTTGCCCCGTGACAACGGATTCGCGATTGGGGGGCGCGTTTCGGGGACGAAGGACAACCGCGACGTTTACCGTTGCTTCGGCGAAGCGGGGCAAATAAAACGTGTCGTCCGCTCCCTCGTTCCGAGCTCGCATCTTGCCGGCCTCGTCGCGTGCCGCACGCCAACGCCGTGTAGATGCACGGGACTGTCATCGGGCGCGCGGTTGCGCCGTGTGTCGCCGGGTCCGGTTGCTGGTGATGACGACACTGCTCTGGACGTTCGCCATGACGGACCCAGGGACCCCGCCGCCATTTGGGAGATGACGACAGTCATTCACGATCTATTCAATTCGCGATATGAGCCGAGCGACCCATTTGCGTTCCGGCATTTAATAAATATCCAATCGGAGGAGAGCGACCGCGAAAAAATACATTGGTCTCGATGCACATACGGTGAGCACCACGTTTGCCGTGATCGGCGAGAGTGGCAGACGCCTGGGTACGCATGTGGTCGAGACAAATGGCCAGGCATTGGTGGAGCAAATCAAAACCATCGGCCACGGGCAACGAGAATTCGCGAAACGAGCCCCCAGCTCTCGTAAAACGCATTCACACATCCCGCAATGCCCACGCGAGCGCTCGTGCGCAAGCGTCGACACGTCAGGATCAGCGCTTGACCATCCGTGCGCACATTTTGGCGTATCAAAATGGCACACAAGGTGCGTTGCGCGCCGGTTTTGAGGTTCCCAAACACGCCATCGAGCGTTCGAGCGCACATTTCGACGCGCCAAGGTCAGCGCGCGAGCGAGGTCGATTATGGTTTTACTTTGCGCAAATCGCGCGGCGCGTGCTCGTGGGACCATTATGGGGA
>CAZETM010000261.1:0-11408 GCA_964514885.1 uncultured Polyangium sp. | reverse complement strand
GGATAGAGCATCGGACTTCGAATCCGAGGGTCGTCCGTTCGAATCGGTCCGGGCGTGCCAAGTGTTCGAGCCGACTCGATTCAGAGGAAGCCCGGGCGCCGCAGTAGAAGTGACAACTTGTGCAGGTTCTGGGCCATTAGCTCAATTGGTAGAGCAGTGGACTCTTAATCCATTGGCTGAAGGTTCAAGTCCTTCATGGCCCACCCAGAATTGACCTTGGCGAAGGGCGCTTCCGAACGAAGCGCCCTTTTCGCATTTAACTTTTTACAGCGCCGCTTCGGCAAGCTCTTTTTCGACCGCTTCCCACTCTTCCATGAGCGTGAACAACCGGTCGTCGAGTTCTTTTTGCTCGCGGTCGAACGCAGCAACATCGGCTTTGCTGGTCTTCTCGAAAAACCCCTCGCTGCAATAAAGCGCCTCGATTTCCTTCTTGCGCGCTTCCGCAACATCGATCGCCGCCATGACCTTGTCGCGCCTGGCCGGCAGATTCTTTTGCTGATTACGCTTTTTCTTTTGCTCGTCCCACGCCGAGCCTTGCACTGGCGCGGCCGGAGCATTCGCGAGCCGTTTCGTCGCATCTTTGGCTTTGCGCGCAACGGCATCGCCATCGAGATGATCGTCGCCACATCGTTCGAGGTATTCGTCGTACGTACCCGGAAAATCGTTTGGACCGGCGGGGGTCACTTCGAGCACACGTTGCGCAACTTTCGACACGAACCAACGATCATGCGAGACGAACAAGAGCGTGCCTTCGTATTCGACAAGCGCCGCTGCAAGCGCTTCGATGGCTTCCACGTCGAGATGGTTTGTCGGTTCGTCCAGGAGCAACACATTGGGTTCGCGGGCCAAAATGGTGCAAAACAAAAGGCGCGCGGCTTCTCCACCGGACAATAGCTCGACGGTTTTATAAACGTCGCTGCCGTTGAACAGGAGTCGTCCGAGCCTTCCGCGCACGGCTGAATCAGGTTCGGTGGGACAAATCGCCTGCATGATTTGGAACGGCGTCGCATTCGGATCGTCGAGCACTTCGCGATGGTCCTGCGCAAAGTATCCGACATGCGTTTCATGCCCCCAACGCACAGAACCTGCGCTCGGTTCCAGACGCCCCGCAAGAATCTTCAATAGCGTCGACTTACCAATGCCGTTCGGGCCGATGATGGCCACGCGTTCGCCTCGACGAACCTTGAGCGACACGTCTTTCAGAACTCGTTTGTCCCCATACGACTTGGAAATCTTTTCGAGCTCGAGAACATCGCGGCCGCTTTGTCTGGCGATGGATAACTTGAACGAAGGCGTGCGTCGGGAGCTATCTTCGAGTTCGGGGACTTCGATTTTATCGATTTGTTTCAGCCTGCTTTGGGCTTGTTTCGCTTTCGTAGCTTTGTAGCGAAACCGATCCACATAGGCTTGTTTGTGCGCGATATCTGCTTCGATTTTGGTAATTTCCGCTTGACGGCGCTCACGCTCGGCCTGCTTCTCTTTGACGAATGTGGAATAATTCCCGTGATACAGCGTAATGGTGCCGTAATCGACATCGAGAATGTGCGTGGCGACGTTATCGAGGAATCGTTGGTCGTGAGAAATCACGAGCACCATTCCATCGTGGCCGGCCAGGAATTTCTCGAGCCACCGAATCGTCAGAATGTCCAAATGGTTCGTCGGTTCGTCGAGCAGCAGAATATCCGGGCCACCCACGAGGACTTGAGCCAAGAGCACACGGAGCTTGAAACCACCGGACAAGGTGGAGAGCGGTTTGTCGTGTACATCCGCGGGAATTCCGAGGCCGACCAAGATTGCGGTCGCTCGTGCGCGCAGCGTGTAGCCATCGTGCGTGCGAATCACGTCGAGCAGTTCGGCCAAGCGATGCGCATCTCCGGCGCCATGATCGACGATGCGTTTTTCTTCTTCGAGCGCTGTCCAAACGAGCTCGTCGCCCATCATGGCCAGGTCGACGATGCGCAGATCATCTTCAAGGAAGCGGTCTTGTCGCAGCACGCCCATGCGAGCGCCGCGCGTGCGCGAGATGGTGCCTTCGGTCGGCTGGTCGTCGCCCGCGAGAATCTCGAGCAGCGTGGTTTTGCCGCTGCCATTCGCGCCCACGAGGCCATAGCGGCAGCCTCGACTGAGCTCGAGCGTGGCTTCTTCGAAAAGCACTCGCTCGCCGTACGACTTACCCAAGTTCGACGTGACGATCATCGTGTTCGGGCTGTGGTATAGCCGATGGTCGAACATTTGGGGACGCGTTCTTGACGCTGGTTTTGCGCCCCGAGGAGACCACGTGCGCCTTCGAGATTTGATCAACGATCCGAGCACCACCATCGATGCCATCGGCCGCTACCTCGACGGCCTTTCAACGGACGAGCGTCTTGCGGACACGCGTACGCTGTGGCGCGCCGATCAGCGCAAGTTGTACGAAAAGGCTGAGAAGGCCGAGCCGATCACGCTCGATCACTTTGTGCCCCAAGGAATTTCGGCACGCGAGCCGGTGCATCACGACGGACGCAACACGCTTCCGCTCTTGCCGAGCATGAAGTTGTTTCAGAAGCGTTTTTGTCGTCCTGAGGACGCGTCGGAGCGGTTGTTCGGATACAACCAGTCACCGTTTTTGTCGACGGTGGGTCCGGGGTTTTTCGTGGCCATATTGACGAAGGGCAAGCCGGAATGGGAATCGCGCGGCGCGGTGGTGATTGATTATTTCCAGGTGCCCGATGGTCCGGTGGCGGATAGTTGGCCGAAGGTGATTCCGAATTCGAAGGGTCTACAGATGTTCGTATACAACGGGACGCGTGACTATATGCGCCTGGTATCGAAACACGTGTCGATCGGGGCGGCGTACAAGGGCGAGAAAGCGCTGGACCATTACTTTATTCTTTGTAGGGATAGGTAGAGGCGAACATTTGTCGGGGTGAACCATTAGCGAGCGCGTTCTTGGCTTGCCCGACGAATCACTTCTACCAGCTGAATCTTCGCCTCTTCCAAGCTCACGGTTGGTTCGCGTTCGGCACTCTCGATGCCTGCGCGAATTCGAGCGCGTACGTACTCTTCGTATGCGATGTCTTCCAAATCGTGCACTCTGGGCATTTCTTCTTTCACGCCCCCAACCTCTCCAACAACACCGATTGCACCGATTTCTTCACGATATTCGAATGCTTTTCGAGCTCCGCAGGCATCCAATAATAAAGCACCCGGCCAGACGCCTCCGCGCTCGAACGCACGAATGACATTCCATTCACGTCCATTCGCTCGACACTCTGCGGAAAACACACCTTGCACAAACATGGCAATGGCGCCGCATCTTCGTGTTTCGTCACGTTGACCGGCGGCGCAATGCCCGCGCTCCATGCCGCACCATCCAATAATGCCGCCGACGGAGCATCCAATGCGCGCGGGGTTTGCAATGACATACCCAACGTCCCCGGCGCCGCATTGATGCCTTTTCCATTCGCAAATCGAATGCGCGACACGAGCGACGTGATGTCCGTAATCGGCACGCGATTACGACCCGACTTCCAACCTTTGCCCACCCGCTGCGGGCTCTCTAGCAACGCCACGAGCCATAACGAATCCGCGGGAGGCCTCACCGTCACCAAAAACAACCGCCCACCCGCGGCCAAACCCTCGAGCGCTTTGTTCGCACTCGTATAGGTATCGATGGGCCAAATCTTTCCCGGCTTGCGCCCGCCCGCGTCTTTCTCGAATACCGCTTTGCTAACGATGGCCAGAATGTCCGCCATGTCCACGACTGTATCAGAACGATAAAGTGAGCACCATGTCCGGCCACGCGCCCGCTATCACGCGTCTTTGCGACGAAAACGTACTCGTGCGTCGAAAAGCGCTCGAAGAACTCGACCTCGCGCTCGTGCCAAATCGATTCGCCCTGCGTCATGTGCTCGTGACCGACGAAGACGCCGAAATGCGCGCCCGTGCTGCACATCGTCTCGGTGAAGCACGCATTCGCCGCGCCATCCCCGCCCTCGTTGAAGCCACAAGCGATCCGCTGCCCTCGGTGCGAGATCAAGCTCTGCGCGCGCTCGGAAGACTCGGTGCGAAAGATCTTTCATCGCTCGCCGCCGATGCCATTCGTCACGAACCAGTGTGGTGGGTGCGTCGAACAGCCATTCGAGCGGCCGCTACAGCGCTCAAGAAAGACGCGCTTTCGCCGCTCATCGAAGCGCTTTCCGATCCGTTCTGGCGCGTTCGCCATGCGGCTGTGCAAGCGCTCGCAGCGCTCGGTGAAGACGATCCCGACGTGCAACAAGAGGTGCGTCGTGCCGAACCCTTGGAGCACCAACAAAGTAGTTTGTACACCAACAGTCCCGTAACGTTTGCCCTACGGTACCTGAACGCAGTTTGGAATGGAGAACCCGTCGATGAAACACCGCTCACGACAGCGGCATCCACGTCGATTCCGTTTGTGCACCAACCGTTTGCCGATGAAGATCCTGCCGTCGTTACTGCGCGTCTCGAGCTCGCCGACGACGCCGATGTCCCTTCCCGAGCCCTCGTGGTTTGGCTCGGCAACCCTCATGCACCCCTTCGAGCACTCGCACGGCGTAAGCTTCGACAGCGTAACGATGTCGATGCGTTGCTCGATGCTCTACGTTGGCTCGACGAGCCTCGCGTTCCTCATGCCGCAGCCGAAATCCGCGCGATTTGCGATCGTTTGGGAGCCGACGACATCACCCTCGCCCGCCGTGTGCTCGCTCGACAAGTCACTCCAGGACCGCTCATGTGGGCAGCGGAAGTTGCATCGCTCCGTGGCTGCACAGCCTCGATCGAACACATACGAACGCTTGCTCGTGAAGGCACGCCGGACATTCGCCGAGCCGCGATTCGAGGCCTTCTGCGTGACGAACGATCGCTCGATGCCGTGCTCGCTGCGCTCCACGATCCTGATGCTCACGTGCGCTCCACCGCGCTCGTCGCATGGGAAAACCGTCCGCACAATCCACGCGTGATCGATGCTTGGGTCGAAGCACTGCTTTCGTTTGCACCCAAAGCATCTACGGTACGTGAACGTCGCGCCGTCGTCGAAGCTGCAGCGATCAACGGCGATGAAGCGATGTTGAAGCGTGCACTCGAAGATGCAGATCCTTCCGTCGTCGCGACAGCGCTCTCGGCGCTCGGAGCGATGACGGCTCTTGGTTCGTCCGCACGAACCCGCGCGCTCGATCACGAAGATCCTTGGATCCGAGCCGCTGCGCTCGATGTGCAATCCTCGCTTCGAGTCGCGATCACCGATCCCGACCCTTGGGTTTGTCGTTCTGCAACGGACTTGGTTGTTCGCAATCGTGCGCAGGTTTCGCCAAACGAACTGCATCAGTTTGCGCTCGCTGGCGCGTTACATGCCGATCCGTGGGTGCGTGCGCGCGTCGCGGAGCTGCTGGATCCGCTGGGAGCATGGGACGACCTGCGTGCGCTGTTGCGGTTGTCTGCGGATGCGACGCTCATGGTGCGCGCAGCAGCAGCGTCCGTGTTGGAGCAGGCGACGTCGTTGCAAACGCGTCTGTCGGCTCTTCTCGATGCGGGACAAACCGACGAGACGGTGCGCAAGTCTGCGTTCACGTGGCTTCTGCGTTATGGCGACGACACGGCGTTTCTCGGGCTGGTGCAAGCGCTCGAAGCAGACGCGGAACAGGATGAGGTCACCAAACATCTCGAAGTCTTGTCGTTGGTTTTTCCGCACGAGTCCTTCGAGCAAGCACCGCATCTGGCAAGTCGTCGTCCGACCGAAGCTCCGCGAGTCGAACAACTGCCGCGTCGTACGAGACAAACCCAACCAGCACCATCCCTCCGTCCATTGGGACGTACGGGAATTCAGCTCTCGCCGCTCGTGTTATCCGGTGCGCATGGTCTTCCGGCCGCAGCGTGTGCCGAGGCATTCGATGCGGGCGTGCGAGCATTTTTCTGGGAACCTCGTTATCTTGAACTGTCGCGGTTTTTGCGCTCGCGTCGAACCGCGCGTGATTCGCTCGTCGTGGTGGCAGGTACCTATTTCGCAGGTCCGGAGGCAATTCGATTGGACGTCGAGCGTACGCTGAGACGGCTCCGGTGCGATTATATCGATGTCTTTCTGCTCTTCTGGGTTCGTTCTTCCGAACGTTTGTCCGGCGAAGATTTCGACGCGCTCGACCGATTGCGTGCCGAGGGCAAACTGCGGGCCTTTGGGTTCTCGACGCACGATCGTGCGATTGGTGTAGACGCGTTGAATCGAGCTCCGTGGCCCGTAGTGATGACTCGGCATAACGCGGCTCATCCCGGTGCGGAGGAGCGACTCTTTCCAACGGCGCTCGAACACGGCACGGGTCTACTCACGTTCACGGCCACTTGTTATGGGCGGATGCTTCGTCCCACAGGCGGTCCGGATGAAATGGCAAGCGCACTGCCGACCGCGCCGGATTGTTATCGGTATTCGTTATCGCAACCTGGAGTATCGGCAACGCTCACGGCGCCGCGCGATAGAGCCGAGCTATTCGAGAATCTCGAGGTATTGCAGGCTCCGATTCTAGCGCCCGAAGTGGCACTGTCGCTTCGTGAGCACGGGGCACGCGTACGCACAGAAAATCGACGTTTCGATTCCCTCGTCCGGCGCGCTCCGGGTGGCCCTCATGATCGGCTTCGCGAACTGCTCGGCGAGGATTAAAAACGCTTCCCTTTTGGATTCGAGTGTGATTGACTGGTTTTGCGCTCTCGGGGGCGCACGCAGCCAGCTATTCGTCCGCGATGTCACGTCGCGGCTGCCCCCGATTCCCATTGAAGAACGAGAGCATACGAGGACCGCCCTGCGGGGCTTTTCGTCCTAGTCTGCCTCTGCCGTGCAGGTGGCCACGTCTCCGGGAGCGCTTTTTCTACTTAACGTTATCGCCCGATCTTTGCTATTATCGCCCGCATGAGCCTGGTCAGCCTCCTCTTCGAGCTGAAACCGCTGCTCGAAGACCGCGAGCGCAATTTCAATCGGATCGTCGAGCTACTCGAACGGCACCACAATCTTGCCGAGTACGAGGTGGCGCGATTTTACGTTAGCCGCAATTGGCTAGATCCGATTGCCACGCGCCTGACGAATATCGATCCGCGTGAGCGCGTGAAAGCCGTTCGGCTGATCCCATTGCTTTTGGCACGGGCGACGGCGGCCAAGTATCTGCGGCACATGGTAAAAGATGCCGACGATAGTGTTGCAAGCGCTGCGCGCGCAGCCGTCAGAAAGCTCGGCATTGCGGACGTTTCGCCGCCCGATAGACGTGCGCCTCCACCACGTTTTCCGGGCCCGACAGCGCTTGGAGGCTGGAATCCGAGCGGCTGGGCATTCGGGCTTCAACGTCACCATTGGATATTTCGCTCCACACCGAAGACCGCGAGAACTCCTCCAAAGACAGACGTCCCGCCGCTCAAATTACGAAAAGACTTGGCAACGCTGCTGGATGTCAAAGCTTCCCAGCTCAAGTCCCTGTCGCGTCCCGGTACCGGTCCAGGCTCGGGGTACGTTGAATTCGAGATTCCCAAGCGTACGGGCGGTGTGCGAAAGATTTCGGCGCCGCGAGCACCGCTGAAAAAAGTGCAGCGCACCATTCTGGATCAGATTCTTGCCAAGTTGCCAACGCATCCCGCCGCGCACGGGTTTGTCGAAGAACGCTCCACGGTCACCAATGCATCACCGCACGTGGGTGCAGCCGTCGTCATCCGCATCGACATCGAAAACTTTTTCCCTACGGTGCATTATCGTCGAGTGTTCGGCTTTTTTGCACAACATTACGGCGAAGAAGTGGCCACCGCGCTTGCGCACCTCACGACACACCGACCGAAATTGCCCGATGGAACCGTAGTTTGGCCGGGCGCATTGCCTCAAGGTGCGCCTACGTCACCGGCCATTGCGAATTTGGTTTGTCGCCGTCTTGACGCACGCCTCACGGCTCTTGCGAAGAAGGTATCCGCCAATTACACTCGTTATGCCGACGACATGACGTTTTCCTTCCACGAGCCGCCCGCTCGATTGGGCAGGTTCTTCTGGTGGGTGAACGCCATTCTCCAGCAAGAAGGTTTTGCGGAGAATGTCAAAAAACGCAAAGTCATGCGTCAGGGCGGGCAGATGACCGTCACGGGCCTCGTGGTCAATGAAAAAGTCGGCATTCCTCGTGAAGATCGACGCCGGTTCAAAGCTATCTTGGCCAATTGTCGCCATCATGGTATCGAATCGCAAGCGCGCGGTCGCCCTGACTTTCCTGCCTGGCTCCGTGGTTATGCCGCTTATGTACGTATGGTTCATCCGAAGCTCGGCGAAAAGTGGCAAACTGAAGTCAAGGAGCTGCTGGCAAAGTAATGTCGACATTTCCTGAATCTCAAGCAACGCGTGTTCGCCCGCATTGGGGACTCGATCCGCACATCACGTTCCTCAATCACGGTTCATTCGGCGCTTGCCCGCACCCCGTGCTCGAAGCGCAAGCGTTTTTCCGGACGCAAATGGAGCGCGAGCCGGTACGGTTTTTCGTGCGCGAGCTGGACCTATTGCTCGAAGTCACGCGTAAAACCCTCGGCCAGTTTGTCGGTGCCAACCCTGATGATCTGGCTTTCGTTCCTAATGCGACCGCGGGGGTCAATACCGTGCTGCGCGCGCTTGCTCTCGAGCCGGGAGACGACTTACTCACGACAAACCATGCTTATAACGCTTGTCGAAATGCGCTAGAGTTTGTCGCGGCAAGGTCAGGCGCGCGTGTGGTCGTCGCTCCGATTCCATTTCCGATCGAATCGCCCGATGCCGTGGTCGATGTTTTGCTCGAACGTACGACCCCGCGCACGCGCCTCGTGCTCGTCGATCACGTCACGAGTCCCACGGGCATGGTTTTACCCGTCGAAACGATCGTCAAGGAATTCGCAAAACGTGGCATCGATACGCTCGTCGATGGCGCGCATGCTCCAGGCATGATCCCGCTCGACTTGAAAACGCTCGGCGCGGCTTATTATACGGGCAATTGTCACAAATGGATGTGTGCGCCCAAAGGTGCGGCATTTTTGCACGTACGTGCGGACAAACAGTCGCTCGTGCGCCCGCTGTCCATCAGCCACGGAGCGAACAACCCTCGCGAAGATCAATCGCGTTTTCGGCTGGAGTTCGATTGGACAGGAACGGCAGATCCAACACCATTTCTGGCGATTCCCGAAACGCTTCGGTTCATGTCGTCTTTGCTTCCGGATGGAATGGTTGGTCTTGCCAACCACAATCGAAACATGGCGCTTGCTGCACGGCGAATGCTTTGCGAAACACTAGCCTGCGCTCCGCCAGCTCCCGAATCCATGATTGGCTCGCTCGCGGCAGTGGTCTTACCCGACGCCGAAGGAACCGCTCCCGAGCCGCCATTGTTTATCGATCCGCTGCAGAATTATCTTTTTCTGCGGCACGGCATCGAGGTGCCGATCGTTCCGTTCCCGAAGTGGCCCAAGCGGCTCGTACGCATTTCGGCGCAGATTTATAATGACCCGGAAGATTACCGGCGCCTGGGTGCAGTGCTCGCGGATGAATTTGGAAAACGTAGCTGATTAGCTATTCGACACAGGGAAGCTAGCGCCACGCGCCTTCTCGAACATGGCGCGAATTTGCGGCAGTCGTGGAAAACGAATGGCGATCAGAACGGCACCGGCCAGGAAAAACGGCAACGTATACATCGGTGCGAATCCGAGTTGCGCCAGGACGAACCCGAACAGTGCAACGGCTTCGGAGAGCGCGAGCGATATAATCAGTGGAGTCTGCCAACAAATGAGCGCCGTGCCAATTGCAGCTTGTGGATCGGCAAACACGATACGCTTGGGCAGGGCATCTCGATACCCTTCCGGAAAAGCATTCGGCGCGGCTTCTTCTTTGGTCTCGACGTTCATCTTTTGGACCGTCTGCGCGTAAACGATACGCGGCACGAAAAAGCTCGCCGCAGTTACCGAAATGGCGACGATTCCAAAGACGAGAGGCATGATTGGATTCGGCGGCTCCAGCAGCGGCGGCCTCTTCACCAATACGAAAGCAATGACCATGTAGAGAATCGAGGCAGAGAGCAGCGCAAACCAAATGATACGCTGGGTCAAGAGCAACGGATTCGGACGCATTTTCTTGTCTCCCAATCAAAACCACGATGTGCGCGGCGGGCGTGACGGACGAGAAGGGCGATCGCCGGGGATCGATGAACTGCGCTCTTCCACGTAGGGTGGCGTGAGCAGCGGCGCGAGTTTGTGATATTCGGAAATCGGTGTCAACACGAGATTGTCCGCCTCGAGAGCCCCGAGAAATCGTGAGCGTACCATTCCGCTCTGGGTTTTCGGTACAAGATTTTGAATGATCCGATTGGCGCGTGCCTCGTCGAGCGTCGCCGGAAGGACGATAGCATCATTGAGGCAACTTTCAGTAAATGCAATGGAAGTGAGCTTGTCCCCGGCTGGGCCTGCGTACCACCGCATTCGCTCCATCATGGCGCCAGAATCCGATTCGTAGGATGAAACAGCAGTGATGTCAGCCGACTCGAGCAGCACAGCTTCGACCGCGGCACGATGCGAGCCCACGAAAATCTGCGAGGCAAACGTGCGCGAAAGATCGATTCCTTCCGCACGCAAGCGTGCCGCGGCCAATAAGTAACCTCCCGCTGATAACGGATCGACCCACGCCGCTTTTTTACCTTGCAGCATTGTCAGGTCAAGTCGGGCGGTTTTTCGCGCCACGATTGCCGAATGGTATCGCGTGCGTCCTTCACGAGAAATCGTGTATACGGCTTTGGCGGCTGGGAGTTTTGCCGTGACGGCTGCGGGAGCCCAAACGATATGCGCCAGGCCGCTTTGCATGCGCTCTTCAATATCGGTGTAACTCGTAGCGACGTGCGTCGTAATCAATTCGCCAAGCTTGGGCTCGAGCGCCGTGCGAATGAGCTCCGCGCGAGCCGCAGCCTTGGCCGGTCCGAGCGATGGGGGCAAGATGAAAATGAGGGCCACGATGAGGGCCTATTTGGGCGCCTGTGGAGGCATTACACACCGAATGCCCAAAAATCCGCAGCGATACGTTACTTCGAATTTCCCTGGCCTGTCGACGCGCATTACATTCGGGAGCCCATCACGCCAGCTTCCGCCGCGACCAACCCGATCTTTGGTTTTCGAGTCTTGTTTGTTCGTCGTCCATTCGAAGACGTTGCCGGCCATTCCAAGCAACCCGTCTTTGCTCACGCCCGCCGGATGTTCACTCACGCTGCACGTGCTCGTTTTTGCGCCCGCACCCGACCAGCAAACTTGATCTTTCGGCGCTTCATTGCCCCATGGATAAAGACGTCCTTCAGCTCCGCCGCGCGCCGCCCATTCCCATTCTTCATCCGACGGAAGCCGCTTGCCTTTATACGTGCAATAATCCACGGCTTGCTTGAAGTCGACGCACACCATCGGGTGGTCTT
>CAZETM010000260.1:0-11416 GCA_964514885.1 uncultured Polyangium sp. | reverse complement strand
CTGCGCCACCTGCACCGCCAGCGCCACCTGCGCCGCCACTGCCAGCGTTCGGATCGAGCCCTTCGATCCACGTTTTGACGCAATCGATTTCGAGCGGCGAAAGCGACCCTCCGATGGGCATTTTGAGGCCGCACGGAGGCGTGACTAGCTTGGCGTAGAGCAGGCTATTTTCGGGATCGGCTGGGTTGGCCAAGAGGAGGCCGTTGCAGGTCGAGACCTTGCCGACGACGCGCGCCTCGACACCCGGTGAGCCGAGATCCATAGGCGAGCCGTCGACATGACAGCCCGCGGTCCCGCACTTCGAAGCGAGAAACGTGGGTACGTCCGGACAACTTCCTCCGCCCTGAAACATTTTCTTTTCGTCTTCGGTGAGCGTACCGGGACAACCCGCGACGAGGACGATCCAGGACGAAACGGCGAAGACAGCAGCGCACGATCGGAGCAAGCGAGCGTGGTTCATGGCATCCCTCAGTCCACGTAGGCAGCGGAAAGCCGCAGCCCGAGATACTGATCGAGCGCGCCACCGGCGACGTAAGCGTCACCGAGGACAGGATCGAAGTCCGAGAAAAAGCGGTTGTATTCCGCGGCAAAACGCAGCTCGAAGCCGCTTGCGATTCCTACGACGAGCCCGAGCTTCGCGCCTAATCCATGCACGCCTACGCCCGTGAAACGATCGTAGACGGGGCCTGCCGACAGCGGTTCGATCCAGTCGAATCCGGCAAGAATCGCCGCGCGACCAAGCGGAAAACGCGCATCGACGCCAAATCGAATGGCCTGATAGTCGACGTTGGGGACTTGCCCCACGAGCTCGGCAGGCTCGTCGACATGAAACGTTTGCCAGTAGTATTGTCCTGACAAACTGAGCACAGGTCCCTTCGGGCGGGAGAACGGGATTCGTACGCGAAGGCCCGCGGAAAAACGTTGATACAGTGTACCGACCGGAGTGCCGTCGGCGGTGGCGGATTGCAAGCCAACCGCGCGGGCATACGCCACGGTGAGACCGAGGTCGCGCAGTACAGGCACGGTGGTGAAGGCTGCTGGATAGACTTCAGCGGCGGCAAACACGACCGGAGCGCCGAAGACTTCGTACGAGCGCAAATTGCTTGAAAGGCCGTCGGAGAAGTCGAACTTTCGCCCGGCAACCTCGACACCGACCTCGACGGAGAAGAGCGACGAGCCTGCTTCGTGGCGGACGCGCTTGGGTTTGTCTTGGTCGTCCTCTTCTTTTGGCTGATCGTCCCCAGGTTTGTCCCGGGGTTTGTCGTTCTTGGGCGACGCTTTGGGCTTCGGCGAGAACTGCTCGACCGCACTGGAAAGCGCGCTTTGGAGGGCGCTTTTTCGATCGGCTTCGGAGCCTTCTCGCGAGACGGCCTCGTCGATGAGCAGCTCGTCGCCTTCGGGCGTGAACCACACGACGTACACGCGCCATTTGCCGGCGAAACGTTGCACGATGCCGACGATGACTCCGTCGACCGCAACGGATTGCGCGGCTTTGCGCAGTCGCGGCAGAATCGATGAGCGCGGCTTGGCTTGGGTCATGGCCGAGCCCATGGGTTTGCCGAGACCAACCTTCTTTAGCGCCGCTGAGAAATCGGCTGCATCGGCGACTTCAATACGATCGGGCAGCACCGAAAGAATGTCTTCGCGCGCCTCCGAAGCGGAGTTGCCTTCGACGTGCACTGCCAAAACTTTACGTTTTGCAGGCTCTTCGGCGGTTGCCGAAGACGAAGCAAAGAGAATGGCAGACGCCGCAAGGGGAGCGACGAGGTGCGTCGCGGCGGCGAAAACGAGGGCCGAAAGACGAGCGGCCGAGCCACCCCTTCGGCCGCGCGACAGGTCGTTCAGGAGCAGCACGGACGTGAGCCTACAGGGGCTTGGGCGCGCGGGTAAAGTCTTTCGTGCAGCAACGAGTTCTTCCAATTCCACCTACTGGCTCCAGGTGGTGCGTCTGGTACAACTCGTTTCATGCCTACATTGCCCGACCGTATCTTGACGATTTTCGCGATGTATCACCTGCGGCGCGAAAAAGTGTTGGACGACCTGGATGCTGTCTATGCACCCGATGTGCGCTTCGTGGATCCATTCAATGATGTCACGGGAAAGGACCATTTCCTGCGCATCAACCGCAATCTGTTCACGCGTTTGAAAGAGATGCGCTTCGACGACCTCGAGCTCGTCGGCGAAGAGCCTCATTTCATGTTGAGCTGGACGTGCACCATCCAAGGTCGATTGGGCTTGACCTTGATCACTCAAGGCGTGACCGAGTTTCGTACGGAAAACGGTTTGGTCACATTGCACCGAGATCATTGGGATTTCCTCAGCACACTGGCGAGCAGCATTCCAGGAGTACGTAAGCTTTATCCGCGGCTTACGGCGTTGATGTTCGATAGCTGAGCCGTCATCTTCTTTTTGCATTTTTTCGGCGCAGGACGGGCGCAACGGCACGTGCGGTGTCAATACGTCGCCCCCATGTCGAGCGCCTCGTCAAACCCATCCATGCGGCAACTGCTCACGCTTGCGTGGCCGATTATCATTTCGCGCTCGGCGCAATCGGTGATCAGTGTTGCCGATGCGGCTATGGTCGCTCCTCTTGGCGAAGACGCGCTGGCGGCCACGACGACCGGAGCGCTCAATGCATTGGCGCTGTTCATTTTACCGATGGGCGTGACGTTCATTGTCTCCAGCTACGCATCGCAATTGTTTGGCCGGGACGAACACGGCGGAGCGCGAAGATACGGGTTTTACGGGCTTGCAGTTGCCCTGATCACGGAATTGATTTACCTGGGCCTCGTATTCGCAATTCCTGCCGGTGTGCGTTTGCTTGGATATTCGCCGACGGTTACCGATTTGATGACACAATACATGGTATTGCGCCTGGTGACGGGTGGAACGGTCATTGGTCTGGAGGCACTATCGAATTATTATGGAGGGCTGGGCAATACTCGTTTGCCCATGGCCGCACAGGTCATGGCCATGGTGCTCAATGTGGGCCTGAATTGGGTGTTCATTTATGGTCGGTTGGGGGCACCACGCATGGGCGTGGCAGGAGCAGCCTTGGCGAGCTCGATCGCCACGACGATTGCCTTCATCTTTTTGCTGGTCTGTTTTCTGCGTGGGGTCGGCGCACACGAGTCGTCGAGAAAAGCGCGCGGACCGCTGGTTTGGACCGAGTTTGTCCGGATGTTACGCTTTGGCTTTCCGGCCGGAGTCAATTGGTTTGTCGAGTTTGGGGCATTCACTGTGTTTGTCAATGTCGTGCTCAATGGGCTCGGCACGACGACGTTGGCTGCATTCATGGCCGCAATGCAAATCAACCAAGTTTCCTTCATGCCCGCGTTTGGCCTAACCAGCGCAGGCGCGATTCTCGTCGGCCAAGCGATTGGTGCCAAAGAATGGGACGCCGTGCCGAAAACAGTGCGTTTGACGGCTTTCGCCACTTGCACTTGGCAAGGCTCGGTGGCCCTGCTCTATCTGGCCTTCGCTCAATTCATCATCATGCCGTTCGCACCGCCGGGAAATGGACGAGCTTCATTTCTCGAATTGGGGGCGCAAGTGCTCGTGCTTTCTACCACGTGGCAATTGACAGACGCACTTTCGATGACGTTTGCGGAAGCTTTACGAGCAGCCGGAGACACGGCATTCACTGCGTGGGCCCGCACATTGATTGCGTGGTTGCTCTTCGTTCCAGGTGCATACGTGAGCGTCCGCGTACTCGGCGGAGGAATTGGATGGGCCGTGTTTTGGCTTTCGGGTTATCTCGGTTTGCTGACGCTCGTGTTATGGCGCCGATTTCGCAACGGGGCTTGGCAAAAGATGGATCTCACTGGACCGCAAGAGACGGCCGCAAAACTGCCGTAAGACACAGCTCACGGACGGCCATGATTGCCCGGCAAATTCGTTATCGAAGAAGATTACGTAGTCGCTGCTTGCACGATTTCGTCTCATTTCGCGCGCGCTGGCGGGCTCATCCAGAGTAGACTCGGGCAGCGTCGTGGGCGCGGGTATCGAGCTAGCCATCGAAGCAACTGATATCGTGCGTGATTCTGCGGATTGGGATGGGTTTGTCGAGATAACCCTGACAGTGACGGGCACGGGCGCCGATGGAAACCCCATGCCGGAAACGACGGACAAAGTCCGAATGCGCGTTGCGCCGGTGCTTTTTCGACATCACTTGCACACGGCGCGTAAGGTGTACGTGACAAACACCGGCTCGAGCTCATCGCAAGCGTTCCGTACGGATCTCACGACGGCAACGCAAGCGGCTACGCGATCCGCAGTTTTATCCGGATACGTCGTTTGACAGGATGGTCAATGCGCAAAATGCGCAGCCGCTCATCTATGTGGATACTTCCTGGTTGTCAGTCGGAAACGTGGACGAAACGATCACTTTCGTCAAAGCGAACAATCCACGCGGCTGGGCAGTCGGCGTCAATGACCCCACAATGGCGCGAAGTATGCTCGAAATGGCACAGCAAAACGGCTCGGGTGGCGTACCGATGTTCGTGGGAAAATTCTGGACAGGCAATCAACCGGCCGAAGTGACGATCGACCAAGTGCTGGCCGATCCCGACGTCATGAACGAGAGCGCCAAAGCAGCCGTGGAAGTCGCGGCCCAAATTGACATTCTCAAGCAAGAAACGGGAATCACCGATGCCGATACTTTCCCGATTGCATTCCTGCACCAGCCCACCGGCGGTGGGTACTCCGTGGCGTATCAGCCAGGAACGGTGAATGGGATTTACCTGTCGGACAAGGATTTCGCCGTACCAATACCACATGGCCCGAATATCGGAGGCCAGGACATCTTCGAGGTGCAAGTGACAGAAACCTTCGCACCTTATGGAATCAAGGTGCATTTCGTCGAAAACTGGAACCTTTACCATCGCTTGAGTGGCGAGGTTCATTGCGGAACGAATACGACGCGCGTGGTACCTGATGCGGATCGTTGGTGGGAGAGTTTGCTATGAAGACGACGAAATACATGAACATTGGGTTTTTCGTGGCAGGGTTGGTCCTGTCGGGCTCCGTGATTGCGGCGCCGCTTGGTCAAGGTTCAGCGTGGGCGTGGAAAACGCCAATCGTGAAAGCGAGCGGTGACGAGAATGCAGTACGAGCTGCAGCCGCGCGAGCGCTCATCGCTTCGTATTTGCGTTATGAAGGAGAAACACGGTTAGCCATCGGCAAAGCCGTGCTGCTGGTGGATCACCCCGACACGCCGACGCTCATCGCAGCGCAAAAGAAGACCGCACGCGGGGAGCAAATCGCTGCGCTCGATGAATTGGCGGCCAAATTCCAGAAGAGCCCCATTCATCGTTGACCCTCACGCCGGAACGTGAAACGGCCCCGTAATCTCGTAAGTCACGCCGCCAGTTGCATTTCCTCGCTGCGAGCTGAAGTATAATCGAGTGCCGCTCGGATCGAATGCCGGACCGGTAATCTCGCTCTTGTCATGACCCATGACTTGCAGGAGCGGCTTCAGCTCGCCATTCGGCATGATGGCCACAATTTGCATATCACCGCCATCTTCGGCCACGAGCACATCGCCACAGCAGGAAACCGTGATGTTGTCGACACCCGTAAGTATGGGGTTTGCAGCCGTATTGGCGTCATAAAGCACGGACAAACTCATCTTGGCCGTGTCGTACGCCCAAACTCGGTTATCACCCTTCGTCGAGAAATACACGATTCCCTCGTGATACCAAATGCCCTCGCCGCCATCGAAATGAGTAGCGACAGCAACCTGAAGGCGCGTTGCCGTACCCTCTTCGAATGCCGGATCTGCAACTTCGTGCCACGTGACGGCGCCATTTTCAGCAGCTTGCGCGACTTCCAGTTTTCCGCTGGACAGATCGGCAAACCCGTACGAAGCGAGTTTGTCCGGGGTGAACCGGTACAAACATCCATTGCCCTCGTCTTCCGTGAGGTACACGTGATGTTTGACCGGGTCGACGGCGGCGGCTTCATGCTTGAAAATGCCCAATGCCGGTCGCTCGATGGCCTGGATTTCTCCACGCGGATCGCATTCGAACACACGTCCGCGACTCACTTCTTCGCACGACAACCATGCGCCCCACGGCGTCGGACCTCCAGCGCAATTGACACTGGAATTGCTGAGAATGGAATACGCAGCGACGAGATTGCCAGCCGCATCGAACTTCAATGCGCCTACGCCACCCGCCAAAGGCACTTCGGAATTCGATACATAGATCCAGCCGCCATCTTCGAGCGGATAAGTAGCACCGCCGTCGGGAGCGATGTGCCATTTGAAGTCCGAGCCCGCAATGGGAGCTTCGTTCGACTTGGCAACGATTCGCGAAGTAAAACCCACGGGCAGGCGGACCGCATTGGCGTCAGCCGTATCAGCGAGCGGACCGATCTCGGCAATACGCGACACGAGCTTCGGACGCGCAACGGGGTCTTTCCACGGGGGCTCGGTAACGGCCGCGCCACTCGATGTGCCGGCCTGAGAACTGGCAGGCGAGCAGCCAACGAGCAGCGGTTTGCACATCATCGCCGCCAGGCCAGCGAGGCCACCTTGCAAGAGAATGCGCCGGGGGAGGAAAATCGGAGGAGGGTTTTTCGCCATGCTCCATCATTACACGTTTTCGTGACAGATGGGTGGCGGAATTGGCAGAAAATTGGCAAGAAGTGACAACCGAGCGTCAGGGATTCACCCAAATGGGTGAACTCCAGGCTCGATGCCGAACGATCTTCGGCACTGTGGAATCATTACACGCAGCCGGCGCTGAAGCTGGATCGAGCTTGCTACATTCGTATGTGCTCCAACGACAACTGGGGGCTTCGGTGACGCGGGCATAGTAGAATGCGCGGTCCTCGGGATCGAAGTCTGGATCCATCCACACAGCGCACAATTCGTCGGGCGCGGCCGCTTGCACTACGCAGGTTGTGGTGTCGACCGACGAATCTGGGATTTCCACGCCAACGACGTCGTACACTTTTTCGTACACGTTGCCGTCACGTGTATAACCTTTGACGATTTGAATACGCTCGAGAGGCCGGCCAGGCCAATCTTCGGTTCCCGGATCCGCATTGGCCTGCACGATGAATGAGGGAGCCGAGCCCGAAGCCGAATCGGTGGCGAGAATGCCGCCCATGGGCACACCGCTCGCATACGCTTCTTCCAGCATCGTAGCGCGTCCGCACATCATTTCGTCGTATGCGAATCCGCCAAACAATCGCACAGGAATGCGAGGACCGCTGGTGGCGAAAGTTTCACGACGTCGAATTGCGTCGAAAATGGACTCGCGTGAATTTTCCTCGGCCCACACCGCGGCCAAACCACCCGGGTTGTTGATGATTCCATCGTGCGTTTCGGTCCCTGCTCCGAGACGTTTTTCAGGGGTATCATCCACCAAACCCACGTGCCCAGGGAATCCCACGCTCGAAACATTCCCCGGCGTTCCGTTGTGCGTATCGGTCGATCCAATGAAACCAAGAATGAAAGGGTTCGTCCCCAAACGTTCCTTTTCGAGCAACCCCGTTTTCAGAACGTTGCGCAAAAATTCGTGCCGATGGGTGCATCCCCATAGACGCATGCCCCCGGACCCAGGTTTTTCCCCGCATTGTTCATCCGTAGCAGGACGGAGTTGTTCGAAATCGCAAAGTGGATCGTTTTCCGCGTCTACATCGGCAAACCCATTGCGACATTCGCTCGATCCTTTGTGCTGAAAGATCTCCGCTACCGGCTCCATCTCGGTCCGAAGCTCGGCGCGCGCAGCTTCTTCCTCCGGCGTCGCTCCGCCGGGATAGGTGGGATCGAAGAGCTTGCCGTTGGAGAGATTGGAATTGTGCGGCAATACGAGCACATCGCAAGCGCTATCGTTGGCTTTGCAGTTGTCACGCAATTGCGTCCACAAGTCGAGCGGCGTGGGCGCCTCGAAATACGTGATTGGCAATTCGGGCACGATATCGTTTGCGAAGATGACGTTCCGATGCAGGTTTGAAATGGCAAACGTATTGGTGTATTCGTACGCGACGAACGCCGTGAAACTGCATGCCGACGTGCGATCATAAGCAGCTTCGGCTGCGTTTTGCATCGCCTGCCAACGAACTTTCGCCGCGGCGTCGCAATCCTGCCCCTCGCCACATAGCTCGGCCACGCGCATTGGATTGGCCTGAGACAGGCGCACTCCAAATTCGGACGCTCCCTCCCCTACGGACGCTCGATAGTTCGTACAGGAAAAACTGTTGTACTTGGGCGAACTTGGAGTCGTGCAATGCCAAATTTCGCCGAGGAATTCGCCGTGGTCCGTAACCGCCACGAAATCGAGCGGCCTATCGATACGAACCTTACGCGTACCTACGCCGGTTGCATCGATCGGCGGAAGCCCAATCGTTTCGCCACGCGCAAATCGATAAGCATCGGCTGGCTCGACCACGGTTTCGTACGAGCGGGCGTCGAATGAAAATGCCGTGTGCGCATGCAGGTCGCCGTAGAGTGGCAAACGCGTATCGACACGGCTCGCGCAGGCTTCGCGCGGAAGAGGAACCCGCCGTGGAGCCTCGGCCGGGCTAGGCTCGGCGCACGAAACAAGGAATAGACACGACAGGAGTGAGCCACGCGGATAATTCACCCGTGGCATCCAAGTAGATTGGGCGACGGACGTCAAGAGGCATTACGTATCGGAACCGAAGGTCATACCTTGCTTGGCCCTCAAACCCCCTGCGCCTCAGCCCCCCAAATCACCTTGTGCAATTGCACCTGCACCCGCACCAAAAGCCCATCCTCCAGCACCCACGTCACCAAATCCTTCGGATTCAGCTTCCCCCATACCGGCGACGCTAGCAGCGTACAGCCAATCTCATTCAGCTTCCGCTCCCGAATCACTCCACGCATCCATTCGTAATCAATTCGATTCGCCAAGACAAACTTGATCTCGTCCCGCCCAGTCAAATACTCCAAATTCGTCCACCGATTACGATGCGATTCCCCAGACCCAGGCGCCTTCAAGTCCATGATTTTGTGCACCCGCGAATCCACCCGCGATACGTCCGCCTCGCCGCTCGTCTCCACCAACACCGTCCGACCCGCATTACAAAGGTCACGTAACAGCGGGATCGACCCCGGCTGAAGCAATGGCTCACCACCCGTAAGCTCAACCAGCGGCGTTCCAAACCGAAGCGCCTCTTCGAGAATCACCTCACGTCGCATACGCTTGCCGCCCTTGAATGCCTGTGTGGTGTCGCACCAAACGCAACGCAAATTGCAGCCAGTCAATCGCACGAACGTGCACGGCAGCCCCACGAACGTCGATTCGCCCTGAATGCTCGAATAAATCTCGTGGACGACGAGGGTGTCTTCTTTCACGGCAGCCGGCTGACTTTACTCGCGAGACTGGCCCGCGCCAGGCCGTCCCGAGTCAAAACCGCGGAAGCTCACGCTGCCCGACCCAAACCGATGCGCCACGCCCTCGCGATCGGTGAGGCACAAAAATCCCTCCGCATCGACCCCCACCACGACGCCTTCGACACCAGCAATCTCGACCGTTCGACCTCGAAGCATGTCCCGCCGCTCGATGTCGTCGAGGAATGGAGCAAGTCGTTGGGACTCAAACGAACGCACGGCCTCACCCAGCTCCACAAGCAAACGCGCGACCAAAACCGACCGATCGATCGTTTGTGCTCCAAGGATTCGCAGAGATGTCGCCCGCAGATCGTCCGGAAAAACCATCGTGTGCACGTTGATGCCAATTCCCGCGATCACCGCATCGACCGTAGAACCGCGAAGCGACGACTCGACGAGAATCCCCGCGAGTTTGTCTTGCCCAACGTAGACGTCGTTCGGCCACTTGATGCTCGATCGACCGTCCACTCCCAACGCTTCATCCACGACCCGCGCAACGCACACGCCAATCGCGAGCGTCAACGGAGGAAGCGCCATCGGGGGAACGTTGGGACGCAAAACAACGGACATGTACAGGTTTTCCCCCGGTGGCGAATGCCAAGAATGTCCGCTCCGACCTCGACCTTTGGTCTGCGCATCCGCGACAAACGTTGCCCCATGAGGAGCGCCCCGCGCCGCAGCTTGACGAGCGTCGTCATTCGTCGACGCCGTGAGGTCTGTCACGACAATCGGCAGGCCGATCGTCGCTCCAAACCGCATCAATTCCGCTTCGATACGGGACGCTTCGAGATCCGTCACGAGGGTTTGTCCTGGCCTATTGGAAGTCGAGACCGATGTCCGCGGCAGGCGCCGAGTGCGTGAGTGCTCCAACGCTGATCACATCGACACCGGCGAGCGCCAGCTCCGTGATGCGCTCGAGGGTGATGCCCCCAGATGCTTCAAGCAGTGGCCGAGGTGAAAGATCACGTGTGCGAGCAACCGCGACCTTCACGTTCTCCGTGGTGAAGTTGTCGAGCATGATGATGTCGGCTCCAGCCGCAACGGCTTCGGCCAACTGATCCAAACCGTCCACTTCGACTTCGATGCGACTCGTGTGCGGCGCGTACGCCCTGGCGCGCGAGATCGCCTTGGAAATGCCTCCAGCCGCAACGATGTGGTTGTCCTTTATCATCACCGCACTGCCAAGGTCGTTGCGGTGATTGTGTCCGCCTCCCATGCGCACGGCGTAGCGCTCGAGAACGCGCAAACCCGGTGTCGTCTTGCGCGTGTCCGTGATGCGCGTGGAACAACCTGCGGGCAATACATCGACGTAACGCCGCGTGAGTGTCGCGACGCCCGTCATGCGTTGCACGAGGTTCAAGGCCGTGCGTTCGCCAGCAAGCACCGCGCGAGCAGGTCCACGCACACGCCAAAGTGTCGTACGCGCAGCAGCACGAGAGCCATCGGCGACGAAACTCTCGACCACGCATCGAGCATCGATACGCGCGAAAACACGAGCGAAAACCTCGGCTCCACACGCAACGATTTCTTTGCGACAAACCGCATCGGCCGTCGCTTGTGCAGCTTCGTCAATGCAGGTTTGTCCGGTGAGATCACCGCCCGCTAGATCTTCTTCGAGCGTGCGGTCGACGATGGCGTCGATGAGGGAGGGAAGAATCATGATCGCTCTTCGAGATCACCACCGCATCACGGCGGCTGCCCAGGTGAAACCACTTCCGAACGCAGCCGTGAGCACGGTCGAGCCTTCTTTGATGCGACCATCAGCCACTGATTCGGACAAACCAATCGGGATCGTCGCGGCCGTGGTGTTGCCGTATCGCTCGATGTTGTGCACGACTTTCTCGGGCGGCACACCGAGCTTGTCTGCGACGTATTGGTTGATGCGCATGTTCGCCTGATGCGGAACGAACAGGTCGATGTTGCTGATGTCGATGCCTGCCGAAGCGAGTGCTTCGCGGCTGACTTCAGGCATCTTCTCAGTTGCCCAACGGAACACCTGCTTGCCGTTCATCTTCGGATAGGCGCGACCGTCCTTGAGCAGGCTCTCTTGGG
>CAZETM010000259.1:3406-11428 GCA_964514885.1 uncultured Polyangium sp. | reverse complement strand
TTACGGCCTGCGCGAAGCGGCGGAGGTGGGGCTGTACAAGGGCCAGGATGGGCTCGTCGAATACATGAAGAACGGGCGCAAAGCTCGTCTTGGAGAAAGCGCTGGCCCGCCGCTCGCTCGGTCCAACAATGAAATCACCGATTTCCAAAAGCTCTACTCCATTCCCAAGTTCAAGCCTCAGAAGCTCGAAGCGGGCTCCACGATCCGCGGCGTGATTGGCCTCGATGGTGGCTCGACGTCGTCGAAAGCGGTTTTGGTGGACGAACAGGGTGAGATCGTCTGCAAAGCGTATCAGCTTTCGAAGGGCAATCCCATTCAGGACACCAAGGAATTGCTGGCTCAGCTTCGCGAATACGTGCAAAGCCAGGGCGCGAATCTGGAAGTGCTCGGGTTTGGCGCGACAGGCTACGCGGCGGACGTTTTGCAAGAAACGATGCGCGCGGATGTCAACATCGTGGAGACTGTGGCGCACATGATGAGCGCCGTGCGGTATTTCGGCGATGTCGACGTGATTTGCGATATCGGCGGACAGGACATCAAGGTTCTGTTCATGAAAAACGGCGACATTGCGAACTTCCGTTTGTCGAATTCGTGTTCGGCCGGCAATGGAATGCTCTTGCAAGCCATGGCCGATCAATTCGGATTGCCCGTGACGCAATATGCCGAGACCGCATTCCAGGCCGAGCTTGCGCCGAAATTCAGTTATGGATGCGCGGTGTTTCTCGATACCGATCGCGTGAACTTCCAGAAGGAAGGCTTCAGCAAAGAAGAATTGCTGGCGGGTTTGGCGCAGGTGTTGCCGAAAAACATTTGGCAATACGTCGTGCAAATTCCGCGTCTCGCGTCGCTCGGAAGGCGTTTCGTTTTGCAGGGCGGAACGCAATACAACTTGGCCGCCGTCAAAGCGCAGGTAGATTACATCAAAGAGCGAGTGCCGGATGCAGAGGTATTCGTTCACCCGCACACGGGCGAAGCAGGCGCGATTGGCGCGGCATTCGAAACCTTGCGCGTATACAAGCGCAAGGGCACGTCGACGTTCATTGGAATGGACGCGGCCATCGAGCTGAAATACGCGTCGAAGAACGATGATGAGACCGTTTGCCATTTCTGTCCCAACGAATGCAAGCGGACGTTCATCGATGCCGAGCGTCCCGACGGATCGAAGGCGCGTTACATTTCGGGTTTCTCCTGCGAAAAAGGTACCGTCGAAAGCGAAGACGCGATGCTCGCGCTCGTGGCGGACCGCAAGAAGATTGCCAAGCAATTCCCCAATTGCGTCGATTACGAAAGCAAGCTGGCGTTCCGCAGCTTTCACAAGGGGACGCCCATGCCGGCCGAAGGCGCGCCGATCAAGGATTACGTCGTCAAGAAGGGCTTCTTCAGCGTGCGGCGCGTGGAAACGACGCGTCCGTTCCGCCGCAGTGGCCCGCAAGTGGCCGAGAGGCTTCGCCGAACGCGGGTGGGCATTCCTCGAGTGTTGAACTTGTATTCGACGGGGCCGTATTTCCGGGCCTACTTCGAGGCGCTCGGGATTCCAAAGCAAAATGTCGTTTTCAGTGACGAAACGACGGAAGAGATGTGGGTCGAGGGCGGTAAATATGGATCGATTGATCCGTGTTTCCCGTCGAAGGTGGCGCAAGCGCACGTTCATAACTTGCTTTTCCACCATCATTCCACGGAAAAGCCGCTCAACTACATCTTCTTCCCCATTCTGACGCACGTGCCGAGCTTCGGGAAAGACGTGATGGACAATGCGAGTTGTCCGATCGTCGCCGGCGTGCCCGACGTCATGAAGGCGGCCTTTACGAAAGAGGTCGACTTCTTTGCCACGCGCGGCATCGAATACCTCGATCCGGCGCTCACGTTTGCCGAGCCATTGCTTACGGCGCGGCGTATGTACGAAACGTGGGGACCGCGCTGGGGCGTGACCGAAGACGAGAGCGATCATGCGCATCGCGAGGCCATGAAAGCGCTCGAATTCTTCGAGAAGGATCTGCAGGACAAGGGTCGCGCGATTCTGGAGACGGTCGAATCGGAGAACCGCGTGGCCATTTTGATGGTCGGTCGTCCGTACCACTCCGATCCCGGATTGAATCACGGCATTCCCGAAGAATTCCAGGTGCTCGGGTATCCCATTCTGAGCGTTCGGTCGATTCCGCGGGACGACGAATATCTGCGTCGGTTCTTCAAGGAAGAATTCGCGCGTGGTCAGCATCCGCTCAACATCAACGATGTTTGGCCGGAAAACTATTCGGCCAACAGTGCGCAAAAGGTGTGGGCCGTGAAATTCGCGGCGCGTCATCCGAATGTCGTGCTGCTCGATTTGTCCAGCTTCAAGTGCGGGCACGATGCGCCGACGTACGGTATCGTCGATAGCATCGTCACGGCGAGCGCGACGCCTTATGCGGCGTTGCACGATATCGACGCGAACAAGCCGGGTGGCTCGATCAAGATTCGCGTGAAGACGTATGCGCACAGCTTGAAGTTGTACCAAGAATCGCTCGAGGACTTGCTCAGGAAGAAGTCGGAGCTGTCGCTGAGTATCGATAGGAAGCGCCTCGAGCTGATGAAGATGAAGGCCGAATCTTTGGCTGAGCGTCGAACTGCGGATCCGGAACTCGAACGACAGATTGTCGAGCTTTCGGCGAAGGTGCGGGCATACGAAGCGCCTCCGGCTGCTCCGCCCGAGCAGCCGAAGGGATTGGTACAGCTCAAGAAAAAGCAAGCGGATGGCACCGTGGTGCGGGTTTGAAGGATTAAAGAGGGAGGAACGAGAGAACAATGGAAACTTCAGTCCAAAAAATGCGGTTGCCCATCATCAATGGCGGCGCGACTAGCAAAAAAGCCGACGTCGAGTTCGACGCTGAATTGAAAGCTTTCGAGGAATCGGAGCGCGAGCGTCTCGGCATCAGGAAAGATCGCAAGCAATGGGTCGACACCATGCTCGATCCGAAAATGCGCAAGAGCGAGCGCAAGAGCGCGACATTGCTCGTATCGGGTTTGACTGCGGCGCAGGACTTCTTGGCGGAAGGCGCTTTGGCTGGCCAAGGCTACAACGTCATCAATTTCGGCACGCCGGACAATGCGGCCCTGCAGGTCGGCAAAGAATTCGGTAATCGTGGTCAATGCAACCCGACGTATTTCACCGTCGGCAACTTGATCAAGTACCTCATTGCGCTTCGTGACGAGAAGGGCATGACTTCCGAGGATATCATCAAGGATTACGTGTTCTTGACGGCCGGTGCTTGTGGGCCTTGTCGTTTCGGCATGTACGTCACGGAATACCGCAAGGCATTGCGTGATGCAGGATTCGATGGTTTCCGCGTGATGCTGTTCCAGCAGACCGGTGGTTTGTCGCAAGCGACTGGTGACGACGTGGGTCTCGAAATGAACCCCGCCTTCTTCATTGCGCTCGTCAAAGCCGTCGTGTGTGGCGACGTGCTCAATGCGCTCGGGTATCGCGTTCGTCCTTATGAAGTCGTGCCTGGTACGACGAACAAGGCGATGGAAGAGGCCAAGCGCATTCTGTACAAGGCGCTGTACGAAAAAACGAACATTTTGGCCGCGCTTTACAAGTGCCGTCCGCTGTTTGCCAATATCGAGGTCGATCGGTTGCGCGTGCGTCCGAAGACGTCGATCATTGGCGAATTCTGGGCCATGACGACCGAGGGTGACGGCAATTATGCGCTCCAGAAGTTCCTCGAGAGCGAAGGCGCTGAAAACGACATTCAGCTAACGACAGCGTGGCTGCTTTACAACCTCTGGGAGGTTCGTCACGACACGGCGGATCGAACTGAGCTACGCGGGGTCGACGAAGGGCTTTATGCGCTCAAGGAACATCAAGGCGAATTCGACGTCACCAAGCGCGTAGCGACGATGCGCATGGCGGAAACGCTGTTGAAGGTGGGTTTCCAAGCATTCGCACAACCGCTCGGTTTGTACGATTATCACTTGCCCGACATGGATATGGTCGCGCAAGTTGCCGAAAAATATTACTCCAATGACCTCCGCGGCGGCGAAGGGCACATGGAGGTCGGCAAGCTCATTGTGAATGCGGTGAAGAACAAGGCGCATATCACGGTGAGTGTAAAGCCTTTCGGATGTATGCCTTCCTCGGGCGTATCCGACGGCGTGCAGTCGCTCATTACGGCTCGATATCCGGGCACGATTTATTGTCCAGTGGAGACCAGCGGCGACGGCGCGACGAACTTCTACTCGCGCATTCAGATGTACATGTTCAAGGCGCGTATTGCAGCCGAGCAGGAGCTCGAGCGCGCTTTGAAAGAAACGGGTTTGACGCTCGCAGAGGTGCGCGCGTTCCTCGAGAAAAACCCGAAGTACAAAAGCGCATTGCATCATTCGCCGCACAAAGTGGCGGGCAGCGCAGCGAACCTCGTGTTCGAAGTTGCGCCGCTCATCAAGCAATCGGTGGCGGAGCGAGCAGTTGGTCGTGCCAAACACGTGGCGGAGACCGTCGTGAAAGTCGCCAAACATACTCCCGAAGCCGTCGGCCACGTCGTGCGCAAGGTGACGGATCCCGAGACCGTGTCGCGCGTGCGCGAGGACGTCACGGTTCTGCGGGATATGATTTCGGGCAAAGCGATGGAGCGCTTGAACCCGATTTTCAAGAAGATGCTCGGCAAAGCCATCTTCGAGAACAATCCCGAAGTGCAAACGTCCCAATTCGTCGAGCCGGACCGGATCGCGGCTGAATAAAGTCAGCTCGCGCTAGAACGAAAACGCCGTCCTGATCTGATCAGGGCGGCGTTTTTCCTTCTCGAACCGCCTTCAAAGCTGCATCGATCACGTCATTCGATGCCAGTCCCTTGTGCCGCCATACTTCGCGCCCGAGCTGATCCAAAATAACCAAGCTCGGCACTTCATTCAAACCTTCAAATGGCCCTTGCCCCCGAATCGTCGCATCATCTGCCAATGCGACCGGATACGGCGGCGCCACCACCTTCACGAATGCCTCGACCAATACCCGATTCTCGGGCGGCTCGAGCACGATCATTCCCGCATTGATCCGCGGCACGTGACGATTCACCACCGTCGATAAAAACCGCGCCTGCGCGTGCGAAAAATGATCGTAGGTCGTAACGAGCGCAAGCACCGTATATCGTCCCGCTACCGAACTCGTCGATAACGTCTGACCATCCAGCGTCGGATATGAAAATCGAACAGGCGCTCCCTCGGCCACCAATATTTTCGGCGTTTCCGGCGCAGGCTCGGCCGCTTGCGTACAAGCCAACTGCGCAGTCGCCAAAACCCACAAAAATAATGCGCGCCCGAACCTCGAAAACATGTGGCTACACGTTGCCATCAATCGCTTCCACATCCGTATCGAATAGATCGGCAAATTCGCGTAGGGAAGCCGGTAAGTCCGAACCGCGACGCTGGTGAGCCAAAATTGCGTGCGCCAAATCTTCCACGATCGGAGGCAAAGGCGTTGTCTCAAACGTTACACCGTCGACCACATCTCCATGCTTGGGCGCGTGAGCGTCCCCAAGCAGGCTGTCGTGCCGCGCCCAGAAGATTCCCTTGTCAGGGAGATAACAGCACCAAAGAACTCGTACAAACTGAAGATAAACTGGCTGCGTAAGGGCGATCACGCGCTGGCCCGTCGACGTCATTCCTGAAAGCGCTCGCACAGTACGGGTTTCCATTCCCGAGTCGGTGGAGCCGAGTGTAACGGCTATTTCCATGCGTGCGCGACGATCCGGGTCGGTCTCTACGCCAAGCAGCGGCGCGTACAGCGCAAGCAGCGGAACGGACAAGCTCGGCGCATCTTCGGCCAGGGCATCGAGCCAGGCATCACGTGCAGCAGGTGCAAGGCCCGCATACAAGTCGGCCGCAGCGAGCGCGGCATCGGCATCGCTCGCGAGCGCCCCGAGCCATTCACGCCACGCAGCGAGCATTCGCGGCTCGACCCCCGAGCCACCATCCGTCACTGGCGACGTTTCACGCGTCGGTGATACGAGCAAGAGCTGCAACGTCGCCCGTCGGTTGGGAGGCTCCTGCTGCTCGCTCATGGTGCGTCCTTCGGTTCGGGATCGATGCGCGCGCCAATCTCTTCTGCAAGATCAGCGAGCAGCTCATCGAGTTCAGCCGCGCGATTGGGAGGTGCCGCAATGACCAGCTCTCCGCCGCGTTCCGCGAACACGACCGCGAGCCCTTCGCTCGCTTCGAGGATGCCCTTGACGTACACGACGTCAGGCGGACGAACATCGACGCGACGAGTGAACATGCCTTCGGAAGCGATCGCGATAGGCAAGGCACGTTGAGAACGCGTGGTGCCTTTGGACTTGGGGCGCACGTTGGTCGGATCAGCCGGGCGAGCGAACTCGGGCGGGCATCCCAGGTCGGGGGCGGGCATCGGACGGATCAGGTAAGCACCGCCGGGGAGGGAGATCCAGAGCGGTGACACCGGAATTCGTGGGGATACCCGACTTCCGCGCGAAAACGTAGGCGTTTGTCTGCGTATGGCTCCGTGCTCGCGGTGGCAAATCCGCTAGATTCGCCGCTATGTTGGACGCCGGTGCATCGGGGCTTGTCGTGACGAACCTTGCTCCTTTGCAGCTCGAAAAGCTTGCGGGGGACGCTCCAACGCCGAATCGCGATGAGGACGACGACATCGACCTGCCTGAGTTCATCGTTGGAGACGACGAAGACGAAGACGGGACCGACAAGTTCGACGAGGCTCTGCCCGATTTGCACACAGACGGGGGCGATCCTTTCGATGACGCAAATGCGAGTGAGCTCGAGGTGGGCATCGAGATCGCTGACGATGACGGTCGCGACACGAGTGCCGAAGCAAGCGATGACTTGGTCGATGTCGGCGCGCTCGATGAAGACTTCGCGGGGCTCGATCATGAAGCTTCAGCGATCGATGACGGCAACGAATCGGAGGCGCTGTTCGATGACGATGCGCCGAACCCGTTCGACAACGACTCTTCCCAGGATGACGGTGGTTCGGAAGGGACGGGCGAAGACGCCGCGAACGACATCGACGAGAGTGCGCTGCCGGAGCTCGACGAGAGCGAACAAGACCACGTGGACGATGCGCTCGCGGACGAGCTGCTCGAGGAAGCGGCGCGCTCGAAGTTGCCTCCGTGGGCATCGAGCAGGTTTGTCTCTCTAGAAGGCGCGGGAGCATCGGTTCCTTGTGCGACCGTATCGATCACGGGCGGGCGCGTGTTTGCCGCGGGCGATGTGGTGCTCACTGTCGATGAAGGCGCGCATGCGGCAAGGCGCATGGGTCTTGAAACACCGTGCACGGCGATCGCTGCGATCGAAGAGATCGCGGTGCTGTCGACTGCGCGTGGCGGTGTGCTCATCAGTCGAGATGGGTGCGTTTCAGCCTCGCCCGTTGCGGGTTTCCGATCGGCGAAGGGGCATGTCGACTTGGCCTGCACGCCGAGCCGAATTTGGCTGCTTCACGATGGCGCGTTGTGGTCGATGGCAGGTGCCGACAGCGCTCCGGTGCGAGTGCGCGACAGTGGCGTCGTAGCGATCACGGCGAGCAGTGGATCGCTTGTAGTGCTTTCATCGCGAGCAGATTCGTATGTGGTCGAACGATTTCGTGGGGATGACGAAGTTTGGCAAAGCACGGCGCTTTCAGAAGAAGTCGCCAAGTTTGTCTCTATGGAACCACGACCGATGCTCGTTGCAGCGGCGGCGGGAAGGCGCGTGGCCATTGCGTCATCACGAGACGTTTGGATGTCGAACGATGGCGGCAGCTCGTTTTTCCGCGTCGATTTGATGGGCGTCACCGCAGCATGTTTTGCCGGCGAAGACGAAAAAGCGCACTTGATGGTCATCGTTCCCGGCGATGATGAATCGTTGGCGCATCTGATTCGCGTGACGGAAGACGGCGAGCCTGCGCGTCTTGCCGAGATCCGCGGCATCAAGGACAGCGGACCGTTTGGCGAGACGTCGATCGCTTGGGACGGATCGCGAGAGCTTTTGTGGATCGGTTCGCGACATGGCCTGGTCGCGTACGGACCGGCGCGGCGACATTGA
>CAZETM010000259.1:1704-3306 GCA_964514885.1 uncultured Polyangium sp. | reverse complement strand
CTGAACGAGTTACGCTTCGACAAACACGCGGTGCAAGGCGCGCTGGGCTTCGGAAAGCGCGTCCTTGGCGATCACGGCACCGAGGCGTAGCGGCGTTGCAGTGAAGGTGAGGGCCGTGGCGTTCGCTCCGCGCAGCGTCGATACGAAACGTACGAGCGGCTCGGTCGTTGCCGCCAGGCCATCCCCGACGACACTCACCACGGCCACGTCTTCGGTGAGCACCAATGACGGTTCCGCTTCGACGAGGCGTTGTTTCGCCACACGCCAATCGGGCACGTTGAGCAGCGAGACGACGAACGAGAAACCTCGGTCGTCTACGTACACATCCTTCAGTGGCACGTTGGTTTCACCTGCCAAACGGAGCACTGCTTCGAGCTTGTTTGCATCGGCGAGGCGTCCCAACACGATGTTGCTTTCGCCAACGACAGCGCGAGCCCGCAAGTCGTGACGCGGGCCAAACTTGCGCACGACGGTTTGTTTCGGTTCTTCGTCAGTGTCGAACGTCGAGCGCGCATAGATCGCGATGTTCGCGCGGCGTGCCCACTCGACCGCTTGGGCACAAAGCACTTTCGCTCCGCACTCGGCCATCTCTTGCAGCATCGCGTGGTCCAGCTCGGGCAGGTGTTTCGCGTCCGGAACGATGCGCGGGTCGGCCGAATACACGCCGTCGACGTCGCTGTAGATCTCGCACCGTTCGGCTTCGAGCGCTGCGGCGAGGGCCACGGCGGTGGTGTCCGAGCCGCCACGTCCGAGCGTCGTGATCTCGCGCCGATAGCTCATGCCTTGGTAGCCCGCGATGATCACGATGCGACCACGTGCCAGCTCGTCTTCGATGCGATGTGGTCTCACTTCGATGATGCGGGCGTCGAAGTGCCGGTCGTTCGTGAGGATGCCCGACTGCGATCCGGTGAAAGAGATCGCGTCTTCGCCGAGCGCTTGGATCGCGATCGAAAGCAGAGCCATCGATACGCGCTCGCCTGTCGACAAGAGCATGTCCAGCTCTCGGCGAGGCGGGTCCTTCGTATCGCCTGCTTGCGCGGCGACTTGTTTGGCGAGCGCGAGCAAACCATCGGTGGCTTTTCCCATCGCGCTCACGACGACGACGACATCGTTGCCCGCGCGTTTCGTGGCGACCACGCGACGCGCGACACGCACGAGTTTGTCCACGTCGGCGACCGATGAGCCGCCATATTTCTGCACGATGATCGGACGCGGTTTGTTTGCAGAAAGTGCGTCTTGCACGGGATGACCTCGCTGCTCGTCCGCTATCACGACCCGACGCGCTGGGCCAAACCCGCGTCTTTACGACAGCGTTTCGGCACTCATCTGTTCGTACAGCTCGGCTTCGGAAGGACGCCCCTCGACGCGCGCCGTCGCTGCGAGACGGAGCAGTACGTCGAACCGAATTGGCCAGAACTCACGCACTATTTGCGGCGTTCCGTCTTCGATACGTGTCGACACGAGCGCGAGCAGTTCCATGTCGCGCCCCAAGCGCTCGAGGGCAGCAGCGAGACGTCGAGCGATCTCGTTGTCGTGAGGATTGCCCCGTAGTTGTTCGGTCAAACGATCGACCAAAACTTCGTCGTCTTCGTACTCTTCATC
>CAZETM010000259.1:0-1604 GCA_964514885.1 uncultured Polyangium sp. | reverse complement strand
GTAGTTGTTCGGTCAAACGATCGACCAAAACTTCGTCGTCTTCGTACTCTTCATCTTCGTACGATTCGTTGGTTTGTCCTGCTGAAATAGGTGCGGACGCAGGTACTGCGACGGCCTTCGGACTCGCAGCAGGCGCAGGCTCGTACGTCGGGCTCGGGCTGGTCGGAACCCGCGATTCTTCCTCGTAGTCGTCGTCTTTTTGGAATTGCGGGCGTGCGGGTTTGACCGAGGCGGGTTTGACGGAGACCGACTTGACTGACGCGGGACGTCCAAGCTCTCCCGCCACGCGCCGGAACGCCGCTCCGATGGCTCGATCCCGAGGCCTCAGGCGCAGGGCGACACCCAAGTGCCGCTGTGCTGCGCGTAGATCTCCACGTGCGTTCTCTTCGATGTCTGCGGCTTCGAGAAGCATTGCGGCGAGGGCGGCTGCGCGATCTCCGTCTGCTGGTGGCGCCGCTTCGATCGCTTCACGCAGTCTCGCGAGAGCAAGCGACGCACCCGCGAGATCTCCCAGCTCTGCTCGCCAACGTCCTTCGAGTAGTCGCGCATCGGGCGTGAGGGTTTGTCCGGGAAGAACCGTACGTACTCGTGCGATCGCGGCCGGTCTGTCTTGCGCGTGGTCGACGAGACCTCGGGCCAGCTCGATCTCGACTTCGGGCAGGGTGTGTCCCTTTCGCGCAGCCAAGGTCGATGCACGTGCGAGCAAGTCGAGCGAACGACGTCCATCTCCAGCCGCGCGCAAAGCTCGCGCTAGTCCCAACGATGCTTCGGCGCTCTCGGGCGCATATCGCAGCGCACGTTCGAACAGCGATCGCGCTTCGGGAACGTATCCCTGCGAGATGAACGCGTCAGCGGCGCGCACCCACACTCGGTACCGAGCTTCGGGGCCTCGCGCGCAGGCTTCGACGTGTTCTGCATCTGCGCGAGCGCCTGTTGCGTCACCCATTTCGAGTCGAGCATGCAGGCGCATCCATCGTGCATCTTCCAGCGTCGGAGAACGCACGATGGCTTGATCGATCGCGTCGAGGCGTTGTTTGGTGTCGATCGCGAGCTTGGCGACTTCGAGCCATGCAAGAGCTGCGAGCGGCCCAAAAGGCTCGTTGTGTGCCGCGCGTGAGAAGGCCGCGATGGCTCCGTCTTCATCACCGATCGTGGCAAGCAGCCGACCACCGAGCAGACCTGCATCGACTGCGGCAACGGCATCGACGAGCGTGGCCAATGCGGCTTCGGCGCGCTCTTCCGTGATCGCATCGATCCACGCGACGCGCATGGTGATCTCGGGGTGTCGTGGAGCGCGTTCGAGCGCGAGCAGATAACGTTCTCTGGCTTCGTCGAGATCACCCGCTACGGCGGCGTCATCGGCGTCCATCGCGATGTCGGCTTGTTCGATCGCGCGAATCGCTTCTGCAGACAGCGCGGCTGGTGCTGCGGACACCGTGGTTCGCAAGGACAAACGATCTTCGTTTGCCCAAACGGCTTCCCACCTGGTTCCTTCGACCGCGGGGGCTCTTGCGCCTGCGGCCGGTAGGACATGACGAACCACGTACGCGACGGCATCGGGCAGGATGACGGCGCTTCCGACCACGTGTCCCAGGGGCCGGCAT
>CAZETM010000258.1:7783-11441 GCA_964514885.1 uncultured Polyangium sp. | reverse complement strand
CGCATCGATCGCTCCGGCTATCGGCACGAGTATCACGCCTCGATGCACGGCAAGCACGGGTGCCGTCAGCTCTCGGACCGCGGCTAAAAGACGAGATGCTTCGGCACGCGCGGCTTCGAGTTCCACCACTTGTACTTCGAGCTCGTCCTTTTGCGCCTCGAGCTTTTGCTTTTGCTCCAGGTCGCGCTGTTTGGCCAAGCGCAACTCCTTGGCCACGCGCGCAACCATATTCACGACGATGCCCAGCTCGTCCTTGCGCTCGAAGAACGGCAATTCTTCGAATCTTCCGAGCAGCAAGCGACTCATGCGCGCGCCAATCCAGCGCACGAGATCCAGCTCCTCGTCCGTCAAACGCATGGCGAGCGGCAGTTGCCGCCAATCTTCTTGTTTTTCGTCACTCATGGGTTGGTCGGGAACGGGGGCTATTCCTCCCAGCTAACGTCATAGGTGCAAAAAGGTGCCCCCTTACGCCGACACGTGACGTGATTGATCTTCACGTCGCGACCATCGAATGCTTCGATGAACCCACGCAGCGCCCCGCCTTCGAAAATGCAATTGTACGGCTGTTCGGCTTCGACGATCCAATGCCGTTCCCCAACCATACGCGATCGAAAATGCCCACAATCGCCCCGTGTCGCGTAAATCCACGTCCCCGGCATCGACTTGACCAAGTCAGTCGCGCTGTTGATACCTACGTGCTGTAGCGGCGTTCGAAACATGAAGTAAATGTTTCGCCCGACAAACTCCGGCAACGCCGGGTCTTGATCCTCGAGCATGTTCAAAAGCGTCTCGAGAAGCTGCCCGTGATACCAGGTTTCCGCATCGAGCCTACGGATGGCCGCATGCGCCTCGGCCGAGAGATCATCGCCCGCCACCGTTCCGAGCAACGTAAACAAACTGCCCCGAGTCAGTGGAGGCCCCGTTCGGCCGTCCATCCCCGGATCTTCGAACGCGGTGGCATCGAACGGAGCTTGACGTTGGAACGTATACATTCGGCCAGAATCAAAGGCATGCATTCACTTGTCAAGCGTTTTCCCAGGAGAACCAGATTGGTCATCCACACGCACAACAACACTAGACAATTATGATCAAGACACAATTTTTACGTAATTCTTGCTTTTCTATATCCGTGGAAAAACGCATTTCATACCATGGGCTATTCTCAGGGCATTTTTTCGCCCACGCACCCCGACCGAGGAGGAGCACCCCATGAGCAACACCATCGCGCGTCGACGTATCCTGCAAACCGCACTGTCCGCTGTAGCGGTCGTCGGTTTCAATCCGGTATCGAAAGCTTGGGCCACCGCGCCAGACGACGATTCGGAATTGCCAGATGGAATCGATCCGATCCCGCAACTCGATGGACAGCTTTATTTCGATGCAGCGACCACCACTGCTGCGGCGGACGATTTTGGCCATATCGTGCACAGCAGTCCGTGGGCGGTTCTCGTTCCGGGCAGCGTCAAAGACATCCGCAAAATCATCAAATTCGCTCGCAGGAATGGTTTGTCTGTCACCGGCACGAGGGGAATTGGGCAGAGCCACAGCACATACGGGCAAGCGCAAGTCGAGGCTGGAGTGGTCGTCGACATGTCTGCGCTCGATACGATTTACGCGGTTGATGGCAACAGTGTTTGGGTCGATGCGGGCGTGCGGTGGAGCGCGCTTTTGCAGGCGACTCTGCCATTTGGGAAGAGCCCTCCCACGTTGACCGATTACATCGAGCTGAGCGTTGGCGGCACTTTATCGGCCGGCGGAATTGGTGGGCAAAGCTCGAATCATGGTTTGCAGGTCGATAACGTGCTGGAGCTGGAGGTAGTGACGGGAGCGGGCAAGTTCTTGCGCTGCTCGCCAACCCATCGCCCTGCGCTATTTAATGCAATGCGCAGCGGGCTTGGGCAATTCGGAATCATCACGCGCGCGCGTGTGAAGCTCGTCGACGTTCCTCCCCTGGTCCGCGTGTACACCGCGATTTATGACGATATCGATACGTTCACCGAGGACCAGCTCATGTTGGTCGACGATGGACGATTCGATTACGTCGAGGGATTCGCTTCGCATTTGCCGGGCGGCGGCTTCATCTACATCCTCGAAGTCACCAAATATCATTCGCCAGCCGCTCCGCCAAACGATGCCGTCTTGCTGAACGGTCTCTCTTTCCTGCCGGGCTCGGTCACGATCGTCAATCAACCGTACTTCGACTTCGTCAATCGTCTCGCGCCAACCGTGGCATTTCTCGAATCCATTGGTGTGTGGGGACTTCCGCATCCGTGGATCGACGTCTTCGTTCCCGGCTCGCAAGCGGCGTCGTACATCAGCAATGCGCTCGCCCAAACGAGCGAAGCATCGATGGGACAAGGACCCATTCTCATTTATCCGGTTCGCCGCGATAAGGTGAATACTCCGTTCCTGCGTCTACCGGACGATGAGCATTTCTTCCTCTTTAGCCTGCTGCGTACAGCCTTCCCGCCAACTCCGGAAAACATCGCCGACCTATTGGAGCAAAACCGCGCCATCTACGATTCGGTCGTCGATATCGGCGGAAAGCGATATCCGATCGGCTCGGTCGAACTCACGCAAGCCGACTGGCAAGACCATTTCGGCGATGAATGGAGTGACTTCGTGGCGGCCAAGAATCAATTCGATCCGGACAACGTAATGACACCTGGTCAAAGAATTTTCTGAGCTTGCCTCGTGCGACAAAAAGTCGCAGGTGAGACCTCCCGTCGCATGCGTTGCTTCAGCGTGGACGTTGAATCCCCCTGAATCGACGAAGACGCTCGATTGGCACGATGGGTGCTTAGCGCCGCCCCATCGTGACCATCCCCGAAGATCCCCCGGTTCCGAGCTCTGAAGAGCCGACGTCGAAGCAAGACGAAACTCGAGATTCGCCCTCGCCCGATTCGCCGCCTTGGGATTCTCCGGACAATGCGGAAACGCTCCTCGCGGCACTGCAATTTCTTGGTGAAAACTCCGGCGTGGACGTGGATCGCGCAAACGCCCGCCGAGCGCTCGACGAAGCGCGACAAGACGCCGTATTCGTCGGGCCGGACGCCTGGTTCGAAGAATTGACGCACGCCGGAGCCGCGCTTGGTTTGACCATCCATACGGTGCGCCGCTCGAGCAGCGATGTCGTATCACGAGCTCGCGCGCTGGTTCCGGCTCTCGCGTTCGGCAAAGGGGCGGCGGCCGTTCCCATTGCGCTCGTCGGCCACCGAGCGGGGGCCGTGAATATCCTCGAAATGAGTGCGAATGGGAGATCCGAATGGGTTGGTCCCACGAAACTCGCGCTGCGACTTGGAGCAGGCGATGCGACGGACACGGTCACGTGGGCCATTGCCGAAGCGAGTGAGCCGCTCGCAGCAATTCACCACAAGCATGGTGCGACGCCGTGGCGACGCCTCGTGGCCCTGTTGCGTCTTGAGCGTGACGACATTGGCGTAGCTCTCGTTTACGCGGTGGGTGTCGGCATCACGTCGCTTGCTGCGCCGATCGGTGTGCAGGCGCTGGTCAACACGGTCGCGTTCGGCGGCCTGCTTCAACCGCTCGTGGTCGTCACGTTGCTCGTGCTCGTGGGCCTCGCATTCGCCGCCGTGCTGCGTGCTTTGTGGGCCTGGGTGGTCGAGCGGATTCAGGAGCGCATCTTCACGCGTGTTGC
>CAZETM010000258.1:0-7683 GCA_964514885.1 uncultured Polyangium sp. | reverse complement strand
CCGGGAGGCATTCCGTTCCGTCGCAAGTCCACGGGTGCGCACGTGCGGTTGGTGGACGTTTCGTACTCCAAACCGAGCGGCGACAAGATGCTCGATCAGATCCGCTTGGCAGTGGAACCTGGAGCGCGCATCGCGATCATTGGCCCGAGCGGCTCGGGCAAAAGCACGCTCATCGATCTGCTTTACGGTCTGCGCACGCCGAGTCGTGGTCGCGTCGACATCGACGGGATCGATCTGCGCGACATCGACGTGACGTCGCTGCGTGAACAGATCGCGTTCCTGCGCGGCATAGAGATCTTCGAGGGCAGCGTGGCCGACAACATTCGACTTGGACGGCGCGACGTTCAAACGCGCGACGTGCGTATGGCTCTCGATGCCGTCGGTCTGTACGACGAAATGATGGCCCTTCCCGGAGGGCTCGACACAGTGCTGTCGACAGGAGCTCCGTCGCTTTCGCAAGGACAAGCGCTGCGGCTGTGTGTGGCTCGCGCAATCGCGCACAAGCCCAGGCTGTTCGTTTTGGATGGTGCCTACTCGGATCTCGATCCGATCTCTCGCAAGTCGATCTGCAACGCAATCTTCGATCGAAGCGCGCCGTGGACGCTGATCGTCACGACGCACGACCGTGAAATGTTGCGGCACTGCGACGAGATCCACGTGATCGACCAAGGCAAACTGCGCCCGATGCGCGCCACGGATTTGGCTGCTTGAGCAAAACGAGGAACGACATGTCGACTGATGCACGTCCGATCATGGATCTCGAAGGCGACGCCGATGTCTTGCGTCTCGTGCGCGCTCCACGCCTGACCAAAACGATCGCGCGAATCTTTGCCGCGTTGCTCGTGGTTGTCTCGATTTCGCTCGTCATCGTGCCTTGGCAGCAGAACTCGCCAGCACATGGTCGCGTGATCGCATTCGCGCCCGTGGAACGACAACAGACAGTGGAAGCTCCCGTCGATGGGCGCGTCACGCGCTGGTACGTACACGAAGGCGATCGAGTGCTCGCGGGCGATCCGCTCGTGGACATCGTCGACAACGATGCCGACTTGATGTCGAAGCTGGAGCGCGAACAAGAAGCGGTGCGCGCACGCATCACCGCCGCGCGTTCGCGTACGACGTCCGTGGGTGATCGAATCGAGTCGCTCGAATCATCGCGAGACAGTGCGCTCCAAGCGGCCACCTCACGTGTGCGCATGGCGCAAGAGCGCGTGAAGGCAGCTTCGCAAGGAGTGACGGCGTCCAAGGCAACGCTGAAGACCGCGGAGCAAAACCTCGAACGACAGAACTCGCTGTTCAAAGATGGTTTGACCTCCAAGCGAACTGTCGAGCTTGCGGAGCTGGATGTCGCACGCGCCTCGACCGAAGTGGAACGAGCCAACGCGACGCTTTCGGCTGCGCGTTCCGAAGAGAGCGCGCTCGAATCGGACATGATGAAGATTCGTAATGATGCAAGCGCATCGATCAACGATGCATCTGCGTCGCGTGCGACCGCGCAGGCAGAGATCGCGTCCGCGGAAGGGGAACTCGCGCGCATGGAAGTGCGCCTCGCGCGACAGCAAATGCAAGCCGTCAAAGCGCCTCGCAGCGGCATGGTGTTGCGCGTCGTCGCGCGGCAAGGCGGCGAGATGGTGAAGACGGGCGACACACTGCTCACGATCGTGCCCGACACCGACGACATTGCGGTCGAGCTGTGGGTCGAAGGCAACGACGTGAACCTCGTTTCTGCTGGACGAAACGTTCGTTTGCAGTTCGAGGGATGGCCAGCGATTCAGTTCTCAGGATGGCCTTCGCTCGCAGTCGGAACGTACGGAGGCAAAGTTGCGTTCGTCGATGCCACGGACGACGGCCATGGAAAGTTTCGCGTAGTTGTCGTGCCCCACAAGCCAGAAGATTGGCCCTCAAAGCAATATCTGCGTCAGAGCACGCGCTCGAACGGGTGGATTTTGCTCGACCGCGTGTCGCTCGGATACGAGCTGTGGCGGCAGTTCAACGGCTTCCCGCCGTCTTGGCCCACGCCTCCGACCGACGGTGGCTCTGGTGGCAAAAACGACGGCAAAAACGATGGCAAAGGCGAGAAAGGACAAACCAAGTGAGTCATCGACAAGCTTCCGGTGAACACACAACGTTTCGGTTGTCCTTCCGATCGTTGCACCTCAAACGAGTGTTGACGTTCGGTCTGACAAACTTACTCGTTGCCATGCTGGTTGGCTCGTCCGCATACGGACAAACCATGCCGGCACCCGCTCTCGATCGAGCCGCAGGAGCTGTGAGCGCAGCCGACGTGCTGACCTTGGGCGAAGTCGTACGTACGGTCGAACAGCGCTTTCCGTTGATCGTGGCGGCGCAACAAGAACGACTCGCAGCGGAAGGCGAACGCCTGGCCGCATCCGGTGGATTCGACCCTTCGTGGAGAACGATGGGAGTGGCCGTGCCTTGGGGTGGTTATCCCTCGGCACGCGTCGACACGGTCGTCGAGCAACCGCTTCCGTTTTGGGGCTCGAGCGTCTTTGCTGGGTATCGATTGGGACGTGGCGACTGGCCTGTTTACGACGGCAAGCTCGAGACGAATCAGTACGGCGAAGTGCGCGCAGGCGCGAGGATCAACTTGCTGCGCGATGGTCCGATCGACAGGCGTCGAGCTGGCATTCAGAAGTCGGAGATCGGTGTCGATGTCGCCAGTCGAGGTCTCGATCTGCAGAAGATCGATGCGGTGCGCTTGGCATCGTTTCGATATTGGGACTGGGTTGGTACCGGCAAGAAGCTAGGGATCGCGCAAACGTGGCTCGACTTGGCGAAAGCACGTGATGTGGGCCTGGCGCGAAGAGTCGAGTCCGGCGACCTCGCGGAGATGGAGCGTCAGGACAATCAGCGAACGATTCTGCAACGAACGGCATCCGCTGTCGGAGCGCAACGCTCGCTCGAACAAGCGGCCATCGAGTTGTCGATGTATCTGCGTGCCGATGGCGGAAATGCCATCTTGCCGAGCGCTTCTCAACTGCCCGCGGAGATTGCGGATCCTGCACCGTTCGATGTCGCGCGCATCGCGGAAGGCGAGCGCATAGCGCTTGGACGCCGCCCTGATCTTGCGCGTCTCGACCTGCAAAGGCAGCAGGCCGAAGTGGATCAACGTCTCGCGGACAATCAGCGTCGCCCAGCGATTGACGTGGTGATCATCGGGATGAAGGACTTTGGCCCAGGCGATCCCAAACAGGACAAACCCTCGGTCGAAGCTGGCGTGATGATCGACATTCCACTGCTCAATCGTACAGCCACAGGCAACGAACGAGCGGCATCGGCGAGGGTTGCGCGCATCGATGCGCAGGCGCGACTGCTTCGTGATCGTATCGTCGCGGACGTACGTGATGCGGCGTCGGCGGTGATGGCTGCGGAGCTACGCGTGAACGCGACGAAGGCCGAGGTCGACCTGGCGGTGAAACTGGCGGCGCAGGAAGTTCAGCGGCTCGAACTCGGTGAAGGCACCGTTCTGCTGGTGAACTTGCGCGAACAAGCCGCCCAGGACGCGGCGGTTCGTTATGTGGACGCGCGAGTCGACTGGCACAAAGCCATGGCGGCCTACCGGGCAGCGATTGCGTCCCCTTCCGCTACGGGAGGATGAGTTCAGGGACGCGAAGGCCGTAGCTTTCGCGCCTTAGTTTTCGCGCCTTAGTTTTCGCGTCTAAGGGCGGGTGATGCACTTTCCGAAGCCCTGGACAAATTTTTGGCGAGACGTCCGCCGTTCTGCATGTAAACTGCGACCTCCAACATGCCGACAGCTCGCCGACGCCTCGAAAGCAAGGACATTCCGCAAGCAGACAGCCTCGAAAACGTTCGTCGCATCGTCGACGCCGTAGTCGATGGCCTCAGAACGAAGGCGGAAGTCTCCGAACGCACTGGGATCAACCCTCGCCACGTGCTCTATGGTTTGCACACCGCTCGTGTCCTCGGATTCGTAAACGAGGATGAAGGTGGCGGGTTCAGCGCGACCGAGTTGGGCAAGACGCTGAATGGCCTCACGCCGAACGGCACTGAGGAATGGGTGCGGTTTCGAACGGCCATTGGGGAGAGCGAAATCATCGCGGCGATTGCTCCGCAGCTTCTTTCGTCGAGCCCCCCCACGCAGGATGTGATCACGCAGAAGATCGTGAAATCAACCGGTTTGTCCGACTCAACGGCAGGTCGCCGCGCACAAACACTTGTCTCGTGGCGTACGCAGATTCTCGCAGCGCAGAATGGCGAAGCGCCTCCTCCCGTCGTTGCTGCAGAACCCGAAGCTCCCGAAGCTCCCGAAGCTCCCGAAGCTCCCGAAGCAGAAGAAGAGTCCGCGCCCGCGGATGATGCTCCTGCCGCTTGATTGTCAAGCGCTCATCTTCGCATTCGCGTCATTCCACACCTGCCACACCTCCTGCACCTCCCGCAATCAACCTCAACGCGTCGTACCGCGCATGCGTCGTCGTTTGACTACAAACGAATGTACCGTCGCGTTTCGATGACGCATCGTGTGCTCGGAATCGACGTGGCGTCTCATCGTGCACCTCAACTTGCCACCGGAACGATTCATTGACACGGCTCGTTTTCCACGCGGCTTCGATGTACCCACGGGCCACACGCTTTACCCGGTACCGAGCCCATTCTGTCATTTCCGCGGCGCGGTAAATCTAATCAAGCTGGAAGCGGTTCTTGCTTGCGAGGAGATGGAATTACCGAGCCCCGATTTGCGGATCGAAGACGGCGAAGACATACCGCACGTGTTTTTATGGATTGTCGAGACCAACGTTTCGTCAGGACGAACGACGATGTTGTTCGATCCAGGCGCGAGCTTCGGCTTCGGTAGCGAAGATTTTCAGCGGCAAGTCCGCCAACGGAATTTTGAAGGCCCGAGCCACTTTGAGGTAGATGTTGATCACCGTGCGGCCGTGGAAGCTCACATTGAAATAGGTCAGCGCGCGATACAGGCGCACTTTTTCCATCAATTGGGGATCTTTAATGATCTCGGTGGATTGCCGCTCCACCACGGCTGCGTCCGTAAGCAAGTAAAAGCCTTTTTCAGGCCTGGGATATTTCTCCAGCTCTTCAAACAATTGCTTGCCTTCTTCGTAGGACATCACTCCCACCGGACGAAAGTACATGATGTCCGGAGGCTCGAAACGATACGAGTGTTTCCCGAAGAATTGCCAACCGTCTTCAGTCGATGTGGTCATGGGAGGACCCATTTTTGTATTGCAAAGTATATTGAAAGACGTGGACGTTGTGGCCCAAAAGCGAAAGGTTTCGTTTCGGCGCCAAGCGGCTGGTCCACGATCAGCTACCGAACTAGACTTTTGTACACACACATCGCAAGCTGGTAACAACCTGAGGAACGGCACTGATGACTACGCTCCTCGCAGACATAGCGCGCATCATCCAGAACGAAAGAGCGGCGCAAGGCTGGTCCACCGCTGAGCTCGCATCCAAAGCGAATGTGCGTCTTGAACGACTGGAAGCGCTCAAGCACGGCAAACCTTCCGTTAGCACAGTCGATCTCGATCGATTGGCGGACATCTTGGGCCTCGATCCCGTTGCGCTTGCATATGGGAAACGCATCGTTGGGGACTCTTCCGTTGTATTTCTGCGCCAAGCATCCGCCGGGTATCAAGATTTTAGTCCCAACGACGCAGACTTTTTTGCTTGGGCACTTGCACAAGGCAAAGCGCTCTTCGCTCTTCGTCAGAAAGAGCCAGACGCGAAATTCCGTAACTTGCCAGTCGAAGATGTTTGGGAAGGTCCTGACAACGCAACAGCCAAGCAGGGGTATGAGTTGGCGCGACGTCTCCGTTCACTTCTAGGACGAGCAAGTGAATCAATAGACGACATGCGTTCTCTGCTCGAGGATCAATTCGGGATTGTCGTACTTCAAGCACCGCTCGAAACCAAACGCCTTCCCGCGGTTGCCGTGCGCCAAGCCGATCGACGAGGCGCGGCAGTCATCCTCAATGCGAATGACGAGGAGAGAAGGACCAATCCAGTGGTGGATCGGGTGCACCTAGCGCACGAGCTTTGCCATATTCTTTTCGACCGGACCGAGAGCGGCATCCAACTCGTCATGGAGACCGAGGGGAAAGAAGATTTACTCGAACAGCGCGCACGTGCATTTGCGGCCGAATTCCTCGCACCTTCCTCGTCCTTTGCGGAAATACTCGAGGGGAAGAGCCTAGTGACGAATGCGGGAGCGCGCCAGGCAGCCATTCGTATTCGCGAAGAATTCCGCGTCCCCTGGGAATTGTCCGTACGACAGCTTCAGAATCATAGGGGTTTGAGCGAGGATCTCGCAAAACAACTCATGGTAGCAGGCGCTGGTCCCTATCCAAAACCTGCAACGTTGTTGCCGGCATCGAGTCAAACAAGCATTGCCCTGTGCAATGCACTCGAAGCTGCGCTATGCGAGGGCAGTGTTACCGAAGGTCAGGTCCGTTCTCTGTTGGGTCTCGGGCTTGTTGACCCATTTCCCTGGGAGACGCATGGAAGCGCTTTTTGACGCATGTGCCGTCTCCTATCTTTTCCAGGCGGGTCAAAAGGAATTTCTTCGTGTCGCCGCGGCGATATCGCGTATTCATTTTGTTGCGGAAGTGGCCAACGAACTCGAAAAAGAACGAAGCTGGGGAGACGGATTCAAAAAGTTAAAGGATGAGCTTGTTACCGCTGGGCACTGTGAGGTGCACGAACTCATCGTTGATACGCCCGAAGCAACGCTCTATAAAGAGATGCAACGAACTCGGACACAAATTACGAATAAAGACAAGGGCGAGCTTGCAAGCATCGCACTAGCAGCTTTTCACCCACACCTGGTGTTCGTAACCGAGGACTGGGGTGCAATTAAATTGGCCATTCAAGAGTTACCAGAGCTACCTGCCCGTGTTGTTAGGACGGCAGCGTGGCTCCGTTCCGTTCGTCAACAAGGCGCAATGCTGGACCAGGACGGACTGGAGCGATGGGCGCAAAAAAGAACGGGGCAGCTTCCCCGCTGGTGGAATGATTGGCTCAATAACCATGACCATGCACCGCTGTTGCCTTGACGATCATCAATCCGCCATCGTGCCGATTGCACTGATACTCGCCAGCTCGTTGGTGTCGCCAATCCCCTGCCCCACCATTTCATCCATTCCCTCCGGATGAAAACACGCCACCCGGTGATGACTGCCCGGCACGATCTCCGTCAGCTCAGGCGTCTCCACATCGCACCGGCCTTTTTCAACCCGCGGACATCGAGTGTGAAATACGCACCCTCGCGGCGGATCGAGCGGGCTTGGAGGCTCACCCATCAATACCCGACGCGGCCTCTCTTTTTGGCCCTCTTTCGGCAATGCTCCAAAAAGCGCATGCGTATACGGATGCAATCGCCGCTCGGATACATCCTTCGCCGGTCCCATTTCGACAATACGCCCCAAATACATCACTGCAATGCGGTGGCTCGTGTACGCAACAACCCGCAAATCGTGCGAAATGAATAGGTAACTCACCGATAGCTCGTCTTGGAGCTTCTCGAGCAAATTCAGGATCTGCGCCTGCACCGATACATCCAACGCACTCGTCGGCTCATCGCAAACCACGAAATCAGGACGCACTGCGAGCGCTCGTGCAATCGCTATACGTTGACGTTGTCCCCCGGAAAACTCGTGCGGGTACCGATCGAGCACGTCCTTGCCCAGA
>CAZETM010000257.1:0-11461 GCA_964514885.1 uncultured Polyangium sp. | reverse complement strand
AAGAAACCGAAGACGATGCACTGTCAAACCTGATCGTGTTAGCGTGCACGCCCCATGCTCGAGGTGCTTTCTCACGGTCACGCGGGCGCAATCCTCTCGTCTCTGCTCGTCGATGGGTTTGCCACGCTCGGCTTCATCGTCCTCATCGCCCACGTGCTCATGCAACGCACACGCAAATTCCGCGAAGCTCGCGTGGCAGAAGCGTCGTTCGATCCCAGCGCGCGACGTTTGCCAGGCCCGACCGTTCTTCATGGCCAGGTGGAATATGCGCAAGGCGCTTCCGAGGCGGTGCGAGTCGAAATCGATCAGGAAGGCGAAGAAAAAGAGAACTCGGCGCAGTGGTACTTCACGTGGACCGAAAAAAGCGACTCGTCAAGGTCAAACCGTTTTATCTGCGCCTCACAGATGGAAAACGCATTCGGGTCGAGCCGGCAGGGGACGTCGCCCTCGTCGATGCGATTGATGGAATCATCCGTGTCGACTTGACGCACCGAACGCGCTTCGCGGAGTTATCGCCGGGCGAGCAGATTTATGCCTCGGGACAGCTCGTGCGCGCGCCGGATCCGGAATCCGATGCCAATGCCCAAGGGGGATATCGATCGGCACGGGAAACCCTCGTGCTGCGCCCATTGCCGAAAGAACCGATGCTGTTGTCCTCCGAGCCACTGGGGGCTCGATTCCGAGAGCGAGCCGCATTTCATGCACGCGCAGCCCGGAACATTCTCATCACCGCCATCGCCATTCATGTAGCGCTCTACGGATTTCACGCACGCAGGTACCTGGGCTCCACCGAAGACGCAGTCCTGGCGAAGCTTGACCATTACGTCACCAAGGATTCGGATGGCGACGAAAACGATAACTACCGAGCCTTTCTCCTTCTGCCCGACGAGACGATCATCGTCGATCGGATTGGTTATGATCTCTTCAGCCGCCTGCAAGAAAAAACCATCATTCCCGTGCGACGGGTGCGCGAACCCTTCGTCAAGCAATCGAAAATCGGGCCAGGCGTAACCACACATCAACTAGCTTGGCTCATCGTGCCCATTCTTTTCATTGCATTTCGATTGTACCGATATCATGAGCAGAACACTCGACCCTGGTACGAGCGCCCGCTCGTCGACACCGGGCCCGGTGAACTCAAGGATTCGAAACCGGTGCGAAACAAGTAACACATTCGTTCCCGCCACACCTCGTGCGTTCGTGCTGGCTTTCGTCGCCTAGTCGGTTTATGGTCCCGCCAGTTGTCCGAGGGGACGCTTCGGCAAATCTCGGGCGGGTTTTTCCGACAAGAGGTAGATGGACATGGCAAAGCATAGTTTCTCGGTCGACTTTCCCGGTGCAGCGCAAGACATGGTTTCCAAAGCCAAAGGCGCCATCGAGAAGGCCGGCGGCAAGTTCCTCGGTGACGAGAAGAAAGGTGATTTCGAGGTTCCCACGCCCGCAGGCAAAGTGAAGGGCACCTACTCGATCACCGCCCAGAAGTTCGCTATCGACATCACGGACAAACCCTTCGTGGTTCCCGGCAGCGCCATCGAATCTCAAGTTCGCGGCTTCCTCTCGAAGAGCTGAGCCGAGCCACGTTGACCTGACCCTACCGGCGCACGCGCCTACCGGCCTTCAATCTCGCCGTCGGAAACCGCCCCACCACATTGCGCAATTGCTGCGCTGTATTCTCATCAATCGCGCCACTCACGTGCACGACCGCTCGACCTGCCTCCAGGCGCACGATGATCGTGCCCGAAGCGCAGTTGCGCGCCAATACGTCCTTGAAATCAGCCACGAACTCGGCCGGCCCTCGTCCTTCGAGCTTTACCACGCGCCCGTGATCGACGTGAATCTCGAGCAATCGCCGTGACGCCTCGACGAGCAGAAAAACAATGGCGACGAACGCGCAAAACCCAATGACCGCAACCCACGTCATCGGTCAGCCCAAACGGAAGGAATCATCCGCGTGGCGATTCAATCGTTCTGTTTTGGGATGGCGAACTTCCCGCACCAGCAGCATCGCCATGAGAATGATGAAAATCGCCAGCAACACCAGCGCGACCCAACCCCAAAGAGGAACCTTGTTTTGAGGTATCGGCGGTAAATCTTGCTTTGGCCGCGATTTTGGTTTGGGCTTCGGTTTCGCTACTTCTACCAGCGGTTCAGGCTTCGCTTCCGCTACTTCCGACACAGGAACCGCCGCCTTTGGCGCTCGCACGAGCGTTTTGTCGTCTTCCCGTCCTGGAACTAACACGTCCACCGGGCGATTGACGATCGGCGCCTTCTTCAAATTGCTGTTGGACTCTTGCGCATCGAAGATCGACTGCAACGCCACTCCAGGAGCTGGCGATTTCATGTCTTGCTCGATATCGGGGATGCTGTCGCGCGGAACCAAGCCCGCTCGCGGCCGCGTCACCGACGAGGAGTCATCCACCACCTTCGCCTTGACATGATCTTGTGTCGGCTCATTGTCGATCGATCCATGATTGATCACGGCTCGGCCCGTGAGTTCGCTGAGCAGCGCACGCACCGCTTTTTGCATCTCGCGCGCAGTCTGAAAACGGTTCTCGCGGTGGAACGAAAGAGCGCGAGCCATGAAGGTGACGAGACCTCGCGGCGCGCCTGGAGACACGTCGTCGAGTGACGGAGCAGGCCGCGAAACCGAGGCTACGAGCGCTTCGTGTGGTGACAGTTGTCCATGCACGAGTTGCCCCGTGAGCAACGTGAACATCGTCGCGCCCATCGACCAAATATCACTGCGCTCGTCGACTTGCTCCCACTGACCCTTCGCTTGTTCCGGCGGCATGAACGCAGGCGTTCCGATGACGATCCCGTTGACCGTGAGCGCTTTGGCATGCGGCATCTCGCGCAGTTTTGCCACGCCGAAATCGAGCAGTTTGATTTGGCCCGACTTGCAAAGAAATACGTTTTCAGGCTTCAAATCACGATGAATGACGCCCTTCTCGTGAGCCGCGGCAAGCACGTCGAGCACGTCATTTGCCATCGCGAGCACGTCGTCGAAGTCGAGACTGCCACCACTGCGCGCGCGTCGTTCTTCGAGCGTCTCGCCTTCGAGCAAGTCCATCACGAGGAACACGCATCCGTCTTCGTCGACATCATCATCGACGACGGAAACCATCCCCGTGTGCTCGACGGCGTTGACGGCGTACGCTTCGCGCAAGAAACGACTTCTCGCCGTGTCAATCGCACTCAGCTCGGGATGCAGAATCTTGATGGCGACGCGTTTTCCGTTGCGGTGAGTCGCGGCGTAAACCGCACTAAATCCGCCCGTTCCGATCACTTCGTCGAGATGCCACTTGTCGCGCAGCACACGACCAACGCGCCGACGCGCGCTTTGCGAAGCCATGCTGCCGCCGCCAAGGGAACCCATCACGCGGGACGCTATCAGAAGTGAAGCGCTTGGTGAACGGTCAAGCGGGTTTGGAGAAGCGAAAAAAATTTGGCGAAGGACGCAACTGAGCTTTGCGCCGAACGATGGATACATGAACGCCGCGGCTTCGCCTCTCGATGCCTCGGATCGTCATCAACATCGAACAAGGTCGACGTGCAACATGACTACAGCTCGTTCTACTCGCCGCTCGTCCACAACTGGCTCAACGTCAACTGCCTCAACAGGCTCAACGTCAACTGGCTCAACGTCGTCGTGCTCCGAAACGCGCGGTTCGGTAAAGAAAAACCGGACCAAAAGCAAGACTCGGAATGCACACAGCAACGCGCAACAGAACAAGTCGACCGCAGCCATCGCCGAGCGAATTGCCGTCATCAAACGTTTGCTCGTAACGGAAGCGCCAACAGGCGACGTGCTCGACGAGTTCTTCGACAGCTTCATGGACGAGCCCACGTTTTTGTTCGACTTCAAAGCATCGAGACACATGTGGCTGCGTGACGCGATCGCGCGAAGTTGCGAAGAAATGTTGGGACAGCCGATGGGGGGAGGGACGGTGAATCTGATGGAAATCACCGAGCACGGGCTCGTTCACGGAACGCTTTGGTTCGATGGCCACATGGGAATTGCGGTGTACTTCGACGACATCCACCTTGGAGCGATCGGTCTGTTTCCCGAAGATCATCCGGAGATGGCACTTCTCGCAAGGCTCGTGTGTTTGCCGTTTCCCACGGACGCGCGAATGGCACCGAACTAGCCTGCGTTGGACTTGTCCGAGTCCACGGCGGAGTCGATCTCGTTCTTCGCGCCAGCGCCTAGTTGGTCGAGCCAAACCAATACCAGGATGCCGACCGCCGTGCCCGTGATGGCGACGACCGGCATGCTCACGCCCGCTTCGAGCAGCAGAGCTGCGGCTACGGCGCCTAGCACGATAACCGCCGTCGTCCACAACTCGTCGATGCTCGACAGCCGCCCAATCATCCCGTTTGGCGACAGCCGCTGAAGTGACGAACTGGTCAAGACCCAATTCGAGCCGGTGCCCATTCCCCAAGTGAGGGTGACGAGCACGAGGATCGCCGGGGTGTTGGCTGCAAACGAAAACGCGACAATACTCGCGAAAGACAGCAGCACGGCTGCGCGCTCGACCAAACGAGAAGGCGCAGCTCCTCGAGTGAACAGCGTGATGCTCATCGGACCGATTCCCGTTCCAGCGCCGCGCACGGCTTGCAGAATACCCAGCGAAACCGCCGCTGTTCCCAAAGGTTTGGCGCGGTCTGCAACCAAGTTCAGGATCATCCAACCCGCGCCTCCGGCGATGGCTACCGGGACTTTTCCAAGCATCGCGCGAAACAAGGCTGGCCGAACTCGAGCGTGATCGAAGGCGGTTTTCAAATCGTGCGGTATTGCCTTGACAAACGCGAACAGACCGGTCGTTTTCGGCCGCGCATCGTCATCGGGCTGCATCGTCGGCAAGCCCAGGGCAAACATCGCCGCCAGGACAAACGTTGCGGAATCCAGCACGAGCGCGAGCGTCGGACCCAAACCAGCAATCGCTCCGCCGAGGGCCATGCCTGCAACATACGCGAAGCTCCACGTGCCAGAGAGAAGCGCGTTTGCGCGCACCAGCTCCGAAGGCTCCACGGTGTGTCGAAGGGCCGCTGCTTCTGCGGGAGCCATGAAGGCTCCGAAGGTCGTACGTACGACGACGAGCGCTTGCAGCGGGACGAGCGCTCCGTGGGAAGCAGCCAAAGCCATGAAAAGCGTCAGCAGGGCTTGCACGAGCGGCACTGCGACGAGCAATCGACGACGGTCGAAGCGATCTGCCACGACGCCGGTGATCGGCATGGCCCACGCATGCGGAAGCGTGTGGGCGGCGAAAACAATCGCCAGCGCAACCGGTCCACCGCCTCGATCCATCGCGAGTCGGCTAATCGCGACAAACCCGAGCCAGTCGCCAACGAGCGAAATAGCACCTGCCGCCCATAAGCGACGAAACCACGGGCGTTGCGCGAGTAGCTCGAACATGCCGGCCATCATGACTCACGCCGCAGCCGAAGCAGGCTCGAGCGTACAATAGATTGTCAAAAGGATATTCCATGAGCACGGCCGTCACGAAGCATGGTTGTCTGGGCCTACGATATGCTAGCCTCGCGTCGGTCCGGTAGGGTTGACTCGAGCTGGACGAGCCCTACGACGACGACTCGTTGGGGGACATGGAGACCAGGTGCACTTCACACGTCGATTCCACAACACGTTGTTCGTTTTCGCGCTCGTGTCGCTCGTGTCGCTCGTGTCGCTGGTGTCGCTGGTTGCTTGCGATGCTCCGAAGCCCAAGAAGGAAGTGGTTGGGGGTGATCCTGAGCGCGGGAAAGTGGCGATCAAGAAGTTCGCGTGTGGAGCGTGTCATATCATTCCCGGGATTGAAGGGGCCAATGGTCGCGAATCGCATCCGTTATTTGGATTTGCCAATCGTGGGGACATTGCCCAGACTGTCGTGAATACGCCGGATAATCTCGTGCGGTGGATCATGAAGCCGACCGATATTCGACCTCGCACGCGAATGCCGATCATGGGGGTGAGCGAGCAAGAGGCGAAAGACATTGCGTCGTATTTGTATACGTTGAATGGGGAGTGAATAGGGGAATGGACCGGGCCTTGGTTTCGTGTGGCTTCGGTGTTGTCGCAACATTATTGTTTGGCGCGGGCTTGATTGAGCCAGCGCTCGCTGCGCCCGGGCCAGGCTCTGGTTATCCCTGCAAAAATTGTTTATTCGTAGCGCCTCCGGAAGGCAAAGCAAAGGCGCCGTTGCTCGTTGTGCTGCATGGAGACGCTCCTGGCGGCAAAGCACCGCTGGTGGCTCGTGACGCAGCCCCATTCATCACGGCCGCATCCGAGCGTGGGATTGCGGTATTGGCTCCGATGTGCCCCAAAGACGAGGGGTGTCTCGTCGGTAGTTATTGGCAATGGTCGAAGGGGGACCCGCCTGGTTGGATTTCGGCACAGATCGATACCGTGCGGAAAGATTATGATATTGATCCGGATCGTATTTGGATTGCTGGCTGGTCTGGCGGGGCGTCGTTTCTCGGTTACCATTATGCGCGCCTTGGTGCACGTTATGCTGCCGTAATCTTCGTCGGAGGAGGTATTCCACCGGCATCGAGCGATTGCTCTTCGTGCGCGCCCCCAGCATATTTTCTCGTGGGGGACAAGAACCCGCTTCATCACTTAGCTCGGCGATTGAAAGATGACGTGTCGACATGCACGCAGGATGTGACGTGGGATTTGTTGTCAGGGAAAGACCACGCAGGTGAATGGCGAGCGCTCAGCGCGCCGGGGCAAGCTGCGAAGGTACTCGATTGGCTGGACAAACACCCTCGGAATTGCCCTGCGCCTGTAGCATCAGCGTTCTTGCCTGCTGCACCGCCGTCAGCGGCTCCGACGAGTTCAGCTTCTGAAACGCTAGTGGTGCAAACGGCGCCAGTGCCAACTGTCCCGGCGTCCGTGACCACGCCGGCTCGGGGGGCTCATTGCGGATGTCAAATGGTAAACCAGTCCGCACTGCCGATCGAAGCAATGGGTGCGTTGGGTGTCATGGTGGTGCTAACGCGCAGACGCGTCATTCACCAAGCCGCCGCAACGAATCAAATGGAAAAGCCTCCCAAAACGGCGTTGTGACCGAGCCTTCCGCGTCATCCACGACAAACCACACGCTCTTCTGATTCGGCCTGAGCACGTGAAAGTTCTGCGCAGGCACGAAACTTTGCCCCAGCAGCAAAGCGCGACGACCTCGTGAATCCACCGCCATATCCAGCACCAATACGGCATGTCCGTACGGGACCCCCGTAAGCACGAAGAAATCGCCCGGGCGCAGGTCCCCGATTTTGACTCGCTGGCCGTCGCGCGCCAATGCCCCCGTGTTTGCCCAGCCAAACACATCGTCGAGCCACGTACGAAGCAACGCATGCGTCGGCGCCGCGGCGCGCGCTGCCGACACGAAGGACAGCTTGTTGTTATCGACGCGCAATCGATCCCCTGCCAAATATCGAGCAAACGAAAGCTTGGTACCGCTGGCGGCTCGGTATTCATGATCGCGGTGTCCTCGCGCATATCGGTATTCGGCATGCAAACGAATGATAGCGTCTGCGCATTGCTGCAAGTCGCGCTTTCCGACATCAATGGCTACGACTGCCGCCACATTCGGGTGATCAGCTTCGCGAATGGTATCGCCGCGGAACGAAAGAACCGGCGTTTTCGGTGCTGCGAGCGGCAAAGCGCGCAAAAATGCACCGAAACTTCGAGGTGCCAAGTCGACTCGTGAAAAGCCAGAATCGGTGGGAAAACGATGCTCCAAGGTATCGGTCGGCGTTGGGATTCCGTCGGATCCGCCATCGAACCAGGGATAACCCGCCTTGATGTCACGGGAACGAGATGGAGCCGGCGTGCTGGGTGCTTCGTGTGAAGACTCTCGACGCGGTGCAGAGCTCGTCGTATTCGTTCGTGGCTCAGCTTGGGCCGACGGCGCGGGTTGGCAAGCTGCGAGCCCGAGCAGTCCAGAAAGCAGGATTCGACGCTTCATGTTTTGTCTATCGGTCGGGCAGGCGATTGTGTGACACGTGGTTGCGTCGTGCAGCGAGCTGTGCTTTTCTCGTGGGTCCAAACGATACTTCCCGGACTTTACCATGATCTCTTTCGACCCGTTCCCGACGCTCGAAACCCCGCGGCTCATCCTGCGTCAGCTTTACCCGTCCGATGCCGAAGCTGTTTTTCGGAACCATTCCGATCCCCAGGTTGCTCGGTATTTGGGCCGTGATCCAGACTCGACCATTGATCCCACGCTTGCGCGCCTGCAGCTCGTGTTCGATGGCGTTCGCGATGGCACTGCCATTCGCTGGGGCATTACGCTGCGCGACGATCCCACGCTCATGGGCACCGTGGGTTTTTGGAAATGGAACAAGCCCAGCTTTTGCGCGGAGCTCGGTTATGAAATCGGACCCGCGTATTGGAACAAGGGGTACATGACCGAAGCCGTCACCGCCGCGATCCGCTTTGGCTTCGACCACCTCGAATTGCACCGAGCCGAGGCCAATATCGATCCGGCAAACGATGGCTCGCGCCGCGTGCTCGAAAAGCTTGGTTTTACCCGAGAAGCGCTGTTACGGGAGAATTGGTTTTACTGCGGGCGATTCCTGGACAGCGCCATTTATGGATTGCTGAAAAACGAATTCGCGCGCTGATCGGTGGGGCGAAGTCATTCCAGACGTTTGGCGAGTGCGGTGTCGATTTGCGCAGCCATTGCAGGAATTCGCTGTGTGAAGCAGATCCCCGAGTTGAAACACGGATGTCCGCCATCCAGCTTGTCTGCGTCCGTGTATCGATACCCCAGGTTTCCAAAGTATGAAAGGATGTAATGTCGTTTTGCTTTGCCGGGAATTCCGACCGCGATGCCTGTCGCACTTCCGTAGTTGAACGTGAGGCCGGTTTTATGATCGAAGTACATCGTGGCGGCGGCATTGCATGGTTTCACGTCGCTCGTCATGGGAATTCCTTCCACCGTCACACTGCCGTCAGCGGCAATGAACTTGTCGCTCAGCAGGGCAGGAATGCCTGACTTCGTCAATGGAATGGCGCACAACGCCGTTGTGCTGAGCACTTCGTGCCAGCCCTGATCCCGCAAAAAGCCTCGCAAGATTTGCTTCGACGACGAGGTGATGAATAGGTTGCTCACGGGCGTTCCGGCGGGCGTCTTCCAGCCGGGCGTGGGGGCGTCTTCGTCGATCAGCCAGAGAAGGCGAGCCGTGTCCCATGCACCCATGTGGATCTGCCCCGGATTCCAGCTCGAGCCATCCGGCTTCGTTCCATCGATTCGCAACGTGCTCAACCCAAGCGATGCGAATGCATCGTTCATGTCCTGGACCTTGCCGAGTTCATGAATGCGCGTCAACAGCGCCGAGGTGGCATCATTGCTGCTAAACGTGATCATCTCCTCCATCCATGAACGGAGCGTTTTCGCCGAACCGTTGTAGGTGTGCACGTCGTCAATTGCCACGAGCATTTGATCCACCAGACGGAGAATCTCCACCGCGACGAGCACTTTGAAGGTGGACGCGGGATACGGAATGAAAAAGTCCTCACCCTGCAATCCAGGAACGACGTCGTCTGCATCCGTCAGCGCCGGATTGTCGAGCCAACCTTTGACACCATTCCAACGATCGATGTCCCATTTGCGCCAGCGAACGTCCGACACCGCAAGTGAATCAGGATCGATCTTATTGACGCGTACCGTCGGGAAATCCCGCGAGAGCATCACGTTCGCATACACGGGTGGGCATTCGGGTATTCCCGAGAATGCAATAAGCGCCACGTCGATGTTTGGCGCATGTTCAACTGGCTTGTTAATGCATCCCGCGTCTTTGGGACACGCACCATTTTCTTCGGGACCAAAATCGATGGTTTGCTCGAATTGGGCATCGAGCACGGCTTGTCGGAGGGTATCCGTGAGGGTTTGCTGGTCAATGGGGCAGGTGACACTTCCTCCCCCAGTGCCGCCTGTGTTCATGGCGCCTGCGGCCCCGCCCACGTCAGGCGAGCCGCCGGCACCTCCAGTGTTGCTCGTTTGCACCGGCGTCTTTGTGCACGCCATGCCGACTATCATAGGAATCCATGCGGTTATCAACATCGTTTTGAGCTGCATGCTCGATAGGTAGCCGAAGTTCGTGCCGCTAACAATAGAAATTGCACGACGAGAGAGGTCTTACAGGTAAGGGTATTGCGTGCACTCTTGGATTGGCCCCAGTTCGGTATCGATGGCGTTGGCGAGCGCTGCGGCGAAGGTTGGTCTTCGGGCGCAGCATGCGCTTGTCGATATCGCCACGGCCATGTTTGGCGTGCGTTCGTCAGATACGCAGATCGCGACGTTGACGCCCGCGGACCGCGACGTGCTGGAGCTTGATGAACCAGCAGCGCCATTTATGGATTGCTGAAAAACGAATTCACGCGCTGATGATTCGACCAGCGTCGATATCGCGCGCTGAACTCAAGGGAAGGTTCAGACGCGAAAGGCTCAGCGACAAACCGAATAATACCCCTGCAAACTCCAATACGTGTCGTACGTCGAGGGGTTGGTGCACCAGCCATTTTGCGCATCGACGTTCCACAATGCCTTGCCCACGGGCGTTTTGATGGAGACGCTCACGGGCAGGCCCCGATGCCGAGAATCGTAGGTCGCGAATGATGTCCACGTGGCCATGTCCGTCGGTCGATAGCTCGGCTCCGACGCATCGAACACCCGTGGAAATTGCCGCGTCGTGGTCACGTCGTTTTGCGCGTGATCCCATTCCGCCCTGCAATCGGAAGGCCACCCCGTCGGGTTTCCGCTTCCCCCACAAGTGTAGCCGCCGGGATTGTACGAACAGCAAGTGTCGTGCAATTGCGAACCCACCGCAACTTGACACTCCACGAGCGCGTCGCTCCGCGTCGAACAAGGTGACGTGACGGCAACGCCATTGCAATTCGAGCCGACCGCGCCAAAGCAAAAGTCCACGGCGGATCCCGGAGCGCCACACACCGACGAATTGGACGCGTCCATCGTGACGCGCACGTCGTCGTAATCGCCATTGCCATAGGCGCAAGCACGATACGAATCCGTCACCGGAGCCAAGCTATCGATGATTTCGGTCGATGTATTCGATGTCACGCCCGAAGTGACCCAAGCCGAGCTACCCGCACGCTGGAGATACAGGTCGGCTTTGCCATTGGATCGAGCGCCGACCATTTTGATGTATTGGCGTTGTCCCGCGGTCACCGATTGCCAGCCCGAGCAGAGGAGCACGCCGTTATTGACGCGGCCAGACAATTTGACGCGCGCCGCCGGGCAACCGGTCAACAACTGTTCGCTCTCGTCGGTCATCTCCTCCGGTTCGTCTTCGGGCGCGGCAGTGCAAGCAAACGCAGGAACGAGCGCGAAAGCAACGAGCAAACATGAGGGAAGGAGTGTCTGTTTCATTCTGGCAATACAACAGCATGCGCTGGGCGCGTCAAGGGTTTTAGTCTCTAACCGGTTTGTACGCGTGC